>NZ_JARXOV010000012.1:0-120347 GCF_030162955.1 Comamonas jiangduensis
TTACTGGCAGCGCATCGATGACCGAGACGAGTTCGCTGCAACCGTGAAAACGGCAGAGGGTTCGCGCACGTGGAAACTGTTGAAGCTTGCTGATACAGAGATCGTGCGACACAAGAAAATCAAAGGGGAGTACAACCCCTTTGACCCGGCCTGGGAGGAGTATGGCGAGAAGTTGAGGACGAAGCGCATGGAGAAAAGCATGGCGTATCAGTACGAGACTTCGATGCTGTTCATTAAACAGGATGGGCGTTGTGCACTTTGCACAGAACCTTTGGACTATCAAAGCGGATGGCACGACCACCACATTGTTCGCAAGGTGGATGGCGGGTCCGATGCAATGTCCAACCGAGTGCTTTTGCACCCGGTTTGCCACACACGACTGCACGTTCTTGGGCTGACAGTTGTAAAGCCGGCCTCACAGAGGTCACAAGTTCGGCGCTAAAGCATGCTTGGAGTAAAATTCCATGCTTTGAATAGCGCCGACTGCTGTGCTTGAGCCGGATGCGGTGAAAGTCGCAAGTCCGGTTCTTAGGGGGGGATGGTTCAGTAATGAACTGTCCCTACCCTCCTTCGTGCTGCGCCGTTTGCGCACAAAGACAACACATCTCCATGAGCACACCCAAATTCTCCGTTGCGGACATCCGCAAGACGTTCCTGGACTTTTTTGCCTCCAAGGGCCACACCATTGTGGAATCCAGCCCTTTGGTGCCCGGTAACGACCCCACTTTGATGTTCACCAACTCGGGCATGGTCCAGTTCAAGGACGTGTTCTTGGGTACGGACAAACGCCCGTACAACCGTGCGACTTCGGTGCAAACCTGCCTGCGTGCAGGCGGCAAGCACAACGATTTGGAGAATGTGGGTTACACCGCGCGCCACCACACTTTCTTTGAAATGCTGGGCAATTGGTCGTTTGGTGACTACTTCAAGCGTGAATCGCTCAAGTGGGCGTGGGAGCTGCTGACCGAAGTGTACAAGTTGCCCGCGGACAAGCTGTTGGCCACCGTGTACGCCGAAGACGATGAGGCGTACGACATCTGGACCAAGGAAATCGGCCTGCCCCCAGAGCGCGTGATCCGTATTGGCGACAACAAAGGCGGGCGCTACAAGTCCGACAACTTCTGGATGATGGCCGACACCGGCCCTTGCGGCCCTTGCTCGGAAATTTTCTATGACCACGGCGCGCACATTGCCGGTGGCCCTCCCGGTTCGCCCGATGAAGATGGCGACCGTTTCATCGAAATCTGGAACAACGTGTTCATGCAGTTCGACATGGACGAGCAGGGCAACGTCACGCCGCTGCCCGCACCGTGTGTGGATACAGGCATGGGCCTGGAGCGCCTGGCGGCCATCTTGCAGCATGTGCACAGCAACTACGAGATCGACCTGTTCCAAAACCTGATCAAGGCCGCGGGCCGCGAAACTCACACCGCCGATCTGGACAACCCTTCGCTGAAGGTGATTGCCGACCACATCCGCGCTACTGCGTTCTTGGTGGCAGATGGCGTGATTCCTTCCAACGAAGGCCGTGGTTACGTGCAGCGCCGCATCGTGCGTCGCGCTATCCGCCATGGGTACAAGCTGGGCCAAAAGACCCCGTTCTTCCACAAACTGGTCAAAGACCTGGTGGCCGTGATGGGCGACGCCTATCCCAAGATTCGTGAGCAAGAAGTACGCATCACCGAAGTGCTGCGCGTGGAAGAGGAGCGCTTCTTTGAAACGCTGGCCCACGGCATGGACATTCTGGACAGCGCCCTGGCGGGTGATGCCAGGGTGCTGCCGGGTGATGTGGCGTTCAAGTTGCACGATACCTATGGCTTCCCCTTGGATTTGTCCAACGACGTTTGCCGTGAGCGCGGCGTAACGGTCGATGAGGCTGGCTTTGCCGCTGCGATGGAGCAGCAAAAGAACCAGGCCCGCGCTGCAGGCAAGTTCAAAATGGACCGTGCGCTGGAGTACACCGGCGCTGCCAATACCTTCACCGGTTACGAAAAACTGCGCGAATCTGCAAAAATCGTAGCGCTTTACGCGCAAGGCACGGCTGTTTCAGAGCTGAAGGCTGGCCAAAGTGGCGTGGTGGTTACGGATGCCACTCCTTTTTATGCAGAGTCCGGCGGTCAGGTGGGCGACCAAGGCGTGATCAGCGCTGGTGCCAACCGCTTTGTGGTGGAAGACACCCAGAAGATCAAGGCCGACGTGTTTGGTCACCACGGCGTGCTGGAGTCCGGTAGCCTGAAGGTGGGTGATGCGGTGCAGGCTGAGGTGGACACCCAGCTGCGCGCAGCCACCATGCGCAATCACTCGGCCACGCACATCATGCACAAGGCACTGCGCGAAGTGCTGGGCGCCCACGTGCAGCAAAAGGGCTCGCTGGTCAACGCGGACCGCACCCGCTTTGACTTCACGCACAACGCCCCTGTGACTGCCGAGCAAATCCGCGAGATTGAGCAGCGTGTGAACCAAGAGATTCTGGCCAACACCGCCACCGATGCCCGCGTGATGGATATCGAAGCGGCCAAGGCCACCGGCGCCATGATGCTGTTTGGCGAGAAGTACGGTGAAACCGTGCGTGTGCTGGACATTGGCACCAGCCGTGAGCTGTGTGGCGGCACCCACGTGCACCGCACCGGTGACATCGGCCTGTTCAAGGTGGTGGGTGAATCCGGTGTGGCCGCTGGCGTGCGCCGTATTGAAGCCATCACCGGCGAGAACGCGCTGGCCTATCTGCAGTCGCTGGAATCGACCGTGGGCGAAGCTGCCGCAGCCTTCAAGGCACCTACAGCCGAGCTGAACACCCGCATTGGCGGTGCATTGGAGCAGATCAAAGCGCTGGAAAAAGAAATTGCTGCGCTCAAAGGCAAGCTGGCATCCAGCCAAGGCGATGAATTGCTGGCCCAGGCAGCTGACGTCAAGGGTGTGAAGGTACTGGCTGCCAAGCTGGACGGTGCGGACGCCAAGACCCTGCGCGACACCATGGACAAGCTCAAAGACAAGCTGGGCGCGGCCGTGATCGTGCTGGCGGCCGTGGACGGCGACAAGGTGCAGTTGGCCGCAGGCGTGACCAAGGCCGAGACCGCCAAGGTCAAAGCCGGTGAGTTGGTGAACTTTGTGGCCCAGCAAGTGGGTGGCAAGGGCGGCGGCAAGCCGGATATGGCCATGGCTGGAGGTACCGACGCGGCGGCTGTGCCCGCAGCACTGACCAGCGTTCAAGCTTGGGTGACTGAGCGTATTTGAGCCTGATGCACAGGTAAAAAGCCAGAAGTAGCTCTTCTGGCTTTTTTTGTGCAAATTTGACATTGCTTGCACCACTGATTCGTAGCAGGCCTGTGTCAAGATCCTCTCCCTACCATCGTTCATTCAGCGCTACGGTTGTGCACATACTCGTATTTACATCGCTACAAACGGCTGTCGGCAAATTGAGGCTTGCCTGCGCGCTGCGTGCCGGGGTGGTTGCTGTATGCATGCTGGTGGCTGGCACGCCAGCGTTTGCGCAATCTGTGGTGTTTTTGAATCCGGGTAAGTCCAATGAAGCGTACTGGCGCTCCAGCGCGCAGGCGATGCAAAAAGCCGCCGATAGCTTGGGCATGCAGCTGCGCGTGCTGTATGCGCAGCGCAACCGCTTGGAGCCCGTCGCCATGGCCCAAAAATTGGCGAATTTGCCAAAGAGCGAGCGCCCCGATTACGTCGTTTTTTCGAATGACTACAGCACGGCACCTAGCATCTTGAAAGCGCTGGAGGGGTCTGGAATCCAAGCCTTTATGGCGTTCAGCGGTATTCAGGAGGAGCTACGGCCTCAAGTGGGTGTGCCGCGCGGCAAGTTTCCTTTTTGGCTCGGCAGCCTGGAGCCCAATGCAGAAGACGCGGGCTATCTGACGGCCCAGGCGTTGATTCAAAAAGCATTGAAAATGCCCGCGCTGCGGGATGCGCAAGGTAAGTTGCAGATGGTGGCGATTGCGGGAGACCGCTCGACCCCTGCTTCCATCGCTCGCAACCAGGGCATGCGCAAAGCGGTGCGCGAAGCGCAGGGAATGGTCGTGTTGCGGCAAGAAGTTTATGGCGAATGGCGCCAAGACAAGGCCAGAGATCAGGCACTGGGGCTTTTTCAGCGTTACCCGGAGGTGCGTTTGGTCTGGGCGGGGAATGACTTGATGGCGTTTGGTGCCATGGATGCGTGGCGCCAGCAAGGCGGTTTGCCGGGGACGGATGCATTATTTAGCGGTATCAACACTTCCGAGCAGGCATTTGATTGGCTGCGCAAAGGGCAATTGACGGCGTTGGCAGGGGGGCACTTCATGGCGGGAGCATGGGCCATGGTGATGCTGTATGACCACTACCGTGGCGTCGATTTCTTGGATGAGGGGCTGGAGCTGCGGCGCAATATGTTTGAGTTGTTCGACGCGCGCAATAGCCAGCAGTTTGAGCAGCATTTTTCGCAAACAGCAGTGAGACTGGACTTTCGTGCATTCAGCAAGTACCTGAATCCGCAGCTCAGACGCTACCAGTTTGAGCTCGCGCAGCTGCTGCGCTAAGCTCGCTTATCTATGGCACACCAGAATTCTGAGTTTCGATCGATTGCTACGTTGATGCTTCAGCGCATTATTGCGCTGTCACTGGTCTGCCTGGTTGGTATTGGTGGTTTTCAAGTTTGGCTGGATCGGCAAAAGCAAGAGAAGCAGTTTTTCAACACCATGTCGCTGATCGTGGAAACCAGCAGCCGAGCGATTGCTTACGCTGTCTGGGACATCGATAGAGAGGTGTTGCACAACCATGTGCAGCGGTTGACAGAAATCGAAGCTGTGGGCTTTGTACGTCTTACGCTGACCGTCACAGGTGAAATGATTACTGCGGGGAGTACGGGGATTGGCAAGGATGTACCGTCTTACCAGGCCGTGATTTATTCGCCCGACTACAAAAACCAGTCATTAGGAACGATTGAGGTATGGGCAGATCGTGCCTACCACCGCAATTTGTTGTGGGAGTCGCAAAAACACGTGATTCCCGGATATCTGATTTTTACGGTGTTGATGTGCTTCATGGTTGCATGGGTCATGCAGCACGATTTGGGAATTCCGCTGCGCCAAATTGCAGATTTTGTACGCAACCTCAAGCCCGAAGAGCTCAACCAGCCACTTGAACTTCGTCGTCCGGACCGCCAGCGAGCCGATGAGATAGATATGGTGATGCAAGGCTTTCAGCATCTGCAAACTGCGCTGGATCGCCATATCAAAGATCTGGATGGCTTGGTCAAAGAACGTACGGCAGAGCTGTCGACCATGGTAGATGAGGTCAAAAGACTATCGCAACTGGATGCCTTGACCGGGGCGTACAACCGCAGAGCGATGGAGATGCGCTTGCCCTTGGAGATTGAGCGCTGTATGCGGTATGGGCGCCCTTTGTCGGTGATCTTTACAGATATTGACCGCTTCAAGCACATCAATGACCAGCATGGACATACTGTGGGCGATGAGGTGCTCAAGGATGTAGCAAAACGCTTGCAAGAAGGCTTGCGTGCGAACATTGACTGGATGGTGCGCTTTGGTGGCGAAGAGTTTGTGATCTTTATGCCAGAGACGGCGTTGCGCTCTGCAACCGAGATAGCGGAACGGCTGGCGGATGTGGTGCGCAAAACGCCTTGGCAGATGGGAGATCTGGTGCTGCCGTTGACTTGCAGCTTCGGTGTGACGCAATACGAGCCAGGTGACACGATGGATAGCTTGCTAGAGCGTGCGGATGAGTTGCTCTACAAAGCCAAGCGTGATGGCCGTGATTGCGTGCGTGCTTCGCTAGGGAGTGAAGCTGAGAGCTCCGCAAATTACGTCAGTTGATTGTGCGGGGCGGCGTGGTGCCTGGTGTCTGGTGTCAGAACAGCTCGACATCGTCGTGCGAGACTTGCGCGTTGTGCAGCAAACCCTGGTCTTGCAGTTGCTCAAAATGGCAAACCTGGTTGCGGCCATTTTCTTTTGCGTAATACAGCGCTTGGTCCGCTTGGCCCAGAATTTCTACGGGCGAGCACAGCTTGGCGCCGGCAAAGCCAACACTGACTGTTACACGGCCAATTTGCGGAAAGTTGTGACTGGCCACCATCGCTCTGAAGGCTTCTAAGGACGCGTGGGCTTTGGCTTTGTGCGCAGCAGGCATGAGCACAACAAACTCTTCCCCACCGAAGCGGAAAATGCGGTGCTGGGCGCTGAATGCGCTGCGCAGCAAGTTGGCCACCAGAATCAAGACTTCATCACCAAAAAGGTGACCAAAACGGTCGTTGACCAGCTTGAAGTGATCAATATCTATCACTGCAAGCCAAGGCATTTCATCACTCTGATCGGCTTGGGCCGCAGTGGCAAAGCGCAGCAGGTGTTCGTCAAAGGTTTTGCGGTTGAGCAAGCCGGTCAGCGCATCGCGCTCGCTGTAATCCAGCAGGCTTTGGTAGTTCTGGTAGACGCTGAAGATGCCGGTGATAACGTCCAGACTGTGCGGGGTGAATGGCTCGGATTGGGTCACTTCCAGGCACACGCGCGCTTTTTCATGCATCCACACGGGCAGCCAGATGACGTGCTGATCTGCGCGCGCGCTGTGCTGCATGTGCTGCTTTTGCTGCGTGATGCAGGTGTGCAGATGCAGCATGTCGCGCAAAGGCAAGCGTTTGGTGTCGCTGACGACGTCTTGCGTGGGGGAAACCAGCTGACCGTCTTGCAGCCAAGTTCTGGCGCGCACCCAATGGCCGCTGTCCATCTCTACAAGTTCCAACGCCCGAACATTGGTTACCCCGGGCAACTGCATAAACGTCGAGAGCACGGACAGTTCCAGACGCAAGTGGTCGCGCTGGCCGGTCATCTGAACCAAATTTTGCAGAATGTGCATGAAGTTCGGGAGTGGGGTACTTGGGGGCAGGGGCACTAGCGCTTGGTGAAAACCAAGTCCCACACGCCATGACCCAGTCGCAAACCGCGGTTTTCAAACTTGGTCAAAGGGCGGTAGTCAGGCTTGGCTGCATAGGCCGGGGCGGTGTTGGCCAGTTGAGGCTCCGCACCCAGCACTTCCAGCATTTGCACGGCGTAGGGTTCCCAGTCGGTGGCGCAGTGGAAATAACCACCCGCTTTCAAGCGGCTGGCCAGCTTGGCAACCAACGGGCCTTGGATGAGACGGCGCTTGTTGTGCTTTTTCTTGTGCCAAGGGTCTGGAAAGAAGATATGCACGCCGTCAAGGCTGCCCTCGGGCAACATGTTGTCAATCACTTCAACTGCATCGTGCTGGAGGATGCGGATGTTGTGGATGTCTTGCTCGCCAATGCGCTTGAGCAAGGCGCCCACGCCGGGCTCGTGCACTTCACAGCACAAGAAATTGTCTTCCGGGCGCACACGTGCAATGTGGGCTGTCGCTTCGCCCATGCCGAAACCAATTTCCAGAATCAGTTTGCCTTCGCGGCCAAATGCCGCGTGCGCATCCAGTGGCGCATTGGTATAGGGCAGCAGAAACTGCGGGCCTATGTCTTCAAAGGCCTTGGCTTGGCCTGTGGTGACGCGGCCCGTGCGGCGCACGTAGCTGCGAATGGTTTTAGGGAATGCCACATCTGCTGGGGCTTTGCCTTCAGAAGATGGGGAGGGGGCTGTAAGGTTGTCAGCCATAGGGTTATGTTGGTGCTCAGTCACGGCGCACATTGTAAGTGGCTTGCCATTGTTTGACCCATTGAGATAACGCATCAGACACCGTAGTTTCGGGACTTAATGTAGTCAAATGCAAAATGCGTGCTGCTGTGTTCAAGGTTTGCAGCGGGTGACTCAGGTCAAGCGCTGGGGCGCCGTGTTGTTTGGAGAGTTTTTCGCCGTCGGGCATGAGCACCAACGGGGTATGCATATAGGCGGGATGCGCTAATCCCAGCGCATGCTGCAAGAGCAATTGACGCGCCGTGTTGTCGGTCAAATCCTCCCCGCGCACGATGTGGGTGATGCCCTGCAATGCATCGTCCACCACAACGGCCAGTTGATAGGCATACAGGCCATCGGCACGTTGCAGCACAAAGTCACCAGCGACCGAAGTTGGTGCTTGGTGTTGCAGCCCTAGGCGGCGGTCTTGCCACGTGAGGATGCCTTTTTCTAAAGAAAAAGGAGCTGCTTGCGCTTGTGTAGCAAGCGTTTGCGGCCAATTTGATACATGTTTCTCCAGCGCAAAACGCCAGCTGCGCGCAGGTTTGCCATGCAGGCCACCGCGGCATGTGCCGGGATAGGGGCGCTCAATATGCCGTGCATGTACTTGCCCCATGGCTTGCAGCGCTGCTTCAATGTCTTTGCGGGTGCAGCCACAGGGGTAGGCCAGTTGCTGAGCTTGCAGCTGCTGCAGTGCTTGGGTGTAATAGCCGTGGCGCTGTGATTGCCACACCACAGGCTCGTCGGGGTGCAGCCCGCACTGCGCCAATTGCGCCAAGATCAACTGGTCTGTGCCGCTGGGGCAGCGTGGGGGGTCAATATCTTCGATGCGCACCAGCCATGTGCCGTGGTGCGCGCGGGCATCCAGCCAGCTGGCCAAGGCGGCGACCAGCGAGCCCGCATGTAAAGGGCCGGTTGGTGAGGGGGCAAAGCGACCCCGGTAAGTAGAGCAAGTCATGGGCGGCACACAGGCAGCAATCAGCGTGCAATCGGGGTTGAAGTTGGAGGGAGCGTCAGGCGGTGCTTTTCCAGCAGGGCTTGTTGGGTGACAGGGCTTTCGAGCTGTTGCAGCCACCACTGCAAGGCCTTGCCCAGGCCGCCATTGCTGGGTTTTTTCCATGCATAGCGCATGCGCACATGGCGGGTGGGGCGCGTGACGGTTTTGGCAACCAGCCAACCCGCTGCTATATAAGGGCGGGCCATGGCCTCGGGCAAAAAGCCACAGCCTAGGCCGCGCACCTGGGCATCAATTTTGGCTTGTACCGTATCGACCGTAAAAATGTCTTGGCCGCTGAGTAGTCCCATGGACATGCGCTCTTTTTGTGCGGAGTCCGCCACCACGACCAAGCGGTGCTCCAGCAGGGTTTCATCACTGATGGCGTGCTCCATGGTGGCCAGCGGGTGGAAGGGGGCGACGGCAAACACGAAGGTGATGTCGCCCAAATCATGCAGTTGCAAGCCAGAGATGCTGGTGCTGTTGGTGCCAACGCCCAGTGCCAAATCTGCACGGCCAGTGGTGAGGTGCTCAATCGGCCCTGTGAGCGTGCCCATGCCCAGCTTGATTTTGGTGGGCGAGCCCAAGGCATAAAAGGCCTCGACCAGATCGAACAGAATGTCCTGTGAAATGACGCCGTCGGCCATGATGGTGAGTTCTGGCTCCCAGCCCGTGGCAACGCGCCGCACCCGGTGCGCCACCGCATCCAAATCTTGCAGCAAACGGGCGCCTTCAGCCAGCAAGGCCTGGCCGGCCTCGGTGGGGTGTGCCTGGCGTGCACTGCGGTCAAACAACAGCACATCCAGCGCCTCTTCCATTTGGCGCACCCGGTAAGTCAGCGCACTGGGTACCAGCCGCAGTTGCCGTGCAGCGGCTGCAAAGCTGCCGGTGTCGGCAATGACTTGCAACATGGCAAGGCTATCTGGGGTTAAAACGTCACGGGGGCTGGGCATGCGGTGCTACGTTCATTCAAAGACTTTGAATGATGCCATCAAACCAGCGCTCCCTCAGCGTGGACGCGCGCTACTACAGTGAAGTCATCGCTGCACCGCAGCCGCAAGCAAACAGGAGTCGATCATGATCACAGTGCGTAAATCCCATGAGCGTGGCTTCGCTGACCACGGTTGGCTCAAGTCCTTTCACAGTTTTTCATTTGCAGGTTACTACGACCCCAACCATATGGGCTGGGGCAATCTGCGCGTGATCAACGAAGACCGGATTGCCGCAGGTACGGGCTTTGGCGCCCATCCGCACCGTGACATGGAAATTGTGAGCTATGTCATCGAGGGTGAGCTGTCGCACAAAGACAGCATGGGGAATGTGCAGACCATTCAGCCCGGCGAAGTCCAGCGCATGACGGCAGGCACGGGGGTGGTGCACAGCGAGTACAACCATGCGCCTGGGCAGACCACCCATTTTTTGCAGATCTGGCTGCTGCCAAGCCGTGCGGGGCTGGAGCCGGGGTACGAGCAAAAGCGCTTTAGCGATGTAGAAAAAACCAATGTGCTGCGACTGGTGGCGTCTGTGGATGGCGCAGAAGGTTCCGTGCGTTTGAATGCCGATGCGCGCATCTATGCCAGCTTGCTGCGTCCTGCGGATGGCCAGACCGTGTATTTGGAGCAAACGCTAGCCCCAGGCCGCAAAGCTTATGTTTTTGTCATTCAAGGTGAGGTGGAGGTGGCGGGTAAAAAGCTGACAAGTGGCGATGCGCTGCTTGCGGAAAATGAGTGCACCTTGCGCGTGCAAGGAAGCGCTGCAGCAGAGTTTCTGCTGTTTGATTTGGCCGCTTGAACGAATGACATGGTGAAGCTTTTCCAGACCCAAGGCATGCCCCGCAAGGATGAAATGATGAATAACTCCATGAACAACGCGCTGGCACTGGCCGGTCGTATTTTGATGGCCTGGCTGTTTATTCCTGCAGGCTTTGGCAAGATTGCAGGTTTTTCCGGATCCGTAGGCTATGCGGCAGCCATGGGAATGCCGCTGCCGGAAATCGGGGTGGCGGTGGGGCTGCTGATTGAGCTGGTAGGCGGTATCTTTTTGCTGATTGGCTTGAAGACGCGCCCTGCCGCCATGGTGCTGGCCTTTTTCACCTTGGTGGCGACCTTGATCTTTCACGCGTACTGGTCGGTGCCTGCAGATCAGGCCATGATGCAGCAGCTGCTCTTTAACAAGAACATTGCCGTGGTGGGTGGCCTGCTGGCCTTTGCCGCTTGGGGTGCGGGTGGCTGGAGTGTCGATGCCAACCGCCGCCGCATCTGATGTTTTTGCTTTTCTATTGATAGCTGCAGACGCTTGCTGAATATGCGCTAGCGGCCTATTTAATGGCTATTTTGTCAAATAAAAAGAGCTGCACCTAGGCAGCTCTTTTTACGTGGGTTGTAGCAGGGCTTGCCGCCGTGCGTTAGGCCTGCTGTACGGGCGTCACCATGGTTTTGATGCGATTGGCCAGTTGGGCGATCGCCAAAGAAGCGGCACACCCAGGCGATGCTTGAATCAGCAGCTGGCGGCGCATAACGGCTTCGCGCACCGCCTTGTCGGCAGGAATGTCGCCCATATGGATCAAGCGCATCGGCAAGCCAGATTCTGAATGGACAAAGCGGTTGAGCACTTGCTGCAGTTGCCCGGTGATGGCGCGGCCATCGCCGGGGCGGGCGGCTTGGTTGATGACCAAGCGCATGTTGTGCCGCTTTTGCTGGGTGGCCAGCACCTTGATGGCCGCGTAGGCATCGGTCAGTGACGTGGGCTCGGGGGTGGCCACGATCAGCACTTCATTGGCCAGCGATACCGAAAACAGCACCACATCCGAGATGCCAGCACCCGTGTCCAGCAACACCACGTCATAGTTAGGCGCCAGCGTATCGATCACATGGATCAGTTGATTGCGCACCTCGGGGGTCAGGCGGGAGTACTCCACCATGCCTGAGCCCGCCAGCAACACGTGAAAACCGCCCGGGGCTACCACGACCGCATCCTGTAGCGTGGCGCGGCCAGTGAAGACGTCGTGCAAGGTGACTTTGGGGTAGAGGTTCAGCACCACATCCAAGTTGGCCAGGCCCAAGTCGGCGTCAAGCACCAGCACGCGCAGGCCGTGGCGCGTCAATGCAGCTGCCAAGTTGGCGGACACAAAAGTTTTGCCTACACCGCCTTTGCCGCTGGTGACGGCCATGATGTGCGCCCGCGAAGGGGGGCGAATATGGGCCGCCTTGGCGTTGGGAGCCGCAGGGGTGGAGGAAGAGGGGGACAGCACGTCGTTCATTTCAATGCATGCCTTCAGTTGGCGCCATCGGTGATATCCGCAGGAGCGGCCAGCACTTCAATCCAATCACCAGACCATGAGGAGGTATCTGCGGTCAACTCAGGGATGAAAAGCAAGTTTTTTTCCTCAGCGGTCACAGTGCTGTCAGGTTGTTGTTCAATTTCAATACGGTTGCGTCCCGCGCTTTTGGAGCGGTACAGCTGCTGGTCTGCGCGCTCAATCCAAAGTTCGCGGGTGCTGCGAATCCACTGCAATGCGTACGCGCCACCAATACTCACTGTGACAGCAATTTCCTGGCTGGGATTGATGCGGATACGCAGGGCTTCAATGGCGCGGCGTACGCGGTCAGCCACATTTTGGCCATAGGCAGGCTGGCAGGCAGGCAGCACAATCGCAAACTCTTCACCGCCATAGCGCGCCAAAGTGTCCATGGGGCGCACGCAGTGTGAAAGCGCCGTGGCTACTTGCTGCAACACGCTGTCGCCGATGTTGTGGCCGTAGGTGTCGTTCACTTCCTTGAAGTGATCAATGTCGATCATCAACAGCAGCGCTACGTCGCCAGAGCGTGCTACACGGTCAAGTTCTCGATCCAGCACCGAGTCGAAGTGGCGGCGGTTGGCAGTGCCAGTCAGGGGGTCGCGCAACGAGAGTCCGCACAAACCATCAATGATGGCTTGCAGGTGTGCTGTTGGATTGGTGTGGGCGGCTGGAAGTGCGGCAACTTCAGTCTCGCCGAGCAAGGCCAAAGCTCCGTCTAAGCGGAGCTGCTGCAAAGCCACAGATGAGAGGGGGGAGGTGCCAGTCACGAAAAACAAATATCCAGCGCGTTGAATGCATCGAAGTGTAGCAGTCCACGAAGGTTTGATGCGGCTATAGCGCCTTTTTGGTTGCGCTGGATACACGCATTGCAACCAAAGCTTGTGCGCTGGTGCGCGACAGCTGCAAATCCGGGCCGCTAACCAAGGCTCCAGACCTCTCCAGTATCTCTTGTACCGGGAGTTTCAATCCCCCGATATGCAGTGAAATTCCCTGCTTTTGCAGGCTTTGGCGCAGGCGCATAAAGCTTTCTACGCCTGTCACGTCAATCCGGTTGATGGGTTGTGCGTCTAAAAAAACGGTTTGTATCTCGGGGCGTTGCTGCAGCGTTTGCGTGACATAGCGCTCTAGCGCAGAGGCAGAGGCGAAGTCCCACTCCGCATCCATGCGCAACGCCAAGACGTGGGAGGCGATAGGCGCCAGGTTCCAGATCTCGCGGCCGCGCAAACTGCCGTCGGCATGCTCACTGATTTCCAGAATGCGCGGATGCAGGCGCTGATAGAGAAAGTGGCACAGGCTCAGCAGCACGCCCGTCAGCACGCCCCAGTACAGCCGGGGCGCCGTCGCCAAGGTCAGCACGAAGGTGGTCAGGGCAATCGCCCCTTCAATGCGTGAGATGCGGAACAGTGCCCGCAACGTACGGGGCTGGATCAGATTGACAACGGCAGACACCACGACGGCTGCCAGTGCTGCTTGTGGCACGTGGTAGAGCACGGGGGTGAGCCACAGTACCGTGATGAGCACCATGGCGATGGCAAACACGGTGGCCCAGCCGGTCTTGGCCCCTGAGTGCAGCGTGACCGCTGAGCGCGAAAAAGAGCCGCTGATGGCAAAACTGCCGCTGAAGCCTGCCACCACTTTGGCCATGCCTTGCGCGATCAGGTCTTGGTTTTCGTTCCAGCGTGTGCCAGCCAGCCGGTGTTCTACTTGTGCGCTGGAGGCAACTTCCAAAAAACTCACCAAGCTGATCATGAGCACGGGCAGCAGCAGCCGTGAGACCTCATCCATCGAGATGCTGCTGGGAACGGCAAGGCTGGGCAGCCCTGCGGGCAGGTGCCCCACAATGTGCCCGTCGTGTTCTGCAAAGCCAACGACTGCGCTGATTGCGCCGCATATGGCAACCACCAATACGGCCGCGGGAAGTCGCGGCGCAAAGCGCTTGAGCAGCAATAGACCGCACAATCCACCGGCGCCAAACAGCAAGGCCCATGGATCAAAGTGGTGCCAGCTTGGATCGCTCAGCAGGGCGCTCCAAGAACTGCGCAGACCTAGCAAATCAGGCAGTTGCGAAAGCAAAATCAAAATGCCTGCAGCTTGCGTAAAGCCGTTGAGCACAGGTGAGGTCACCAGATTGACCAACCAGCCACTGCGCAAGGCTCCCAGTATCCATTGCACAGCACCGGCCATGATGGCCGTCCATGCGGCCAAAGTCACCCACTGTGCACTACCGGGCTCAGCCATGCCTGCCAGCGAGGCGCCGATCAGCAAGCTGGTGAGTGCCGTGGGCCCCACTCCTAAGCGCGGCGACGCCCCCCACAGCACGGCCACCAGCGAGGGAAGCAAGGCCGCGTAAATGCCGGTCACCAGTGGCATACCCGCCAAAGCGGCATATGCCACGCCTTGCGGAAGCAGCATCAGCCCCACGGTGACTCCCGCCAGCATTTCATTGCGGGCCAAGTCCAGGGTCAGTCTGGGCCAAGCCAAAAAGGGGAACCACTGTTTCAACTGCATAGGGGCGCTATTGTCGGTGGATTCAAAGTCTGTGCAGAGGTTGGGGCTTGTCCTACGGGAGCTTCGGCGCTCTCCTCACCAGTGTGGTGCGATGCGGAAATTACATTTCTTCCCACGTTGCCATGACATGGCGAGATCAAGTCTTGGCCATTTTTTATTACGACAACTGAAGAGGAGCTTTCACACCATGTCTATAAGTCAAAAACGTTTGCTGCAAGTTCTGGCTGTTTCCGCATTGGCACTGGGGTTGACTGCCTGCGGCCCTAGCGGCAACGAGAGCCAGACAACAGGCCAAAAACTGGATAACGCGATCGAAAAGACAGAGAAGGCCGCAGAAAACGCCAAAGTGGAAGCAGAGCGCGCGGCGGAAACAGCCGGTCAAAAAATTGAAAACGCTGTAGAAGCCACCAAAGACGCAGCCACCAATGCCGCCGATGCCACCAAGGATGCCGTCAGTCATGCGGCAGAGGCTGCAGGCGATGCCGCCATCACCACCAAAGTGAAGGCTGCCCTGGTGGGTGATGCAGAACTGAGTGCTTTGAAGATCAACGTGGACACCAAAGACGGTGCGGTGACGCTGCATGGTGAAGCCCCCAGCCAGGCTGCCAAGGACCGTGCAGAGCAGCTGGCTAAAGCGGTGGAAGGCGTGAAGACAGTGAATAACTTGCTGACCGCGAAGTAATCCCTCGCAGCGCTCGCCATAGCCACGCGCTCCCCCACAAGGCTGCCTTCGGGCGGCCTTTGTTTTGCTGATGAGGGCTGCTTGCCGCTTAACATGTCGGCATGAAGGAACAAGCACGCCACATCACCACCGACTTGGTACACCACAGCTACCAAGCCCCCCCAGCCTTTGCTGCGATACAGCCCGCAGTGCACAAAGCATCAACCGTCATTTTCGACAGCATGCACGACATGCGCACGCGCCGCTGGCTGGATAAAAGCGGGTTCACCTATGGCTTGCACGGCACGCCGACCACCTACCAGCTGGAAGAGCGCTTGTGCAGTCTGGAGGGCGGCAAGCAATGCTTGCTGGTGCCCAGCGGCCTGAGTGCCATCAGCACCGTGGCGCTGGGTTTGCTCAGCGCTGGCGATGAGGTGCTGATTCCCGACAATGCCTACGGGCCCAACAAAGACTTTGCAGAGCATGAGCTGGCACGCTGGGGCATTCGCCATGCTTGGTACAACTCGATGGATGTCGCCGACCTGCAAGCCAAAATCACGCCGGCCACCAAGCTGGTATGGCTGGAGGCGCCAGGCAGCGTGAGCATGGAGTTTCCGGACCTAGTCGCCCTGGTCCAAGCCAGCCGCGCACGTGGCGTGACCACCGTGCTGGACAACACTTGGGGCGCGGGCTTGGCTTTCAAGCCGTTTGACTTGCTGGCCGATGGCGGCAGTGTGGCGGTGGATGTATCGGCCCATGCGCTCACCAAGTACCCCAGCGGCGGCGGTGATGTGCTGATGGGCAGCATCATCACCACGGACAACGCTGTGCATATGCGCATCAAGCTCACCCACATGCGTTTGGGGATTGGCATTGGCGCCAATGATGCGGAGCTGGTGTTGCGCTCGCTCTCCAGCATAGCTGTGCGCTACCACGCGCACGATGTGTCTGCGCGCGTATTGGCGGCTGCGCTGCAGCGCCAGCCTGCGGTGGTGCAACTGCTGCACCCCGCATTCGCAGGCGCGCCGGGCCACGCACATTGGCAGCAGCTGTGTGGTGCTGCCCATCAAGGGCAAGGCGCGGCAGCAGGCCTGTTCAGCGTGGTGGTGGACGCGCAATTTGACCAAGCTGCCATCGACCGCTTGTGCGACAGCCTGCAGCTGTTCAAGCTGGGCTACAGCTGGGGCGGCCCCATGAGCCTAGTCGTGCCTTACGACATTGACAGCATGCGTGCGGGCGGCCGTGGCGCGCTTCAAGCCGGTACCGTGGTGCGTTTTTGCGTGGGGCTGGAAGACACCCAAGACCTGCTGCGCGATCTGGCGCAAGCGTGGGAAAAAGCCTTTGGGCAAGCCTGGGTGCAGTAAGTAGCTTTAAAAAATAGTAGCTGTTGGCGCTTGTCAATGAATGCTTTGAGGTATGAAATTATCTGAAAGCATTGCTGGAGCTGCGCTGGCAGCTTCTTTTTTTCAAGATGGTGATTGCCCGCGTATGCGTATTTGACTGATTGACGCTCATGCGTGCCTATGTTCTGCTGTGCTGACACACAGGAGGACAAGGCGATGGCAACACCTGACTCTCACGCACTGGCAGCCCCTTTGGCCGATGGCGCCCCCATCCGCTTACGCCCCCTTGCTGCGTGGGCGCCGTTTGGCTGGCTGCGCGCCGGATGGCGCGATGTGCAGCGCGCCTGGGGCGTGGCGCTATTTTACGGGCTGAGTTTCTGGGCGATGGCGCAGGTGCTGGCCTGGGTATTCAAAGCCAGCCCCGAGTACACCATGTCGATTGCCAGCGGCTGCTTGCTGGTGGGTCCGTTCTTGGCCATGGGCTTGTATGACACCAGCCGCAGGCTGGAGCGTGGGCAGTCGCCGGACCTTGGCCAATCCATCACGTGCTGGGACAAACAGTTGGGCAGCATGGGCATGCTGGTGTTTGTGCTGATCGTGCTGGAGCTGCTGTGGGGCCGTGCTTCTTTGGTGGTGTTTGCCGTGTTTTTTAACACTGGCATGCCGTCCACTACGGGCGTGCTGCAAGCGGTGTTCAGTCTTCAGAACTGGGAGTTTTTGCTGGCTTACACCGTGGTGGGTGGTATTTTTGCAGCCGTGGTGTTTAGCTCGACCGTGGTGGCGCTGCCGCTGATGCTTGACAGAGGCACCGATGCGCTGACCGCCGCCATCACCAGCTTTAAGGTGGTGACCAGCCAGCCTTGCGTGCTGCTGCTGTGGGCGGTGTTGATCACCGCTTTGGTGGCTGCGGCGCTGGTGGTGCCGTGGCAACTACCTTTGGTGGTGGTAGGCCCTTGGCTGGGCTGCGCCACTTGGCATGCCTATCGCGCCAGTGTGGAGCCTATCGATGCCCAGCCTGCAGCATTGGAAGAGGGGTGTTAGAGTGCCCGCAACCACTTCCATGTCTTAATTACAGAAAGTCAACATTGGCTACACCAAACTACGGATACGAAAAGCGTCAACGCGAACTGGCTAAAAAGAGCAAAAAAGCAGAAAAGCTGCGCGAAAAAGCCGACCGCAAAGTCAACCCCGACTCTCCCGCTGAGGGGAATGCAGACGCTGTGCAGCCGCCGCCACCCACTACGCCTCCCGTTCCAGAGTGAATAAAAAAACCAGCTTGCGGGCTGGTTTTTTTATGGCCTAGCGCACGGTCAGCAGTTTGCGCAGTACCGGCCAGACATTGCCCAGCATGATGGGCTGGGCCTCGGCCGTGGGGTGGATGCGGTCCGCCTGAAACAGTGCGGTGGGGTTGGGGGCATCGGCCACGCCTTTCAAGAAGGCGGGCACCAAGGCGGTTTTGAACTCTTTGGCCACCTGTACAAAAAGTTGCTCGAAGTCTTGTGCGTATTTCTTGCCGTAGTTGGGTGGCATTTGCATGCCCAGTATCAAAACCGTAGCACCTGCCGCTTGAGCAGCTTGCGTCATCGCCTTTAAATTGCCCAAAGTGCCATCCGGCGGCAATCCCCGCAAGGCGTCATTGCCGCCCAGCTCAATGATGACGATGCTGGGCTGGTGCTGTTTGAGCAAGGCGGGCAAACGCGTGCGACCGCCGGAAGTGGTCTCACCGCTGATGCTGGCATTGGTGACGGTGACCGGCAGCTTGGCGGCATGGAACTTTTGCTCCAGCAAAGCCACCCACCCTGTGCCGCGTGCCAAACCATACTCGGCGCTCAGCGAGTCTCCCAGCACCAAAACGTGATCAGTGCGTGCAGCATAGGCGCCAGCGCTGGCGCCCAGCGCGGCCAAAGTCGCGATAAAGTGGCGACGATTTATCCCTGCGTGTGCGTTGTGCATGCTTGTTACAAGGTTTTCCATGTCTCAGAGTGTTTCTTCCCAGCCTGTGATTGAAGTGAATCATCTCTCCAAAGCCGTGACCGACTCCACGGGCACGCTAGAGATTTTGCGCGACATTCATTTCAGCCTGCAGCCTCAGGTGACTGCGGCGATTGTCGGCGCCTCGGGCTCGGGCAAGAGTACCTTGCTTTCGATGCTGGCGGGTTTGGATACCCCCAGCCAAGGCACGGTTCGCGTGCAGGGGCAAGATATTTTTGCCCTGGATGAAGATGCACGTGCCGCACTGCGCGGGCAAAAAATTGGCTTTGTTTTTCAAAGTTTTCAGCTATTGCCCAATCTGACGGCGCTGGAAAACGTGATGCTGCCTCTGGAGTTGGCGGGCGTGCGGGCAGCGCGCCAGCAGGCAGTGGAGATGCTGCAGCGCGTAGGTCTGGGGCAGCGCCTGCAGCACTACCCGAAATTGCTCTCGGGCGGGGAGCAGCAGCGTGTGGCATTGGCCAGGGCTTTCGTCGTGCAGCCTGCCGTGCTGCTGGCCGACGAGCCCACCGGAAGCTTGGACCATGCCACCGGCGCTGCCGTGATGGATTTGATGCTGCAACTCAACCGTGAACAAGGCACAACGCTGGTGCTGGTGACCCATGACCGCAGTATCGCGGCGCAATGCGCGCGTATCTTGACGATAGAAGCTGGGCGCTTGCTGTAGGGGCGAGGGTAGCGAGAAATGCAGGACAATCGCCGCATTCGTGAATTTGGGGCGTTGGCCCCGCTGACTTGGAAGAACTATGACTGAAGCTACCGCACGCCCTGAATTGCCCGACCACCTCTCCATCGACCCCACCAGCAAATTTTTTGTCCGTGAAGTGTTTGAACACGACATTGGCATCCGCTTCAACGGCAAAGAGCGCGGCGACGTGGAAGAGTACTGTGTGAGCGAAGGTTGGGTGAAAGTGCCCGCAGGCAAGACACTTGATCGCAAGGGCCGTCCCTTGTTGATCAAGCTCAAGGGTGTGGTTGAGGCTTACTACCGTTAAGTCTTTAACCCACACTTTGACAAGAAAGCAGCCCTGGAGGCTGCTTTTTATTTGCGTTTTTTCACCGCCGTCGACACACTTTTTCGGGCCCAAAGCAAACGCTTGGTTGAGCAAACACAGGGAGGTGAGGATGGCAGTTTATAAAAAATGGGTGGGGGTGGCAGGCGCGCTGCTGGCAAGCGCAGTGGTGGCGCAGCCGCTGAATACGTCCCAGACATCGTTGATTCAATTGGCAGCTTCCATGAACGAAATGGCGCTGTCATGTGGGCATATGTCTGCGGCACAGCTGCAAAAAGCGCAAGCCAAACAGCGCGAGGCCATGTTGAGCCAAGGTGTGCAAGCTGCGCAGTACGAAGTGGCTTATGCCGGTGCAAAGGCTGATTTTGCAACGCGCTGGGCATCCATCAGCCAGGATGAGCAAGCCCGCAACTGTGCCCAAGTCAAAGCCATGAGTGAGCGCGGTGTGGGGCAACTTCCAAACGCCAAGTAGCCAGCAGCGGGTTACTTGGCCGTAAAAAAGGCTCCTTCAAGGAGCCTTAGGGATGGGGGCGCTGCGTGACCATTTCGGTGCACAGCGCCGCTTCAGTGCTTAATTGGTCGAGTTACGCTCTGCTTCAGCGATGCACACGGCAGCGGTGAACAGCACGTCGGTGGAAGAGTTCAGCGCGGTTTCGGCAGAGTCTTGCAGCACGCCGATGATGAAGCCAATAGCGACCACTTGCATGGCTACGTCGTTGGAGATGCCAAACAGCGAGCAAGCCAGCGGAATCAGCAGCAGCGAGCCGCCCGCCACACCGGAAGCGCCGCACGCGCACACCGCAGAGACCACACACAGCAAGATTGCCGTGGGGGTGTCAACCACGATGCCCAATGTGTGTACGGCGGCGAGTGTCAGCACACTGATGGTGATGGCAGCGCCAGCCATATTGATGGTTGCGCCCAGGGGAATCGCTACGCTGTAGGTGTTTTCATCCAAGTTCAGACGCTTGGCAATCCCCATGTTCACAGGAATATTGGCTGCAGAGCTGCGGGTGAAAAATGCGGTGACGCCGCTTTCGCGCAGGCACAGCCAAACGAGTGGGAAGGGGTTGCGGCGAATTTTGTACCAAACAATCAAGGGGTTGACCACCAGGGCCACAAACAGCATGGCACCCAGCAGCACCGCCAGCAGCTGGACATAGCCAGCCAGTGCTTCGGTGCCGGTGGTGGCTACGGTGGCGGCTACCAAGCCAAAAATGCCGACAGGCGCCACGCGAATCACCGCTTGGATGATCAAGGTGATGCCGTTGGACAAATCGGCCACGGCTTGGCGCGTGGTTTCAGCGCCGCGGCGCAGTGCAATGCCAATGGCCACCGCCCACACCAAAATGCCAATGTAATTGGCATGGAGCAAGGCATCGATGGGGTTGGCCACCGCATTTTTGAGCAGTTGCATCAATACTTCGCCAATGCCGCCGGGGGCAGCCATACCGGTGGCGGCATCGGCCAGCACCAGCGTGGTGGGGAAGAAGCTGCTGGCTACTACCGCCACAATGGCGGCGCTCAGGGTGCCAATCACGTACAGCCACAGCACGGGTTTCAGGTGGCTGCTTTCGCCGGGGCGCTTGTTGCTGATGGCTGCAATCACCAGCACAAACACCAAAATGGGTGCAACTGCTTTCAGGGCAGATATAAACAGCGTGCCCAAGAATTCCACTTTCAGCGCGGCTTCTGGCCAGATGAGCGCCAAAGCAATGCCCAGGACAAGGCCAATGATGATTTGCGTGACGATGCTGGTGCGCTGCGACCAGTTAAGCAAAGGTTGGAAGATCATGTGAGAAAGGTTGCGCCACTGACATATAAAGCGGCGAGTTTAGGGGTTCTCACGTATTCCGTCAGTGGTATGCCTTCATAACTGCGCGGTATGAAGTGATGCTTGAAAAGTTTGATTTATCTAAATCAATACAAGGTATCTCACGACTTGCCACCGCAAGCGGCTGTGACACTGGATAATTCGGCCACTATGTCGTCCCCCAAAGTTCTTTTCGGCTTTCATGCCGTTGGCGTGCGTTTGAAGACCGCGCCCCAGTCCATCATTGAGATTTATTACGAAGGCACGCGCCGCGATGCGCGCATGCGCCAGTTCTTGGAAAAAGCCAAAGAAGCCGGTGCACGCCTGATTGAAGCGGATGCCATGCGCATTGCCAAACTGGCAGGCAGTCATGGGCACCAGGGCGTGGCGGCTCGCGTGGAAGAGGTCCAAGACACCCGCACGCTGGACGAATTGCTGGACGACTTGGAAGAAGTAGGCGTGAAGAACCCCCTGCTGCTGGTGCTCGATGGCGTGACCGACCCCCACAATCTGGGCGCTTGCCTGCGCGTGGCCGATGGCGCGGGCGTGCATGCCGTGATTGCGCCCAAGGATCATTCCTCCGGCATCAATGCCACCGTGGCCAAGGTGGCCAGCGGTGCCGCCGAGACCGTGCCTTACTTCATGGTCACCAATTTGGCGCGCACCCTCAAAGAGCTGCAGGAGCGCAATATCTGGGTGATTGGCACCAGCGGTGATGCCGACAAGCACCTGTACCAGGTCGACCTGAAAGGCCCGGTTGCTTTGGTGCTTGGCGCAGAGGGCGATGGTATGCGCCAGCTGACGCGCAAGACGTGCGATGAACTCATCAGCATTCCCATGCAAGGTGCGGTGGAAAGCCTGAACGTGTCGGTCGCCAGCGGCGTGTGCTTGTACGAGGCAGTGCGCCAGCGCCAAGCGCAATAAAGATAGCTGTTAGCGCGCGCCATGTTTGCCTTAGAGGCCAAAAACACTGAAAATATTGCACAGGTGCGGCAATGGGTGCAGGCGGCCCAGCACGTGGTGGTGCTCAGTGGTGCGGGGGTGAGTGCCGAATCCGGTGTGCCCACGTTTCGCGATACGCACACTGGTTATTGGGCACAGTTTGATCCGCAGGAGATGGCTTCCGATCGCGGCTTTCGCATGCACCCAGAGCGGGTGTGGCAGTGGTACAGCTACCGCCGTGATGTGCTGGCCAAGGTGCAGCCGAATGCGGGGCACAGGGCGCTGGCAGATTTTGCGCAGGCCCACCCCGGGAAATTGCACTTGATCACGCAAAACGTGGATGGCTTGCATCAGCGTGCAGGCAGCCACGACGTGATTTGCCTGCATGGCGATGTGATGCGCAACCAATGGCTGGATACGTGTTGCCCGCTGTGCGACATGGCGCATGCTGTGGCGCAAGGGGGTAGTCCACCACGCTGCAGCGCTTGCGGCAATATGCTGCGCCCCGGCGTGGTGTGGTTTGGGGAGCATTTGCCAGCCCATGCCCTCGCACAGGCTGAGCAGGCAGTGAACGCCTGCGATGTGATGCTGGTGGTGGGCACTTCTGGGGTGGTCTACCCCGCTGCGGGTTTGGTATTTCAGGCGCACCAGCGTGGTGCCAAGGTGGTCATTGTCAATCCGCAAGCTACAGAGCTGGATATGCTGGCGGATATGATAGTGCATCAAAATGCAGGGAAAGCCTTGCCAGAGCTGCTTCAGTAGCTCTGAAATTTCAACCTATCCAGATGCCGAACAAGGCATCAATGCCGCTCCTACGCAGCAGTGGTTTGCCACCCCATGGGAGTGGGCAATATTCCGGCTCAAGCCCGGTGGGCTGCGTAACCAGGCGCAGGTTTTTGACAAGATGCGTGGGGGGCTAAGCGGTAGCCGCCGTGCAGAAAAAGTTTGCAGCCTTCTGCGCTGCAAACTGTATCTGCAACTTCAGGTGTCCAGGCGCTCTGCAAGCCAGGCCCGAAAAGCTTCCTGCAGATGCGTAGGAATGACCACCAGTTCTTGCTCCAGCACGCGTGCCATCTCCTGCAGGGTAGACAGGCGTGGGTCGAGGCCATTGCTCTCCAGTCGTTGCACGGTCATGCGCGACAGGCCTGCTTTGCTTGCCAAGTCCGCTTGCGTCATTTGACGTGCTTTGCGCACCGCAGTGAGGGCGGTGACCAGCGGATAGGAGGGCTTTTCAGCGTCGCGCTCTAAGGGTTCAGCAGTGTTCATCACCACAATGTAATGTGATTTGTGATCCGCAAAGCATCGCTGTGGTCAAACGCATGTGGTCAGGCAAACAAATTGAGCCGGGTGCCTAAATTGCCATAACGCGCAAGCTCGGGCTGCATCGCCGCCATTTGGGTGGCGTTTGGCGCAGTAACCACTTGGCTAGCGTCTTGCTCATCAGGTGCGCGGCGCTTGAGGTCTTGCATGGTGATGGTGTCGGTGGTGCGGTTGTTCGACCACGCATTCGTGGCGTTGCGCAGGGCGTTGGCGTAGCGGATATCCATAGTCAAACTCATCCAGTCAGAATGGTTTGAATGTAAAACGCAAGACCAAATGGCAAAGCTTCAATAAAAAGTGCAATTGCTGCTTTGATTGAAGTTTGCAAGATGTTCAACTCGGCCAGAACTTGAGCCAGTTAATGCGACCTTGGCCCCCTTCGTTGATGCGTTCGATCAATCCGCTACTTTGGTCTTCGGGAATGCTCCACTGCATGCATACCGCCGCTTGGTGCTGTACGTTCAGCAGCGCGGCCCCAGCCAATTCCAATTCGCGGCGCAGCCAGCCTTCCATCGCGTAGGGAAGGCTGCATTGCAGCGTGCTCATGCGCTGCAAAGTGATTTTTTCAGCGTGCAGCAGTGCTTGGGCAACGCAGTCTGTGTAAGCACGCACCAAACCTCCGGCCCCCAGTTTGACGCCACCGAAGTAGCGCACTACGGTAGCCAATACCCCTTCCAGGTCTTGGTGGCGTAGCACTTCCAGCATCGGGCGTCCTGCCGTGCCGCTGGGCTCGCCATCATCTACCGCAGCGGATTGCCCGCCTGCCAGCAGTGCCCAGCAAACGTGGGTAGCGCCAGGGTGTTGTTGCCGCAGCGCATCCACAACGGCTTGCGCAGATGCTCGGTCTGACATGGGTTGTACGCAGCAGAGAAAGCGGCTTTTTTTGACGATGAGTTCGTGGTGTACAGGGTGAGCGATGGTCTGCGGCATAGAGCATTGAGCTTAAAGCATGTCGCAGCAGAGAGTGCTTCGTTTCCAAATTTTGGCAGTGCTGTACTTGGGAAGGTGACAGTACAAAGAAATGCCGTCCTACGGGAAGTGCATGGATTGCTTTTTACAGTGCCTCTAAGGAGAGCGCTGTCATGTCTACACCACCTGCCCTGAACCATCTGCTTGCAAACCATACCTTTGGCCGTGAGCACAGCAACCCGCCACCGCTGCCGCAGAATATTCAAGTGGGTCAACTCATTGGTGCAGGGCAGGCTGGCGGCAATGGCCCTCCAAATGTGCAGGTGCACGATGGAGGTCTGCCCCATGATTTCGATTATTTGGTGCGCAGTGTGGGGGAGTGGTAATACTCACTGTCGAATATCGTTAATGCGATGTACGCGCTGAACGACTGAAAAATCGAGGTTCAATCCATAAAAAATCCGCCTTCAAGGTGGATTTTTGTTTTCAGTAATTACTGAAAATATTATTCGCTGCGCGCTGTCCGGGTGCTAAAAATATCCCAGCAAGCAAGAAACAGTGCAGCAATCGTGGGGCCTATAACAAACCCAGTGAGGCCGAAAATCGACATGCCGCCCAAGGTGCTGATGAGCACAATGTAGTCAGGCAGTTTGGTATCTTTGCCCACCAAGATAGGGCGCAAAAAATTGTCTACAAGGCCAATCACCAATACGCCGTAGGCGGCCAAAATGAGGCCTTGTGTGACGTTTCCTGTGGCAATGAAGTAGATAGATACGGGGCCCCAGATCAAGCTTGCGCCTACCGCAGGCAGCAGTGATAAAAATGCCATCAAGACGCCCCATAACACCGCGCCTTGGATGTCTAAGATGGCAAAAATGATGCCTCCTAGCGCACCTTGCGCTGCGGCAACCACCAAGTTGCCTTTCACCGTTGCGCGGATGACGGTGGCAAACTTTGACTCAAGGCTTTGTTTGTGTGCTTTTTCTAAAGGGATGGCGTTGCGTATCCGTTGGGTCAGTTGGGAGCCATCGCGCAGCAGGAAAAAAAGCAGATAAAGCATCACGCCAAAACTCACCACAAAACCCAGAGTGTTTTGCCCAATCTCAACCGCTTTACCGGCAATCAATTTGCCAGCTTCGGCAGCGATGGAAGACAGTTTGCTTTGAATTTCTTGCGCTGATGCGAGGTCTATACGCTCTAAAAACCCCCGAATCCAACCTGGCATCGCATCGTTAATTTGTTGAAAATAGGTGCCAAAGTCCAACTGTCCAGAAGACATGCGGTTGTAAATTAGGACGGTTTCGTTGACGACGGAAGAGCCGATAAGTACCAGCGGCAAAATGACGCCCAGCAAGCACAGCACCAACGTAATCAACGCGGCCAAGTTGGTGCTGCGGGGCAGTCGCCGCAGCAAACGCTTGTAGAGTGGGTGGAACAGAATTGCCAGGGCCACGGCCCAAAATACGGCACCGATGAACGGCCACAAAATCCATCCAAAACCTATGCTGACTGCGATCAGTAGCAGCAGAAATGATTTGTTGAGCGATTGTTCTGGATGCATAGATGCGGGGGCGGCGGTGCGAAGGAAGGTCAATAGCAGCGACTGTACGCGACTTAATACATATTTC
The DNA here is from genome assembly GCF_030162955.1 of Comamonas jiangduensis. Lineage (NCBI taxonomy): Bacteria > Pseudomonadati > Pseudomonadota > Betaproteobacteria > Burkholderiales > Comamonadaceae > Comamonas > Comamonas jiangduensis. The sequence goes on from NZ_JARXOV010000012.1 coordinate 26,059, forward strand.
TTAAAAATCGTAGTTTGCAGTTTTACATGCCTTTAAAGATTTAAAAAAGCGCGTCGTACGGCGGGCTTTGTTGCAGTGCGGGATTAATTTTCAGAGTCTTACATAAGACCTTTGCTGCCGATCATCGTTATGAATGGCTACAATGCAAGTAGCAACAACAGGCCCTTCCTTTGCCACAGTCGCATCCGCCAATCGGTACAGCCGTGTCGCGGGAGGTTTACCAACCAGCTAAAGCTTTCTCAGGGAAAGCAGAGGTCAGCGGAATATGAGCGATCAGCCCACTGTCTACCAAGCCTACCAAGGCAACACTTATCTCTTCGGCGGTAACGCCCCTTACGTCGAAGAAATGTACGAGAACTATCTGGCCAACCCTGGCAGCGTTCCCGATTCTTGGCGTGAATACTTCGACGCACTGCAGCACGTTCCTGCCGTTGATGGCTCCAACGCCAAAGACATTCCCCACCAGCCCGTCATCAACGCTTTCGCCGAGCGCGCCAAGCAAGGTGGCACCAAGGTGGTTGTGGCTTCCGGTGCGGACTCCGAACTGGGTCGCAAGCGCACCGCGGTACAACAGCTGATTGCAGCCTACCGCAACGTCGGTCAGCGCTGGGCAGATTTGGACCCCCTTAAGCGTACCGAACGCCCCGAAATTCCTGAACTCGACCCTGCGTTCTACGGCTTCACCGACGCCGACCAGGAAACCGTGTTCAATGTGGGCAACACCTTCTTCGGCAAGGAAACCATGTCCTTGCGCGAGTTGCTCAACGCACTGCGCGAAACGTATTGCGGCACCATCGGTGTCGAGTACATGTATGCCACCGACCAGGTGCAAAAGCGCTGGTGGCAGCAGCGCTTGGAAGCTATCCGCTCCAAGCCCGTGCTGAATGCCGACCAAAAGAAGCGCATTCTGGATCGCCTGACTGCCGCAGAAGGCCTGGAACGCTATCTGCACACCAAGTACGTGGGTCAAAAGCGCTTCTCGCTGGAAGGTGGCGAGTCCTTCATCGTGGCGATGGATGAGCTGATCAACGCTGGTGGCAAAAAGGGCGTTCAAGAAGTCGTGATTGGTATGGCCCACCGCGGCCGTCTGAACGTACTGGTCAACACCTTAGGCAAGATGCCCAAAGACCTGTTTGCCGAGTTTGATCACACCGCGCCGGAAGATCTGCCTGCTGGTGACGTGAAGTATCACCAAGGCTTCAGCTCCGACGTGTCGACGGCGGGTGGCCCTGTGCACCTGTCTTTGGCGTTCAACCCTTCCCACCTGGAAATTGTGAACCCCGTGGTTGAAGGTTCTGTGCGTTCGCGCATGGATCGACGCAATGACCCCGAAGGCAAGCAAGTGCTGCCTGTACTGGTGCACGGCGACGCGGCTTTTGCCGGGCAAGGCGTGAACCAAGAAACTTTGGCGCTGATGCAAACCCGTGGTTACTCCACCGGCGGCACGGTGCACATCATCATTAACAACCAGATTGGTTTCACCACATCGGATCCTCGCGACAAGGGTTCGACCACGTATTGCACCGACATCGTGAAGATGGTTGAGTCGCCCGTGCTGCACGTCAACGGTGACGATCCAGAAGCCGTGGCACTGAGCATGCAGCTGGCTCTGGACTACCGCATGGAGTTCCAGCAGGACGTGGTGGTGGACATCGTCTGCTTCCGCAAACTGGGCCACAACGAGCAAGATACGCCTGCGCTGACCCAGCCGCTGATGTACAAAAAGATTGCGGCCCACCCTGGTACCCGCAAGCTGTACGCCGATAAGCTGGCAGCCCAAGGCCTGGGCGATACCCTGGGCGACGACATGGCCAAGGCTTACCGCGCTGCCATGGACGAAGGCCGTCATACCCAGGAAGTGGTGCTGACCAACTTCAAGAGCCAGTACGCGGTCGACTGGAGCCCTTTCCTGGGCAAGAAGTGGACCGATGCTGGCGACACTGCCATTCCTTTGGCAGAGTGGAAGCGTCTGGCTGAAAAGATCACAACCCTGCCGGAAACTGTCAATCCCCACTCTCTGGTGAAGAAGGTCTATGACGACCGCGCAGCCATGGGCCGTGGTGAAATCAACGTGGACTGGGGCATGGGCGAGCACATGGCGTTCGCATCGCTGGTGGCCTCAGGCTACCCCGTGCGTCTGTCCGGTGAAGACTGCGGCCGCGGCACTTTCACCCACCGTCATGCTGTTGTTCACGATCAAAAGCGTGAAAAGTGGAACGAAGGTACCTACATTCCGTTGCAGAACGTGGCCGACAACCAGGCTCCGTTCGTCGTCATCGACTCCATCCTGTCTGAAGAGGCGGTGCTGGGCTTTGAATACGGCTATGCATCGAACGACCCCAACACCCTGGTGATCTGGGAAGCCCAGTTCGGTGACTTTGCCAACGGCGCGCAGGTGGTGATTGACCAGTTCATCGCATCCGGCGAAGTGAAGTGGGGCCGTGTCAACGGCCTGACCATGATGCTGCCGCACGGCTACGAAGGTCAAGGCCCAGAGCACAGCTCGGCCCGCTTGGAGCGCTTCCTGCAGCTGGCTGCGGATACCAACATGCAGATCGTGCAGCCCACCACAGCAAGCCAGATCTTCCACGTGCTGCGTCGCCAGATGGTGCGCAACCTGCGCAAGCCGCTGGTCATCATGACGCCCAAGTCGCTGCTGCGTAACAAGGACGCCACTTCGCCGCTGACAGAATTCACCAAGGGTGCGTTCCAGACAGTGATCAGCGAGCGTGACGAATCCATCGTTGCCAAGGCCGACAAGGTCAAGCGCATCATCGCTTGCTCGGGCAAGGTCTACTACGATCTGGTGAAAAAGCGCGCTGAGAAGGAAGTCGACGACGTCGCCATCATCCGCGTGGAACAGCTGTATCCCTTCCCACACAAGGCTTTCGAAGCCGAAGTGAAGAAGTACGCCAATGCCAAGGAATTGGTGTGGTGCCAAGACGAGCCGCAAAACCAAGGTGCGTGGTTCTTTATTCAGCACAACATCTACGAAAACATGCAAGAAGGCCAAAAGCTCGGTTACGCCGGTCGTGCAGCCTCTGCATCGCCAGCAGTGGGTTATGCCCATCTGCACGCTGAGCAGCAAAAGAACCTGGTGGAAGCCGCGTTCTCCAAGCTCAAAGGCTTTGTGCTGACCAAGTAATAAAAAGGTAGACCCCCTGCTGCCTCAGCAGGGGCCCCAACACTTTTTGGAAAGAATTCAAAATGGCAATCGTAGAAGTTAAAGTTCCCCAGCTGTCTGAGTCCATCGCTGAAGCGACCATGATGACTTGGAAGAAGAAGGCCGGCGAAGCCGTGGCAGTCGATGAAATCCTGATCGAAATCGAAACCGACAAGGTGGTGCTGGAAGTACCTGCGCCTGCTGCTGGCGTGTTGGCTGAGATTGTGCAAGGTGACGGTGCCACCGTGACCACCGAGCAACTGATCGCCAAGATCGACACCGATGCGGTGGCAGGTGCTGCTGCAGCTCCTGCTGCCGTCGCTGCACCCGCTGCCGCTCCTGCGGCTGCAGCCCCCGCCGCTGCCGCCAACAAGGGCGATGTGGCCATGCCCGCCGCCGCCAAGCTGCTGGCTGAAAACAACCTGTCCGCCGCCAATGTGGCAGGCACAGGCAAGGATGGCCGCGTGACCAAGGGTGATGCCCTGTCGGCCATCAAGGCGGCCGCCAGCATCCCCACTGGCGCTCCCAAGGCGGCCTTGCCCCAGGTGGCAGCGCCTGCGCTGAAGGAAGATTTGTCGGGTCGCCCCGAGCAGCGCGTGCCCATGACACGCCTGCGCGCCCGTGTGGCCGAGCGTCTGCTGCAGTCGCAATCCACCAACGCCATCCTGACGACGTTCAACGAAATCAACATGGCGCCCGTGATGGCGCTGCGCAAGAAGTTCCAGGACGACTTCACCAAGGAACACGGTGTGAAGTTGGGCTTCATGTCCTTCTTCGTCAAGGCGGCCGTGCATGCCCTGAAGAAGTACCCCGTGCTGAACGCCTCGGTGGACGGCAACGACATCGTCTACCACGGCTACTTCGACATCGGTATTGCCGTGGGCTCGCCCCGTGGCCTGGTGGTGCCCATCCTGCGCAACGCTGACCAGATGAGCTTTGCCGACATCGAAAAGAAGATCGCTGAATTTGGCAAGAAGGCCGCCGACGGCAAGCTGGGCATTGAAGAGATGACCGGTGGTACCTTCTCCATCTCCAACGGCGGCACCTTCGGCTCGATGATGTCCACCCCCATCATCAACCCCCCACAGTCCGCGATCCTGGGCGTGCACGCCACCAAGGATCGCGCCGTGGTGGAAAACGGCCAGGTCGTGGTGCGCCCCATGAACTACTTCGCCATGTCGTATGACCACCGCATCATCGACGGCCGCGAAGCCGTACTGGGCCTGGTGGCCATGAAGGAAGCGCTGGAAGATCCTTCCCGCCTGCTGTTCGACCTGTAATCCCCACAGGGTTCGAACCTCGACGAAAACCCACCCTCGGCCACGCCCTGCGGTGGGTTTTTTCAAGCACTTGACACACAGAGATTTTGAGTTATGAGCAAGCAATTTGACGTTATCGTGATCGGCGCCGGCCCCGGCGGCTACATCGCCGCCATCCGCGCGGCCCAGTTGGGCAAGAACGTGGCCTGTATCGACGCCTGGTCGACTACGGCCGGCACGCCCGCCCCAGGCGGCACCTGCACCAACGTGGGTTGCATTCCCTCCAAGGCGCTGCTGCAGTCGTCCGAGCACTTTGAACACGCCAAGCTGCACTTTGCCGACCACGGCATCAGCACGGGCGAAGTGGCCATGGACGTCAGCAAGATGATCGCCCGCAAGGACGCCATCGTGAAGCAGAACAACGACGGCATCCTGTACCTGTTCAAGAAGAACAAGGTCACCTTCTTCCACGGTACGGCTTCGTTCGTGAAGGCCGTGGACAGCGGCTATGAGATCAAGGTGGCCGGCAAGGCCGAAGAAACCCTGGTCGGCGCACAGATCGTGGTGGCCACCGGCTCGAACGCCCGTGCCTTGCCCGGCCTGCCTTTCGACGAAGACAAGGTGCTGTCCAACGACGGCGCGCTGCGCGTGGGCGCCACGCCCAAGAAGCTGGCGCTGATCGGCGCGGGCGTGATCGGCCTGGAAATGGGCTCCGTGTGGCGCCGCCTGGGTGCCGAAGTGACCGTGCTGGAAGGCGCTCCCGCCTTCCTGTCGGCGGTTGACGAGCAGATCGCCAAGGAAGCCAAAAAGGCCTTCGACAAGCAAGGCCTGAAGATCGAACTGGGCGTGAAGATCGGCAACGTCGACACCTCCGGTGCCGGCGTGAAGCTGGAATACACCAACGCCAAGGGCGAAGCCCAGGTGCTGGAAGCCGACAAGCTGGTGGTGTCGATCGGCCGTGTGCCCAACACCAACGGCCTGAACGCCGAGGCCGTGGGCCTGCAGCTGGACGAGCGCGGTGCCATCGTGGTCGACGGCGATTGCAAGACCAACCTGCCCGGCGTGTGGGCGGTGGGTGACGTGGTGCGTGGCCCCATGCTGGCGCACAAGGCCGAGGAAGAGGGCGTGGCCGTGGCAGAGCGCATTGCCGGCCAGCACGGTCACGTGAACTTCGCCACCATCCCTTGGGTGATCTACACCAGCCCTGAAATCGCCTGGGTGGGTCGTACCGAGCAGCAACTGAAGGCCGACGGCGTGAAGTACAAGGCCGGCTCCTTCCCGTTCCTGGCCAATGGCCGTGCGCGCGCCCTGGGTGACACCACCGGCATGGTGAAGTTCCTGGCCGATGCAGAGACCGACGAAATCCTGGGCGTGCACATGGTGGGCCCCATGGTGTCCGAGCTGATCTCCGAAGCCGTGGTGGCCATGGAGTTCAAGGCATCGAGCGAAGACATCGCCCGCATCTGCCACGCCCACCCCTCGCTGTCGGAAGCCACCAAGGAAGCGGCCCTGGCCGTGGACAAGCGTACCCTGAACTTCTAATCTCTGTTTAGAAGCAAAATAGTGGCCAAGCCCAGGTATTGCCTGCGCTTGGCGCTATTGTTTTAAAGTGCTTGTTTTGCGATCGCACGATCGCCCAACAGGCCAGAAAGCTGGATGAGCATGAGTCAGTCTGTCCGTGCGGCCTATGAGGCCGAACTCGCCGCCAAAGGTTTTACCGCCGACCCCGCCCAACTGCGCGCCGTGGATGCGTTGCAGCGCTGTGCCGATGACTGGGCTGCGTACAAGTCCAAACGCTCTAACGCGCTCAAAAAGCTGTTTCAAAAGCCCGAAATTCCGCGCGGCGTGTACATGTACGGCGGCGTAGGGCGGGGTAAAAGCTTTTTGATGGACTGCTTTTTCAATGCCGTGCCCATCAAGCGCAAGGTGCGGCTGCACTTTCACGAATTCATGCGGGAGGTGCACCGTGAACTGCATGTGCTGCAGGGTACGCAAAACCCGCTGGATGCGCTGGGGGCCAAAATTGCCAAGCGCTACAAGCTGATTTGTTTTGACGAATTTCACGTGGCAGACATCACCGACGCCATGATCTTGCACCGGCTGCTGGTGTCGCTGTTTGATAACGGCGTGGGCTTTGTGACCACTTCCAATTTCACGCCCGATGGCCTGTACCCCGATGGGCTGCACCGCGATCGCATCCTGCCGGCGATTGATTTGCTGAATGCGCGCATGGATGTGGTGAACGTGGACAACGGCACCGATTACCGCCGCCGCACGCTGGAGTTGGTCAAGCTCTACCATTGTCCGCTGGGCCCTGAGGCCGATGCGTCCATGCAAGCGGCGTTTGAGCAGCTGGCCGATGTGCCGGAAGAAAAACCGGTGTTCAAGATCGAGTCACGCACTATTCCTGCTGTGCGCCGTGCCGGTGGAGTGATCTGGTTTGATTTCCGTGAACTCTGTGGCGGCCCGCGCTCACAAAACGACTATCTGGAAATTGCTTCGCAATTCCACACCGTGCTGCTGTCGAATGTGCCCTATATGCCGGTGAATATGGCGTCGCCCGCGCGCCGCTTTACGTGGCTGATTGATGTGATGTATGACCGCCGCGTGAAGTTGGTCATGTCTGCCGCCGTGCCGCCCGAGCAGTTGTACACGCAAGGGCCGCTGTCGCATGAGTTTCCGCGTACAGTGTCACGCTTGAATGAAATGCAATCCCAGGAATTCCTCGCACTCGAGCGCCGGGTGGTGGATACCGGGTTGACCTGATCCAACGTTATGAACTTCTCTCGCTTGTTCTCTCTGACCTGTAAAGCGCTGGCACTGGGTGTGCTGGCTGTCGCTGCGCACGCACAAGATGTGCTGGCGCCAGATGACCAAGCGCATGAAGCGCTGCTGCAGCAGCGCGCGCAAGCGCGGGCGCAGGAGCGTGCCGAGATTGCACGTGCCCGCGGCGCCGTTATGGCCCGCAAGCAGGAGGCAGAAAAAGCATGCTGGCAGCGCTTTGCGGTGGAGCGCTGCCTAGGCGAAGCGCGGGCTGCCGCGCGTGAAGAAGACAATGCCCTGCATGAGCGCGAGCTGCGCTTGAACCGTGAAGAGCGCCAAGAAAAGGCGAACGAGCGGCTGCGTGCCATTGAGCGCAAGCAGCGGGAAAAGCCAGCGCCTGCGCCCGTGACGGTCACGCCGCGCGATGGCTCTGGCGTGCTCAGCACCGAAACCCGCGCTACTGAGGCCCAAAAGCGCGCCGCCGAGCAAGCACGCCGCGTGCAGGCGCACGAAGCATCGGCAGCTGCCAAGCAGCAAGAGCAGGCACAGGCCCGCGCCAAGGCGGCGCAGGAGTACCAAGCCAAGCAGGCAGAGGCTGCCGCGCGCCGCGCCAGCAAGGCCGATGAAATTGCAGGCCGCAAAGGTGCGCCTTTGCCCGTGCCTGAGGGGCTGCCAAAGCCTTAAAAAGAGGAGCGATTAGCGTTTGATTTTTAAGGCTTTGAGATAGTTTTGTATCTGAAGCTATTGAAAATACTGCGCTAGCAGCTCCTTTTTTAGCGAGCACCATGGCCATGAATTTGCACGATCAAGTTGCGGCCGCTTTCGCGCAAGACGGCTGGCTCTCGCGCGCAGAGCCACACTTCCGGCCGCGCGCGGGGCAAACCGCCATGGCCATGGCGGTTGCGCAGACGATCGAAGTGGGCGGCGTGCTGGTGGTGGAGGCGGGCACCGGCGTGGGCAAAACCTTCTCGTACCTGGTGCCGTCGCTGCTCAGTGGCAAGCGGGTGGTGATCTCCACGGCCACCAAGGCCTTGCAAGACCAGCTCTATTTGCGTGATTTACCGCGGCTGGTGCAGGCATTGGGGTTGCCGTTGCGTATTGCGCGGCTTAAAGGGCGTTCCAGTTATCTGTGCCTGCACCGGATGGGTCAAGTGCATCAAAGCAAAGTCGCACTCGATCCGCAAGTGCTGCGCGCGGTGGCGCGCGTGCAAGATTGGTCACACGGCACGCGCACGGGCGATTTGGGTGAATTGCCGGGGCTGGCCGAAAGCTCCACCGTTGCGGCCCTGGTCACCTCGACCAAAGACAATTGCGTGGGCAGCAGCTGCGCACATTGGGAGCAATGCCACGTCAATACGGCCCGTGCGCAGGCGCTGGAAGCAGACATTTGCGTGGTCAACCACCACCTGTTTTTTGCGGATATGGAGGTGCGCGACTCTGGGGTTGCCCAGTTGCTGCCCACGGCTGGTGTGGTGGTGATTGATGAGGCGCACCAGCTCAACGAGACCGGCATTCAGTTTGCGGGCTGGGTCTTGGGCACCCGCCAGCTGCAAGGTTTTATCAAGGATGCACTGGCCGATGTGACGCTGCATGCGCGTGGTTTGGCAGACTGGATGCAACTACTGGGGCAGCTGGAGCAGGCCATCAATGAATGGCGTGCGGTGGGCGCGGCCAGCCCGCCCGGCACGCGCTTGCGCTGGCTGGGGGCTGCGCCTGAAACCTTGTCGGAGGCCGCTTGGCGGCGCGGCTTGCACGGTGTGGGGCAGTCCTTGCGTGCGCTGCTGATGGCACTGGCCCAGGTTGCAGAAACAGCCCATGCGGTGATTCCACTGTATGAGCGCGGGGCGCGCTTGCTCTCCCAATTGGCAAGCTTTGCACAGCCCGTACCTGACGATGCGGTGCGCTGGCTGGAGGTGCAGCGCCAGCACCTGCGACTGATGGAGTCGCCCTTGAGTATTGCCCGGCTGATGCGCGAGCACATGGGGCAGGCGCAGGAGGAAGAGGCATTGCCAGACCCGCAAAAAGCGTGGATCTTTACCTCCGCCACCTTGGGGGACGACGAAGATTTGCGCTGGTTCACTGAAACCTGCGGCCTGCGCAATGCACAGGTGCTGAGGGTGGAGAGCCCTTTTGACTACCAGCACCAGGCGGTGTTGTACGTGCCTGAAGATTTCCCCGAGCCTGCGCAGCAAGCAGCGCACAGTGCAGCTGTCGCCCAACTAGCGGGTGATGGTGCGCAGGCCTTGGGGGGGCGAACGTTGGTGCTCACCACCACACTCAAAGCCCTGGACGCAATTGGTGCACAACTGCAGCAGCGCTTTGGCATGTTTGAGCCGATTGATGTACTGGTGCAAGGCCAAGGCCCTAAGCATGCGTTGATGGAGCGCTTTCGTGCTGGTGTGGTGAATGGGCGTGGATGCGTGCTGGTGGCGTCCTCGACCTTCTGGGAGGGGGTAGACATTCCGGGTGACGCGCTGCAACTGGTGGTGATTGATAAATTGCCTTTCCCGCCACCTGATGACCCGCTGGTCGAGGCCCGCTCACGCCAGTTGGAGGTGGTGGGCCGCAGCCCTTTTGGCGACTACATGCTGCCCGAAGCCGCCATGGCGCTCAAGCAGGGGGCAGGGCGGTTGATTCGCCGCGAGACAGACCGTGGGATTTTGGTGGTGGCCGACACTAGGCTACGCACCAAGGGTTACGGTAAACGGTTGGTGCAAGCTTTGCCGCCTATGCGCAGAATCGGCACCGTTGCCGCATGGCAGGCTGCACTGCAGGCGCTGGCAACCGGTGAGGCTGTGGCAAATCCTGCATGCGGTGATGCGGATGAGCGTGGTGCAGCATCGCAAGATGGTGCTTAGAAGCAGCTTTAGCTTGTAGTAGCGGTCAGCGATCCGGCTCTAAAGAAAAAATCCCGCATGAAGCGGGATTTTTTAACAAGCTGTTTGTGCTTGTAGTGTCTGGTAGGCGCAATTGGATTCGAACCAACGACCCCCACCATGTCAAGGTGGTGCTCTAACCAACTGAGCTATGCGCCTGTCTTTGTTCGAAGCGCTAACTATAGCAGTATTTCAAAGCGCTTTAAGGGAAAACGGCAATTAGTCTGCCCAATTCCCGTGTTTTGCATCAATGGCTGCCTGTGTGCTGCATGTGGTTCGAGCCTACGGCTGGTTATGTCAGAGTGCGATTTACCAAAACTTCCACCAAGGATCTTTTTTGCCTGGTGTCTGGGTTGCATCGGGCGTGTTGGCGTAGTTGCTGTCACGCACGCGCTTGGCGTCATCGCGCAGATCATTCATGCCCAACTTGTCGTAGGAGTTAATCAGAATGTCCAAGGCTTCTAAGGTGGCCGGAACACCTTGGTAGTCCGCTAGTGCGGTTTGCGCACGCGCAATCGCTGCCACGTAGGCGCCGCGCGAATAGTAGTAGCGCGCCACGTGAACCTCATACTGGGCCAGCGAGTTGACAATGTAGGTCATGCGCTGGCGCGCATCAGGTGCGTAGCGTGACTGAGGGAAACGTGTCACCAGTTCGTTGAAAGACTGGTAGGAATCCTTGGCGGCTTTTTGGTCGCGCTCAGACAAGTCCTGGCGTGACAGCCACGCGAACATGCCCAGGTTGTCGTTGAAATTCACCAAACCCTTGAGGTACAGCGCATAGTCAATCGCGGGGCTGGCTGGGTGCAGGCGGATGAAGCGATCCAGCGTAGCGTGGGCCTGTTCTTTTTCGCCGGCTTTGTACTGTGCGTAGGCTTTTTCAATTTGCGCTTGCTGTGCCAGTGGCGTGCCTGCAGCACGGCCTTCCAGTTTTTCAAACAGCGGCACTGCTTTATCAAAGCCGCCAGCTTGAACTTCGTCACGTGCTTCGGTGTAGATGCGGTCTGGGGTCCAGTTGGCAGTTGGATCTTCTTTGGTCGAGGAACAACCAGCCAACAGGCCCGCTGCAAAAACAACGGCAAGAACAGGACGTGAAATGCGCGGCATGGCGAACAGCTTTCGGACAGGGTTTGTCATAAGTTCTAGTGAGGCGACTGCTTCCACTGCATGAGGAAGCGTCTGCAATGCGTGCTGCATTGTATAGGGCTAAATCTTTCGGATCGCAAGCTTTGTGCGGCCCCATATTGATATGGGCATGCAAAGAAGTTGGGGCGCAAGGTGCAGTGTGTTCCTACAATGCGGGCATGTTTGTTCACCTGCGTCTGCACACCGAGTTTTCCGTCATTGACGGAACCTGCCGTATCAATGATGTCGTCAATGCCGCAGCGGCTGATGGACAGCCAGCATTGGCCATTACTGACTTGAACAATATGTTCGGCAGCTTGAAATTCTACAAAGCTGCGCGTGGCAAGGGCGTAAAACCTATTTTGGGCGCAGAGCTCAATATGGAAGGCTGGGGCCCAGACAGTGAAACCAGTCGTGTGCTGGTTTTGGTGCAAAGTCAGCAGGGCTATCACAATCTTTCAGAAATTCTGGCGCGCGGCTGGACAGGTAATGTCTCCAAAGTACAGGCTCAGCCATTTTTCAAATGGCAGTGGTTGCAAGAACTTGGCGAAGGCTTGATCTTGCTCTCCGGAGCCAACGCGGGGCCTGTGGGGCAGTTATTGCTGCGCGGTGACACCCAAGGCGCCGCTGATTTGGCGTTGCAGTTGGCAGGCATGTTCCCGCACCGCTTCTATTTGGAGGTGCAGCGTGCAGGCCGAGCAGAAGATGAAGGTGTGGTGGCGCACACGGTGCAATTGGCAGCTCGACTGAATTTGCCCGTGGTGGCGACGCACCCGGTGCAGTTTGCTAAGCCTGTAGACTTTGATTCTCACGAAACGCGGGTTTGTATCGCTGAGGGTGAGGTGCTGGCCAATCCTCGTCGGGTACGCCGCTTCACACGTGAGCAGTATTTCAAAAGCAGCGCCGATATGGAGGCGCTGTTTGCTGACATTCCATCGGCGGTTGAAAACACGCAGGAAATTGCACGCCGCTGTAGCGTGATGCTCAAGCTGGGCACCTATTACCTGCCTGATTTTCCTGCGCCGGGCAATATGACGATTGAAGAATACTTTCGTCGTGCATCTTACGAAGGCTTGGAAGACCGCCTGAGATTGCTGTTCCCCGATGCCGCTTTGCGCAGCCAGAAGCGGCCTGAGTATGTGGAGCGCCTCGAGTTTGAGCTGGGCATCATCTTGAAGATGGGCTTCCCTGGCTATTTCTTGATCGTGGCAGACTTCATTAACTGGGCCAAAAACAATGGCTGCCCTGTGGGGCCGGGCCGGGGCTCGGGTGCAGGCTCTTTGGTGGCGTATGTGCTGAAGATTACCGACCTGGATCCGATTTATTACAACCTGCTGTTCGAGCGTTTCTTGAACCCAGAGCGTGTGTCCATGCCTGACTTTGACGTGGACTTTTGCCAAGCCAATCGTGACCGGGTAATTGACTATGTCAAAGACCGCTATGGACGCAATGCGGTCAGCCAAATTGCGACCTTCGGCACCATGGCAGCGCGCGCGGTGATCCGTGACGTCGGGCGCGCAATGGACATGAGCTATACCTTCTGTGATGGTATTTCTAAGCTCATTCCCAATAAGCCCGGCCTGCACGTTACGCTGAAATACCCACCTAACCCCAAAAAAGAGGGTGATAAATACACCTACGCGATTGAGGCTGAGCCTTTGCTGGCGCAGCGCATTGAGCAAGAAGAAGACGTCAAAAGTCTGATTGAGCTTGCCCAAAAACTCGAAGGCATGACTCGCAACATCGGCATGCACGCCGGTGGTGTGGTGATTGCGCCGGGTAAATTGACGGATTTTTGTCCTTTGTACCAGCAGCCGGGCAGCGAGTCAGCGGTGGCGATGTTGGACAAGGATGACGTGGAGCAAATTGGTCTGGTCAAGTTCGACTTTTTGGGTCTTGCAACTTTGACCATTTTGGAAATTGCGCGCGAATTCATCATCAAGCGCCACAAGGGGCAGGAGAACTTCAAGTTTGAAGAAATTCCCTTGGACGACTACCCCACCTACAAGCTCTTCCAGGAAGGTAAAACAGAAGCGGTATTCCAGTTTGAATCGCGCGGTATGCAAGGCATGCTGCGTGATGCGAAGCCATCACGACTGGAAGACTTGATCGCCTTGAACGCTTTGTATCGCCCCGGACCTATGGACCTGATTCCATCGTTTGTGGCGCGTAAGCATGGTCGCGAGGTGATTGAGTACCCGCATCCGCTGGTAGAGAAGGTGCTGTCTGAGACCTACGGCATCATGGTTTACCAAGAGCAGGTGATGCAGACGGCACAGGTGCTGGGTGGTTACTCGCTGGGTGGTGCGGACTTGTTGCGCCGTGCGATGGGTAAAAAGAAAGTGGAGGAGATGGTCAAGCACCGCGCCACTTTCTGCGAAGGCGCTGCCAAACAAGGCATTGATGAGCACAAAGCGGGCGAAGTGTTTGACCTGATGGAGAAGTTTGCGGGCTACGGCTTCAACAAGTCGCACGCCGCTGCTTATTCATTGCTGGCCTACCATACGGCATGGCTCAAGGTGCACTACACCGCTGAGTTTTATTGCGGCAATATGACCGTGGAAATGGACAACACCGACAAGCTCAAGGTGTTGTTTGAAGATGCTTTGAAGATGGGCATGAGCTTTGAAATGCCCGATGTGAACCGAGGCTTCTACCGCTTCGAGCCTGTGACCGACAAGGTCATTCGCTATGGGCTGGGTGCGATCAAAGGTACAGGTCAGCATGCCATTGAGGCGATTGTGGCTGCCCGGGAGGGCAATGGCGTGGGACCTGATGCACATGTCAAAGGCCCCTTCAAGAGCTTGTGTGACTTCTGCGCCCGCGTGGATCGCACCAAGCTCAACAAGCGTACTTTGGAAGCACTGATTAAAGCAGGTGCTTTTGACAGGATTCATCTGGATCGGGCGGCGTTGGTGGCATCCATCGATACCGCGTTTGATTATGCAAATGCGCAGCTGGCCAATGCCAACCAAGGCGGCTTGTTTGACATGATGGGCGATGATGCGCAGGGTTCGAGCAACCAGGAGCCGGCCTTGGCGGAGGTGTTGCCATGGGGGGTGAAGGAGCGGCTGACGCAAGAAAAAACGGCAGTTGGTTTTTATCTCTCAGGACATTTGTTTGATGAGGTGGAGCATGAGGTGCGCAACTTCATTCGTACACCGTTGAGCGAGTTAGGTGATAGCCGCGAGCCGCAGTTGCTGGCGGGCATTGTCAGTGATTTGCGCGTCATCAACGGCCAGCGTGGCAAGCTTTGTCTCTTTAAACTGGACGACAAAACTGCTGTGTTGGAGGCGTCGATTGATGAGGCCACCCTCAATACCCACAGTGACTTGCTCAAAGATGACGAGTTTGTCGTCATCACCGGCCGCGTCCAGCACGACCATTTCAGTGGTGGTTTGCGGGTCAAGGCGCAAAAAGTGCTGGGCTTGGCAGATGCCCGCTGCCGTTTTGCACGCTATTTGCAAGTAGATGCTGTCCACAAAGTTCCCGATGTCTTGCGCATACTGCGCGAGTTCCCGGCGAAGCTGGAGTATGCCGAGGAGGGCGAGCTGCGCCATGGCCTCAAGATACGGCTGGGTGTGCGCTGTGAAGCGCAGGGCGTGGCTGCAGTGGCTGAGCTTGACGTCGGGGACAAACACAAGTTCTATCCCAGCGATGCTGCATTGGCCGCATGGCGGGCCGAAGTTGGGAATACGGGCTGCCAGATTGTCTGGCGGGGCGCTTAACAGCGACGTGTAGTCCTGGAACCCATGCCGTCCTACAAGAGATTGCTCAAAACCTCCCTTTGCCAGCCCAGATGACTCTATGAAGAATGACCATGGGCTGATCGCTAGAATGAAATTCATGGCTACCCAAGAACCTCCATACCGTCCTTCTTCGCCAGACCAAATCTCTCACGAGGATGATGGCAACTCGGTTGTCATGGAGCGGCGCACTCAAAAAATTGCGCCACCTCCGATGTACCAAGTCGTCATGCTCAATGATGATTTCACTCCGATGGAGTTCGTGATCATGGTATTACAAGAATTCTTTAGTAAAGACAGGGAACAGGCGACGCAAATCATGCTCAAAATCCATCTAGATGGGCGCGGCGTATGCGGCGTCTATACCCGCGATATTGCAGCCACCAAAGTAGAGCAGGTATTGCAAGCTGCGCAGCAGGCAGGGCACCCCTTGCAAGCTGTGAGCGAGCCTATTGAATAAATGGTGTTCGCCCCGACCTATACACACAGTCTCATAAACCGCAAGCACAAAGGAGTTCGTACATGATTGCCCAAGAACTGGAAGTCAGCTTGCACATGGCATTTGTGGAAGCTCGTCAGCAGCGCCACGAATTCATTACCGTTGAACATTTGCTGCAGGCGCTGCTGGACAATCCCAGCGCCTCAGATGTATTGCGTGCCTGCTCAGCCAATATCGATGATTTGCGTGCTTCGCTGAGCAATTTCATCAAAGACAACACACCCCAAGTGTCTGGCACCGAAGAGGTCGATACACAGCCGACGCTGGGTTTTCAGCGGGTGATCCAGCGCGCCATCATGCATGTGCAGTCCACAGGCAATGGCAAGAAGGAAGTCACAGGCGCTAACGTATTGGTAGCTATTTTTGGCGAGAAAGACTCACACGCTGTCTACTACCTGCACCAGCAGGGTGTGACACGTCTGGATGTTGTCAACTACATTGCCCACGGTATTCGCAAGAGCGACCCGCCTGAGCCTGCCAAGGCAGATTCGGCGGCGGAAGGCGAAGAAGGAGGTATGGGTGCTGAGCGTGCGGAGAAAGCTTCTCCGCTGGAGCAGTACACCCAAAACCTCAATCAGGCAGCCAAAGAGGGCAAGATTGATCCGCTGATCGGTCGCGAATACGAGGTGGAGCGCACGATTCAGATCCTGTGCCGCCGTCGCAAGAACAACCCGCTGCTGGTGGGTGAAGCAGGTGTGGGCAAGACTGCGATTGCCGAAGGCTTGGCATGGCGCATCACTGAAGGCACAGTGCCTGAAGTGCTGTCCGAAGCGGTGGTGTACTCGCTTGATATGGGCGCTTTGCTCGCTGGCACCAAGTACCGCGGTGACTTTGAACAGCGCTTGAAAGGCGTGCTCAAAACCCTGCGCGACAAGCCCAATGCGATTTTGTTTATCGACGAAATCCATACCCTGATTGGTGCGGGCGCGGCCTCTGGCGGTACGCTGGATGCTTCCAACTTGCTCAAGCCCGCGCTGTCCAGCGGTCAGCTCAAGTGCATTGGTGCCACCACCTTCACGGAATACCGGGGCATTTTCGAGAAAGACTCGGCATTGTCACGTCGTTTCCAGAAGGTAGACGTGGTAGAGCCCACTGTGCCTGAGACCATTGAAATTCTCAAAGGTCTGAAGCCCCGATTTGAAGAGCACCACGGTGTGGCATATGCCGCAGAAGCGCTGCAAGCGGCTGCGGAGTTGTCGGCCAAGTACATCAATGACCGCCATTTGCCTGACAAGGCCATTGACGTGATTGACGAAGCGGGCGCAGCGCAGCGCGTGAAAACGCCTGAAACCCGCAAGAGCACCATCACGCGCGCCGAGATCGAAGATATCGTGGCCAAGATTGCACGCATTCCCCCTGCGAACGTCTCCAACGACGACCGCAGCAAGCTGCAAACGCTGGAGCGCGACCTCAAGAGCGTGGTGTTTGGCCAAGACAAGGCGCTGGAAGTGCTGGCCTCAGCGGTCAAGATGGCACGCTCCGGTTTGGGCAAGCCCGAAAAGCCGATTGGTTCCTTCTTGTTCAGCGGCCCCACAGGCGTTGGTAAAACAGAAGCGGCCAAGCAGCTTGCTTACATCTTGGGTGTGGATTTGATCCGCTTTGACATGTCGGAGTACATGGAGCGCCATGCAGTCAGCCGTTTGATTGGCGCGCCTCCGGGTTATGTGGGTTACGACCAAGGCGGGTTGCTGACCGAAGCGGTAACCAAAAAGCCGCACTCGGTGCTGCTGCTGGACGAAATCGAGAAGGCGCACCCCGACATCTTCAACGTGCTGCTGCAGGTGATGGACCATGGCACGCTGACGGACAACAATGGCCGCAAAGCAGATTTCTGCAACGTCATCGTCATCATGACGACCAATGCCGGCGCAGAGGCCATGCAAAAGTCGGTGATGGGCTTTACCACCCAGAAGCAACCGGGCGATGAAATGGCGGACATCAAACGTCTGTTCACTCCAGAGTTCCGCAACCGTCTGGACGCCATCGTCAGCTTCAAGCCCTTGGATGAGCAAATCATTTTGCGGGTGGTGGACAAGTTCTTGCTGCAACTGGAGCATCAACTGGGCGAGAAGAAGGTGGAAGTCACCTTCAGCGACAAGCTGCGCAAGCACTTGGCGGCCAAGGGCTTTGACCCTGCGATGGGCGCACGCCCCATGCAGCGTCTGATTCAGGACACCATCCGCCGCTCGCTGGCTGATGAGTTGCTGTTTGGTCGCTTGGTGGATGGCGGACGTCTGGAAGTGGACTGGGACGCCGAGGCCAATGAAGGCAAGGGCGATGTGATCTTGGAGATCACGCCATTGCCCAAGCCAGAGGGCAACTCCGAGCCGGCAGAGCCGCAGCAGGCCACTGCTTCGGAATAAACCGAACTGCACCCCAAACCGACAGCCGATAAGCTGTCGGTTTTTTTATGGCTGGCCTTGGAAGGTGCCCAAGCAGGATACAGTCGGCGTTACCAATACCGCGCAGGAGGAGATGTGGAGGCAATCACGCAGTGGTTCACGCATGAACATGTCATGCTGATCCTGTCTGTTACCTGGTCACTGTATGTTGTGATTGTTGGCGTGTGGATTTTGCTACAGCGCCGTGCGCCGGTCGCCACCTTGAGCTGGCTGCTGTCGATGGCGGTGCTGCCGGTAGCGGGCATTGGTATTTATTATTTTTTGGGTCCACGGCGCTTGAAGCGCCAGCGCCTGCGTCGTTTGCGCAGCCGCCGCCGCTCGCGCGTGCGCGCCAGCATTGCGCGCCTCAAAGAGAAGGTGCCTGCGGCACCGGAGCGCTTGCACCAGGTGGTCAAGCTGGTCACGGCTTCCACCAACTTTCCCGTCAGCACAGCGGACAAGGTGGAGCTGCTGGTCGGTGGCGCTGCCACTTTCGACAGCATCATGCATGCCGTGCGTGAGGCCAAAGACCACATCCATCTCGAATACTACATTTTTGAGCCTGATGAGACCGGGCTGCGCTTGATTGCGCTGCTGTGCCAAAAAGCGCGAGAAGGGGTGACGGTGCGGCTGCTGGTGGATGCGCTGGGCTCCAAAAGACTGTCTCGCAAATACTATGCAACGCTGGAAGCGGCGGGCGGTGAGTTCGCGCTGTTTCACCCCACCAAATTTGGGCGGCGCGTGCGCCCTGTCATCAACTTTCGCACCCACCGCAAAATTGTGGTGATTGATGGCGCCATTGGCTACACCGGCGGCGTTAACATCACCGACGAAGAAGACAAACGCATCTTGCAGGACGCCTATCACGATGTGCATGTGCGCCTGGAAGGCCCGGTGGTGAACTGGCTGCAAACCGTCTTTTTGGAAGACTGGAGCTATGCGCTGGATTACAACCGCAAAAATGAACCTGCGGATTTCAACGCTTTGCTGCCAGATTTGCCCGATGGCAATCAGGTGGTGCAAATCATGGCTTCTGGGCCCGACAGCAGCATGGAAGCCATCCACCGCGTGCATGTGTCAGCCATTCACGCTGCGCACAAGCGCTTGTGGTTGACCACGCCGTACTTTGTGCCGACGGAAGCGGCCATGCTGGCGTTGACTAATGCGGCGTTGCGCGGCGTGGATGTGTGCTTGCTGGTGCCTGAAAAATCAGATTCCCGGGTGGTGACGGCGGCGGCGCGCTCGTATTTTGACGAGTTGATTACGTGTGGCGTGAAGGTGTTTGAGTACCACCGCAGCATGCTGCACTCAAAAACCATGGTGGTAGACGATATGGTCGGCATCATCGGCACTGCCAACTTTGACAACCGCAGCTTTCGCCTGAACTACGAAGTCTGTGCCGTGGTGTATGGCGAGGCGTTTGCAGCCAAGCTGGAGCAGCAGTTTGTGGAAGACCTCAAGCACGCGCGGCGTGTGGGTTATGCGCGGCCCCAGAGTTTTTGGCAGCGGCTGGGCGATTCCGCTGCACGGCTGATGTCACCGCTGCTGTAAATAAAAAAATAGCTTGCAGCGCCTGTCTAGCAATGATTTCAGCAATAAAACTACCTGAAAGCTAAGTAAATCAAGCGCTAGCTGCTCTTTTTTGTTCTGCTTCCTAGCCTTGCCCCTTTGCCGGGGTAGTTCAAACCCCACGCGCAACACCTGCGTGGCGGCGGCAAACAGGCATACTCCCACCCCATGGTTGAACACACATTTCTCTGGCACGACTACGAAACCTTTGGTGCCAACCCCCGCTATGATCGGCCCGCGCAGTTTGCGGCCATTCGCACGGACTTGGAGCTCAACGAGATCGGTGAGCCGATCATGGTGTATTGCCAGCCAGCGCCTGACTACCTGCCTAGCCCTGAATCCTGCCTGATCACGGGCATCACCCCACAACAGTGCCTGGAGCAAGGCGTGCCCGAAGATGCTTTTGCGCGCCAGATCGAGGCCGCCTTCACCCAGCCCGGCACCGTGGGCGTGGGCTACAACACCATCCGCTTTGACGACGAGGTGACGCGCTTTCTGTTTTGGCGCAACCTGATCGATCCGTATGCACGCGAATGGCAAAACGACTGTGGCCGCTGGGATTTGCTGGACGTGGTGCGCATGGTTTATGCCCTGCGCCCGCAGGGCATTCAGTGGCCCACCAAGGAAGACGGCAGCCCCAGCTTCAAGCTTGAAGACTTGGCCCGCGCCAACGGCTTGGCGCACGATCAGGCGCACGATGCGCTCAGCGACGTGCGCGCCACCATCGCGCTGGCGCGGCTGATTCGTGATCGCCAGCCCAAGCTGTTTGAATTTGCCTTTGGCCTGCGCAAAAAAGACAAGGTGCTGCACGAGATGGGCCTGCCGGCCGAGCAAATTGATGCGCGCCCGTTCTTGCATGTGAGTGGCATGATCCCGCCCCAGCGCGGCTGCATTGCCGTGATGTGGCCGCTGGCCCAGCACCCCACCAACAAAAACGAAATGATCTGCTGGGACTTGCAGGCCGACCCCAGCGAGCTGGCCAGCTTGGACGCTGAAACCCTGCGCCTGCGCATGTTCACCAAAACGGCAGACCTGCCCGAAGGCATCACGCGCCTGCCCATCAAGGGCATCCACATCAACAAATCGCCCATGGTGGTGCGCAACCTCAAAACGCTGACGCCAGAGATGGCGGCGCGCTGGGGCATCGACATGCAGGCGTGCATTGACAACGCCGTGAAAGCGCGTGCCCTGCCGGACATGAGTGTGCTGTGGAAGCAGGTGTACAGCCGTCTGGAAGGCCATGGCCCGCAGGATGTAGACCAAGACCTCTACAACGGTTTTGTGAACCCCGCAGACCGCCGTCGCCTGACGCAGTTGCGAGCGCTCAACCCGCAAGAGCTGGCCGTCGATAAAACCGGGTTTGACGATGCCAGGCTGGCCGAACTGGTGTTCCGCTGGCGCGCCCGCAATTGGCCTGAGAGCCTTAGCGCTGCAGAAACTGCCCGCTGGCAGCAGCGTTGCGCCGCCGCGCTGATCCACGGCGAGGGTGGTGCCCGCACGGCGCAGCAAATGTTTGCCGAGGTGGATGCCTTGCAAGAAACCGTGGACGACGAGCGTGCCGAAGAAATTTTGGGTGCGCTGTATGACTGGGCCGAAGCGGTGGTGCCAGAGGTCTAGTTTTTTAGACTGCTTTTATGGGGCTTAAATTGGCTGCCAGCGCTTATCCAGTCAGCGCTGGCAGCTATTTTTTTGAATATGAAAGCGGTGGCGGCAAAGGTAATTTGAGCTTCCTGCTCAGGTTGCTCCACGCAGCCGTATGACCTGCTGCCCAGTCTCACCGCCTTCTTGTACTGACCCGTTGTGGGGTGTCTGCGCGGGCTTGCGGGGCGCAGTCGATGCATGGCGAAGGAAAACGCCAGTAGGCGGCAATCCTGAGAACATGCACATTGAAGGCTCAGGAAAGACAGCGCAGCTTGGGTGGTGCAAACAGCGCAATGGCGCAAATGTTGCAATGCGCGCCCCATGCCTTGGTGGCGGCTTTCCTCGAATCTAAGGAGACCGTCTTGGCTGTGAAGAAATGGGTGTTGGGGACTTTGGTGGTGGTGGCTGCGGCTGGCGTGGGCGGCTGGTTCAGTCTGGACAAGGAGACGCGCGGGCTTTTGGCCACCGTGCCCACCAACCGGGATATCTTGTTCTGGACGCAGTCGCAGCGCGATGCTGCTTTTCGCGCACTGGATCGGCTGCCTGTGCTGGCCAAGGTCAATGTGGTGCCAGCCAGTGCAAGCCCTTCGCCTTTGCCGCTGGGCGCTCCGCTTCAGCTCAAGCTGGATGTGGATGCTTATATGGCAGGCCAGCGCAGTGCGGCCCTGTTGGTGGTGCACCAGGGCAAGCTGCGGCTGGAGCGCTACGGCCTGGGCTTTGATGGCGCAGGGCGTTGGACCAGTTTTTCGGTGGCCAAATCCTTCACTTCCACCTTGCTGGGCGCTGCAGTCAAGGATGGCTTTATTCAAAGTTTGGACGACAAGGTCAGCGTCTACATCCCGGAGCTGAAAGGCTCTGCATATGACGATGTCAGTGTGCGGCAGTTGCTGACCATGACCTCGGGGGTGCAGTGGAACGAAGACTATGCGGACCCCAATTCAGATGTGGCCAAGTTCAACAACCACCAGCCTGAGCCGGGCGTGGAAGCGCTGGTGAGCTATATGCGCCAGCTCCCGCGCGCAGCGCCGCCCGGAACCCGCTGGCACTACAGCACGGGGGAGACCAATTTGGTGGGCACGCTGGTGCAGCGCGCTACCAAGAAGCCGCTGGCCACCTACCTTGCCGAGAAGGTGTGGGGCCCCGCAGGCATGGAGCAGCAGGCCACCTGGATTTTGAGCAAAACCGGCAAGGAAATTGGCGGCTGCTGCCTGCAGGCCTCACCCCGCGATTACGCCCGCATGGGGCTGTTTATCCTGAATGGTGCGAAAGTGAATGGCCAAAGCATCGTGCCTGACGACTGGTGGGCGCAAGCGACCACCAAGCGCGCGGACATTGGTCTGCCGGGGCGAGGGTATGGCTATCAGTGGTGGACCTATGACGACGGCAGCTATGCGGCCCGCGGCATTTTTGGGCAAGGCATTTTTATCGACCCCCATCGTCAACTGGTGATAGTGTCGAACGCCAACTGGGCCGGTGGGGCACGCGTCCCCCAAGCCACCGAAGCGCGCGAAATTTTTTATCGTGAAGTGCAAAAAGCGATGGACGAAGAGCGGCAGGCGCCCGCGCAATGATCGGCGGCCACGTGAGGGCGCAAGCAAAAGGCATGGAGCCGCATCGCGGCTGTGTGCGTTATCAGGGCTGATGAGCGCTCAGGCTTGAATGCCAAAGCAGTGACCATGCTGCTTTGCGCATGCATAAAACACACGGCCGGTTCAGCCAGCCGGCCCCACCGTGGCGCACTGCGGTGCTACAGATTGCGTGCAGGCGCAGAAAAAATCTCATAACACATCCATAATCGCGCAGCCCCCACTTTGGGCACTTGCTGTATGTATCTATTTTTCTTTTGATGCATATCAATTATTTGTTCATTCTCTTGAGTCATGCGTTTTAGCTCTCGTTTAATTTTTTGTACGGCTGCTCCTGCAGTGCTTTTTGTGTTGGCCTTGCTGAGCAGTCTGTGGGGGCTCACGCGGACCCAGTCTGACTTCGATGCCTATCTGTCCAGCGACCAAGCGGTGGTGACGCAGCTGCAAGAGCTGTATGCACAAGGTTTGCAGTCGGGGCAGGCGGTGCGCAACATCGTGCTCAACCCCGCCGACCAGCAGGCAGTGCAGAACCTGCGTGGTGCGCGTGATGCTTACGACAGCGCTTACGCCGATGTGCGTCGGCGGGTGCAAGGCACGGCGCTGGAAGACGCCGTGGGCAAGCTGCAAGCACTGCGCACCGCGCAGTCGAGTGAGCAAGACAAAGTGGTGGTGCTTGCCAGCCAAGACCAGCAGGCGGCAACAGCGGCGCTGAAGGCGAACGAAACGCCTGCATGGCGCGAGTTGCGTGGTGCGCTGCTGCAGCAATTGCAGGCTGCACGCGAAGCTGCACAGGCTTCGCATGAAGCAACGCGCAGTGCGGCGCAGCGCATGCAGTGGTGGTCAGCAGGCTTGGCGTTGCTGGCCGTGGTGGTCGCTGCAGCGCTGCTGTGGGTGATGGTGCGTACCATGCGCCAAGAGTTGGGCGGAGACCCCGCAGACGCGAGCGCCGCATTGCGCCGTGTGGCGGATGGAGATTTATCGGATGACCAACGGGTGGGCAAGCCTTTGGGCTTGATGGCGGAGCTGCAGGGCATGCGCCAGTCGCTGCGTGAGCTGGTGCAGCAGGTGCAGACGGCATCGGCCGAAATGCTGCACGCTTCCAGCGAAATTGCGCAAGGTAATGCGGATTTGTCGATGCGCACCGAGAGCCAAGCCAGTGCCCTGGAAGAGACAGCCGCCAGCATGGAGCAGTTGAACGTCACCGTGCGCCAAAACGCGGACAACGCCCAAACTGCCAATCAACTGGCCCTCAGCGCTTCGGATGTGGCGCAGCAAGGCGGTACTGTGGTCGAGCGGGTGGTGGACACCATGAAGGGCATCAGTGCCAGCAGCCACCGCATTGCCGACATCATCAATGTGATTGATGGCATTGCTTTCCAAACGAATATTCTGGCGTTGAACGCTGCGGTGGAGGCAGCCCGTGCGGGCGAGCAAGGGCGTGGCTTTGCGGTGGTGGCCAGTGAAGTGCGTGCGCTGGCCAAACGCAGCGCCGATGCGGCCAAGGAAATCAAAGACCTCATTACCACCAGCTTGGAGCGTGTGGAAAATGGCAGCACTTTGGCCGATCAGGCCGGAGGCACGATGCAAGATATGGTGGGTGCCATTCGCCGCGTGACGGACATCATGGGTGAAATCAGTGCGGCCAGCCACGAGCAAAGCTCTGGTGTGGCGCAGGTGGGTGAAGCCATTACGCAAATGGACCAAGCCACGCAGCAAAACGCGGCCTTGGTGGAAGAAAGTGCGGCAGCGGCGCAAGGGTTGCGCAACCAGGCAGAGAGCCTGCTGCGCGCGATCTCGCGTTTCCAGTTGGAGCGTGGCGCGGCATCGTCTGCCCACTCAGCTCCCTCTGCGAAGGTTCTGGCTTTGTCGTAAAGCATGGCTGAGCCTGGGCATGCCGTCCATCCCAGGCGGCAAGCACCATAAAAAATGGAGGCCTAGAGCCTCCATTTTTGTGGGTGCAGCGCTGCAGCAGTGCCGCGTTTAGGCTGTGGCCTCTTCGGCCATACCTTGGTGGCGCAGCAGGGCATCGATCTGCGGTTCGCGGCCACGGAAGGCCTTGAAGTTGTCCATGGCGTCGCGGCTGCCGCCCATCTCCAAGATGTTGTGCAGGTATTTTTGCGCGGTTTGCTGGCTGGGGTTGCCGTCAGCGCCTTGGGTTTCTTCAAAAGCGGCGTAGGCATCGGCGCTCAGCACTTCAGCCCACTTGTAGCTGTAATAGCCGGCAGCATAGCCACCTGCAAAGATGTGGCTGAAAGTGTTGGTGCCACGGTTGTAGTCGGTCGTTGGCAGCACAGCCACTTCGTCACGCACTTGCTGCAGCAGTGCCAGGTAGTCGCCATTCTTGGCAGCGCCGGAGTGCAGCAGCATGTCAAACAGCGCAAATTCCACCTGGCGCAGCGTACCCATGCCGGCCTGGAAGTTCTTGGCAGCCAGCATCTTGTCAAACAGCGCGCGGGGCAGGGGCTCGCCGGTGTCTACGTGCGATGTCATGTGGCGCAGCACTTCCCATTCCCAGCAGAAGTTCTCCATGAACTGGCTGGGTAGCTCCACCGCATCCCACTCCACACCGTTGATGCCGGAAACATCGCGCTCATTCACTTGCGTGAGCATGTGGTGCAGGGCGTGGCCGGATTCGTGGAACAGGGTGATCACGTCGTCGTGCGTCAGCAGCGCGGGTTTGCCATCGACACCGTCGGCAAAGTTGCAGACCATGTGGGCCACGGGTGTTTGCAGCTTGCCAGTGTCTGGGCGCAACCAGCGGCTGCGCACATCGTCCATCCATGCGCCGCCGCGCTTGCCCTTGCGGGCGGGCTGGTCGAGGTAAAACTGACCGACCAGCTGGCCGTTGCGCTCCAGGCGGTAGAACTGCACGTCCTGGTTCCACACGGCAGCCTGGTCTTTGACGATCTTCACGTCAAACAGGTTCTCAATGATCTTGAACAGACCGGCAAGCACCTTGGGCGCAGTGAAGTACTGTTTGACTTCTTGCTCGCTGAAGGCGTAGCGCGCTTCCTTGAGCTTTTCGGCGATGTAGGTCCAGTCCCAAGGCTGTGGGTCGGTAATGCCCAGTTCCTTGGCTGCAAACTCGCGCAGGTCTGCCACGTCTTTTTCGGCGTAGGGGCGGGCGCGCTGGGCCAGATCGCGCAGAAAGTCGATGACCTGCTGGGGAGACTGGGCCATCTTGGGCACCAGGGACACTTGGGCAAAGTTCTGGTAACCCAGCAGCTGTGCTTCTTCTTGGCGCAGCGCCAGGATTTCTTTGATGATGGCGGCGTTGTCGTACTTGACCAAGTCGCCTTCCGCCTGGTCTGACGCGCGGGTGACGTAGGCACGGTACACCTTCTCGCGCAGTGCGCTGCTGTGGGCAAACTGCATCACGGGCAGGTAGGAAGGAATCTTCAAAGTCAGTTTGTAGCCTTCTTTGCCATCGGCCTCAGCCGCCGCTTTGGCGGCTTGCAGGACATCGGCAGGCACGCCGTCCAGCTCTTGCGCCGTGGCGTAGTAGGCCCAGTGGTCGGTCGCATCCAGTGTGTTTTCGCTGAACTTCTGGCCCAGCTCGGCGCTGCGCTCCTGAATTTTGGCAAAACGCTCGCGGGCTTCGCCTTGCAGCTCGGCGCCCGACAGCACAAAGCCGCGCAACGCATGGGCGTGGGCTTGCTTTTGTTCGGCTGTCAGCGTGTTGACATCAATGGCCTTGTACTTGGCATACAGGCGCTCGTCGGCGCCCAAGTTGGTCCAGAACTCGGTGATTTTGGGGAGCACCTCGTTATAGGCGGCGCGCAGCTCGGGCGTGTCGGCCACGCTGGAGAGGTGGCTCACAGCGCTCCACTGCATGCCAAGTTGTTCGGTGGCCACGTCCAGCACCTTGGAAATGGCGTTCCACTCCGCCGGGAAATCCGGCGCGGTGACCGTCTCCAATGCCGCTTGCGCGCGTTCAATCAGGGTGTTGATGGCAGGGCCGACATCCGCAGGGGTGATGCGGTCAAACTGCGGCAGGCTGGAAGATTCAAGCAAAGCATTGGTCATAGACAAGCATTTTGCGCCAACTGGGCGTGTTTCAAGGGTGTGGTGTTAACTATTGTCTTGATAGCTGTTGGCGCTGAAAGTTTCTGGTTTTTGATAGGTTTTATGTCTGAAACCTAAGCTAATCAAGCGCAAGCAGCTATAAAAAAACCTCCAGTCGCCTTGCGGCGGTGGAGGTGGGTAGGCCTATCGGCGAAAAGCCTTAGTGGGCTGCGGCACCGCGCTCTGCGGCTTCCATGGTGTTGACCAACAGCATGGTGATAGTCATGGGGCCCACACCGCCGGGCACGGGGGTGATGTAGCCTGCCACTTCCTTGCAGCCGTCATAGTCCACATCGCCGCACAGCTTGCCTTCGGCATTGCGGTTCATGCCCACGTCAATCACCACGGCGCCGGGCTTGATCATGTCGGCGGTCAGCACATTCACCTTGCCCACAGCAGCCACCACGAGGTCGGCCTGGCGCGTCATGGCGGCCAGGTCGGCGGTGCCGCTGTGGCAGATGGTGACCGTGGCGTTGGCAGCCAGCAGCATCATGGCCATGGGCTTGCCCACGATGTTGGAGCGGCCAATCACCACGGCGTGCTTGCCGCGCAAATCCTTCATGCCAATCGATTCCAGCATCTTCATGCAGCCGTAGGGGGTGCAGGCTTTGAAGCCCACTTCACCCACCATCAGCGCACCGGCGCTGGCCACGTGAAAGCCGTCCACGTCTTTGAGGGGCGAGATGGCTTCGATCACCTTGTGGTCGTCAATGTGCTTGGGCAGGGGAAGTTGCACCAGAATGCCGTGGATGCTGGGGTCGTTGTTCAGCGCTTCCACACGGGCCAGCAGTTCGGCTTCGGTCATGCTGGCATCGTACTTTTCCAGCACCGAGTGAAAGCCCGCGTCTTCGCAGGCCTTGACCTTGTTGCGCACATACACCTGCGAGGCTTGGTTGTCCCCCACCAACACCACGGCCAGGCCCGGCTTGGTGCCCTTGGCCGTCAAAGCGGCTGCGCGCTGGGCAACTTCGGTACGCAATTGGGCGGAGAGGGCTTTGCCATCAATGATTTGGGCTGTCATGGTGTGTGAGGTGTGCGTGAGAAATAAAAAAGCTGCCAGACCTTTGCAGGCGATGGCAGCCTTTGGGGTAAGCCCCTGATTTTATGCCGGTACTTTGGCTGCGGCCGAGGAGCCCAGTGCAATCTTGAGCAGATCGGCCACGGTGTTGGCGCCCAGCTTTTCCATGATGTTGGCGCGGTGCGCTTCCACGGTCTTGATGCTGATGCCCAGGTCATCGGCAATTTGTTTGTTCAGGCGGCCCGCCACAATGCGCTCGAGCACTTGCGACTCGCGGCCTGTCAGCTTGGACAGCAGGGCCTCGCGGCTGGCGGCTTGCTGGTGGCCCGCAAAGGCTTCACGGGCATGATCCAGCATGCGCTCCACCACGCTCAGCAGGTCGTCTTCGTTGAAAGGTTTCTGGATGAAGTCCAGTGCGCCTTTTTTCATGGTGTTCACGGCCATGGGTACGTCGCCGTGGCCGGTAATGAACACGATGGGCAGGGGCGACTTGCGCTCCAGCAACTTGTCTTGCAGCTCCAAGCCCGTCATGCCGCCCATGCGAATGTCGGCAATCAAACAGGCCACTTCGCGGTGGTCATAGCGCGAGAGAAAGGACTCGGCCGAGTCAAAACAGCGCACGCGGTAATCTTTACCCTCCAGCAGCCATTGCAGCGAGTCACGGACGGCCTCATCGTCATCAACCACGTAGACAGTGCCTTTTTTGGGTGTCAAGCTCATGCAGATTTCCTTGTATTTGGATTAATTGCCGAAGAAAAGTTGTCTCCCTTTTCCTGAGCGGCGGCCAACGGTATCCAAAAGAAGAACCGGCAACCCACCACCTCAGAACCATTGTAGAGGTTCTCTGCGGACATCCGTCCGTTATGCGACTCCACAATCGAGCGGCACAGGTTCAAGCCTATGCCCATGCCTTCGTTTTTAGTGGAAAAAAACGCTTCAAACAAGCGCTCCTGCACTTCTGGAGGAAGGCCTTTGCCTGAGTCTTGCACCGAAAACTCTACGCCAGCTAGCCCCTCGTAGTCTTTGGGCTGCACGCGCAACTCTACGGACCGCTTGGCCTGAGGACGTTGTGCTTGGTCAATCGATTCGCCGGCATTTTTGATCAAGTTGATCAGTACCTGCTCAATCAAAATGGCGTCTGCCATCACGGGCGGAATGCGCTTGGCGACAAAGTGGGTGAGGCGCACGTTGCGCCGGCGCATTTCAATGTTGGCCAGCTCCAAGGCTTCATCCACCATGGCTTCCACGTGCGCCAGCATGCGATTGGGTTCGCTGCGCTTTACGAAAGAGCGGATGCGCTGAATGATCTGGCCCGCGCGTTGCGCTTGGTGGACGGTTTTCTCCAGCGCAAACTTCATCTGTTCTTCGGTCAACTTGCCCGATTCCAGGCGCGAGAGCATGCCGCTGCTGTAGTTGCTGATGGCTGTCAGGGGCTGGTTGAGTTCATGGGCCACGCTGGAAGCCATTTCCCCCATGGTGATCAGGCGGCTGGCTGAATGCGCTTGCTCGGTTTGCCGGGCGGCTTGCTCTTCGGCCAGGCGCCGCGGGGTGATGTCAGTGGCAATCACCATCTGTGCCAAGCGGCCATCCACCCAACTCAGATAGCGCGAGCGCACTTCCAGCCATTTGCCCAGCTCGCCCACATAAATTTCGGCATTGTTGCTGGAGGCGTCTGTCAAGGAGTCAGTGGGCAGGCCCATCAGGCCATCTTCATCATCGACCGACTCACTGCGCTCAGCCGGCAGCCCGGCTTGCTGCACCAGTTGCAGGTGTCCCGTGGTTTGCGAGCCAAACCACTGGCGGTAGAGCTTGTTGGCAAACAGCAGCTCGGCACTGCCCAAGGGTGCTACGGAAACAGAAGCATCCAGCGCTTCCAGCACAATGGTAAAACGGTCGTGGGATGCAGCAAGCTGGTCGCGAATGCGCTTGGACTCGGTGATGTCGGTCATCGACGACATCCAGCCCGTTTGGTGTCCGCGCGCATCGATCAGCGGTGAGATGTACAGGCGCGCATCAAACATGGAGCCGTTTTTGCGGCGCACACGCACCTGAAAACCGTTTTGTCCGGTTTTGCCAGACAACTCGTCTTTGAGTTTGCTGTGCAGGTACTCGTAATCGCTTTCTGCCCAGTAAGGGTAGGGGGCAGTTTGGCCTACCAGCTCTTGTTCGCTCCAGCCCGTCATCTGGCAAAACGCTGCATTCACATAGGTGATGCGGCCATTCATATCTAGCGCCCGCATGCCCGTGAGCAGGGAGTTTTCCATCGCACGGCGGAAATTGGTTTCTGCGATCAATGCTTCTTGCGCACGCAAGCGCTTGCGCGTGTGGCGCCAGGTGCCCATCAGCAGCCAGGAGGTCAGCAAGCTCAGCGCGGCCACCAGCCAGAACATGCCGTTGCCCACCATGCTCAGTGAGGTGCGGTAGGCCTGCACTTTCAAGATCAGCGAACTGCCTACGGGCGAAATGGGGACTTGGTACTCCGTGGCCTTGGGCTGCGGCAGCAGATCCCAGGTACTGGACTGGCGGGGGGCGGTCAGCGGTGTGCCTGCTATGAGGGTGCCGTGTCCGTCCATCAGCGTGACGGCATAGCGGGCCAGCAAATCACTGGGTGTGGCGTAGCGCATCAGGCTATCGATGGAAAACTCTGCCATGACAGTGCCGCCAAAATTGCGTGTGCCAATGACAGGGCTGTGAAACTGCAGCAGGGGCGGCGTGTAGCCCACCAGCACGCGGGGCTGGGTGTAAATCGGCTGGTTGGATTCTTTGACCAGCTGAAAGCTTTGCGCAGCATCGTCGTTTTGCAGTGTCTCGCCCGGCATGCGCAGCTGTTCGCTGGCCACGGTGGGTGCGGCGTAGCTGGTGATGATGCGACCGTCACGGTCTACCCAGGTCAGAATTTGCAGCTCGGGGTACTGCGTGACCAGCACTTCGGCGCGGTTGACAAACTCTGCCGTGCCAATGTCGCCGTAGGCCAGATCACGGGCTATGCGCATCACTTGCTCTTGGCGCTCCAGCAGGCGCAGGCGCATGCGCTGCTGGGCATATTCCACGTCGCGTTTAAGGGCTTGTTGATCGCGGTCGACTTCCTCCGCGCGCAAGTACCAGAAAGCTGCCACGATTGCTGCCATGAACAGTGCAACCGATACCAGGGGCGCAAAAGCGGCCAGGCGGTCTTGTCGTGTGGGTGACAGGCTGCGCCACCACAGACGCCACCAGCGCGTGGGGTCAGCGCCCTGAAAGGGGGTGGATGGCTTTGTCTCGGTGTTCTTTTTTTCGGGTGTATCCATAGGTGCAGTGTAGGGGGATTCCCTTGTCCTTATTTGGAGCCAAGCGCACCCCGCAACATCTTGTTTTAGATGTGCAACTGCAGCATTTTTTCATAATATGCAATTGATCTGCATAATTTGAAATATGAAAAAAATATGCGAAACTGCGAACCGAAATGGTCGTTCAAATGGACGTATTTGTCTCTCAGTCAAGGTTTGGGGCAGCGAGTAAGCTCAGTCTCACACCTTGCATGGAAGGGCGGATCGATACGCGCCATGCAAGTTGCGCGACCTCCTACCTGCAGCCTCTTGAACAGGAGACACACCTATGACAGCTCAGACCGACCCTCAGGCCGGCGTTAACGCAAAGCCTAGCCTCGACCCCCAAGAATCCCGTGAGTGGGTGGACGCGCTTTCTGCCGTCATCGACCGCGAAGGTGCCGAATATGCGCACCAGTTGATTGAAGAAGTGCTGGAGCATGCCCGCCAAAACAGCGTGGACATGCCTTTCTCGGCCAAGACCGGTTATGTGAACACCATCGAGCCCGGCCAGGAGGCGCGCTGCCCCGGCAATCTGGAGTTGGAAGGTCGTTTGCGCGCCTACATGCGCTGGAACGCCATGGCCATGGTGGTCAAGGCCAACCGTATTCACCCGCCAGAAGGTGGGGATCTGGGTGGTCACATTGGCTCGTTCGCTTCGCTGGCCAATATGTTTGCCGCCGGCTTTAACCACTTTTGGCACGCTGAAAACGAAAACCACGGTGGTGACTGCCTGTACATCCAGGGCCATGTCTCGCCCGGCATCTACGCGCGTGCTTACCTGGAAGGCCGTATCTCGGAAGAGCAATTGCTCAACTTCCGCCAGGAAGTGGACGGCAAGGGCTTGTCCAGCTACCCCCACCCCAAGCTGATGCCCGATTTCTGGCAGTTCCCCACGGTGTCCATGGGGCTTGGCCCGTTGATGGCGATTTACCAAGCGCGCTTCCTGAAGTACCTGCACGCACGTGGCATTGCCAACACCGAAAACCGCAAGGTCTGGGTGTTCTGCGGCGACGGTGAAATGGACGAAGTGGAATCGCTGGGCGCTATCTCGCTGGCTTCGCGCGAAAACCTCGACAACCTGATCTTCGTCATCAACTGCAATTTGCAGCGTCTGGATGGCCCCGTGCGCGGTAACGGCAAGATCATCCAAGAGCTGGAAGGCGAATTCCGTGGCTCGGGCTGGAACGTCATCAAGCTGATCTGGGGCAAGGGCTGGGACGAGCTGCTGGCCAAGGACAAGGACGGCGTGCTCAAGAAGATCATGATGGAGTGCAACGACGGCGACTATCAGGCCATGAAGGCCAACGATGGCGCTTACGTGCGCAAGCACTTCTTTGGCCGCGACCCCCGTGCGCTGAAGATGGTCGAGCACATGTCCGACGACGAAATCTGGAACCTGCGCCGTGGTGGCCACGATGCGCAGAAGGTCTACGCCGCTTTCCACGCAGCCAACAGCCACAAGGGTCAGCCTACCGTGCTGCTGGTCAAGACCGTCAAGGGCTTTGGCATGGGCAAGATCGGTGAGGGCAAGAACACTGTGCACCAGACCAAGAAGCTGAGCGACGAGGACATCAAGGCCTTCCGCGACCGCTTTAACATCCCGATCCCTGACAGCCAGATCGCGGACATCCCGTTCTACAAGCCGGCCGACGACACGCCGGAAATGAAGTACCTGCACGAGCGCCGCAAGGCCCTGGGCGGTTACCTGCCGCACCGCCGCCAAAAGGCTGACGAAGCATTCACCGCACCTTCGCTCGATACTTTCAAGGCCATTCTGGAGCCCACGCCCGAAGGCCGTGAAATCTCCACCACCCAGGCCTATGTGCGCTTCCTCACGCAGCTGCTGCGTGACAAGAACATCGGCCCCCGCGTGGTGCCTATTCTGGTGGACGAGGCCCGTACCTTTGGTATGGAAGGTCTGTTCCGCCAGGTTGGTATCTACAACCCCCACGGTCAGCAGTACACCCCGGTCGACAAAGACCAGGTCATGTACTACCGCGAAGACAAGGCTGGCCAGATTCTGCAGGAAGGTATCAACGAAGCCGGTGGCATGGCCTCGTGGATTGCGGCTGCGACGAGCTACAGCACGTCCAACCGCATCATGATTCCGTTCTACGTCTACTACTCCATGTTCGGTTTCCAGCGCATTGGCGACCTGGCCTGGGCAGCGGGCGACATGCAGGCGCGAGGCTTCTTGCTGGGCGGCACCTCGGGCCGCACCACGCTGAACGGCGAAGGCCTGCAGCACGAAGACGGTCACAGCCACATTCTGGCCAACACCGTGCCCAACTGCGTCTCGTATGACCCCACCTTCGCGCACGAAGTAGCCGTGATCATGCAAGACGGCCTGCGCCGCATGGTGCAGAACCAAGAAAATGTTTTCTACTACATCACCTTGTTGAATGAAAACTACCCCATGCCCGGTCTGACCGAAGGCACGGAGCAGCAAATCATCAAGGGCATGTACCTGTGCAAGCCCGGTCAGAAGGTGCCGCAATCGGGCCAGCGCGTACAGCTGCTGGGCTCGGGCACCATCCTGCGCGAATCCTTCTTTGCGCAAGAGCTGCTGGAAAAGGACTGGGGCATTGCCGCCGACGTGTGGAGCTGCCCATCGTTCAACGAACTGACCCGCGACGGCCAGGACTGCGAGCGCCACAACATGCTGCACCCGCTGGAAACCGCCAAGACCGCCTTCGTGACCCAGCAACTGCAAGGCAGCCAAGGCCCCGTCATTGCGTCGACCGACTACATGAAGGCCTACGCGGAGCAAATCCGCCCCTACATTCCCAAGGGCCGCACCTACAAGGTGCTGGGCACGGACGGTTTTGGTCGTTCGGACTTCCGCCGCAAGCTGCGCGAGCACTTCGAGATCGATCGCCACTACATCGTGGTTGCGGCCCTGAAGGCACTGGCCGACGAAGGCAAGCTGCCTGTCACCAAGGTGGCCGAAGCGATTGCCAAGTACGGTATCAAGACCGACAAGATCAACCCCCTGTACGCCTAAGCAAGCACCGGAGACATACACATGGCATTGACAGAAATCAAGGTCCCGGACATCGGTGACTTCGACAGCGTGGGCGTGATCGAGGTGCTGGTCAACGTGGGCGACACCATCAAGGTCGAGCAATCGCTCATCACTGTGGAGTCCGACAAAGCCTCCATGGAAATTCCATCGAGCCACGGCGGCGTGCTCAAAGAGTTGCGCGTGAAGCTGGGCGACCAAGTGGCGCAGGGCGCCATCATCGCGGTGATCGAGACGGCAGACAGCGCCGCTGCGCCCGACGCCGTGCCTGCTGCTACAGAAGCTGCAGCGCCTAGCGCACCAGCTGCGACGGTTTCGGCCCCAAAACCTGCTGAAGTGAGCGCAGCACCTGCGCAAGCAGCTCCTGCAACTGCAGCGAGCTCTATGAATATCGTCATCCCTGACATTGGTGATTTCAAGGACGTGGCCGTCATTGAAATGCTGGTCAAGGTGGGCGATGTGGTCACGGCAGAGCAATCGCTGTTCACCGTGGAGTCTGACAAGGCATCGATGGAAATCCCATCGCCTGCCGCTGGCACCATCACCGCGCTGAGCATCAAGCTGGGCGACACCGTCAACGTGGGCGACGTGGTCGGCACCATGAGCGTGCAGGGCGCAGCCCCTGCTGCCTCGGCACCTGCCGCAGCACCGGCTCCTGTGGCTGCACCAGCTGTACAAAATCAGGCTCCAGCCATTGCTGCACCTGCGCCAGCAGCTACAACTACTGCAGCGCCTGCACACAACCCCACCGTAGCCCCATCGGGCGCGCTGCCCCATGCATCGCCTTCCGTGCGCAAGTTTGCGCGTGAGTTGGGCGTGCCACTGGCAGAGGTCAAGGGCTCCGGCAGCAAGGGCCGCATCACCCAAGAAGACATTCTGGCGTTCACCAAGTCGGTGATGGCCGGTGCCGTGCAAACCCTGGCACAGCAGGCGGCAGCACCTGCCAAGGCATCGTCGGGCGGCAACGTGGGCGGTCTGGAAGTGTTGGCATGGCCCAAGGTCGACTTTGCCAAGTTCGGCCCTGTGGAACGCAAGGATCTGTCGCGCATCAAGAAGATCTCGGGCGCCAACCTGCACCGCAACTGGGTGATGATTCCCCACGTGACCAACAATGACCTGGCCGACATCACCGAGCTGGAAGCCTTCCGCGTGCAAACCAACGCCGAGCAGGCCAAGGCCAAGAGCGATGTCAAGGTGACCATGCTGGCCTTCGTCATCAAGGCCGTAGTCGCTGCGCTGAAGAAATTCCCAGATTTCAACGCCTCGTTGGATGGCGACACCCTGGTCTACAAGCAGTACTACAACATCGGCTTTGCCGCTGACACACCGAACGGCCTGGTCGTTCCCGTGCTCAAGGACGCGGACAAGAAGGGCATTCTGCAAATCAGCCAGGAAATGGGTGAGCTGGCTAAAAAGGCGCGCGACGGCAAGCTGGGCGCGGCCGACATGCAAGGCGGCTGCTTCTCGATTTCGTCCTTGGGCGGCATTGGTGGTACCGACTTCACGCCGATCGTCAACGCACCTGAAGTGGCCATCCTCGGCCTGTCGCGTGGCTCCATCCAGCCTGTGTGGAACGAAGAGAAGGAAAAATTTGTGCCCCGCCTGATGCTGCCTTTGAGCCTGTCGTACGACCACCGCGTCATCGACGGCGCAGCCGCTGCACGCTTTAACGCCTTCCTGGGCCAAGTGCTGGCGGACTACCGCCGCATCCTGCTGTAATGAAGGGCTGATACCTATGGCAATCATCGATATCCAAGTGCCTGACATTGGCGACTTCGCCGAAGTGGGCGTGATCGAGCTGCTGGTGCAGCCCGGTGACACCGTCACCGTTGACCAGTCGCTCATCACCGTCGAGTCCGACAAGGCTTCCATGGAAATTCCTTCCAGCCACGCAGGCGTGGTCAAGGAATTGAAAGTGAAGCTGGGCGACAAAGTCGCGATGGGCTCTGTGGTGCTGACACTGGAAGTGGCAGAGGGCGCTGCTGCAGCCCCCGTTGCTGCACCATTAGCAGAATCTAAGCAAAATCCGACTCCAGCCCAGGCAGCACCGGCGCCAACAGTTCCTGTTTCCGCAGCGGTTGCCAGCAACTTTGCGGGCACGGTGGATCTGGAAGCCGACGTGGTCGTGCTCGGCGGCGGCCCCGGCGGCTACTCCGCCGCCTTCCGCGCCGCCGACCTGGGCCTGAAGGTCGTGTTGGTCGAGCGCTACGCCACCCTGGGTGGCGTGTGCCTGAACGTGGGCTGCATCCCCTCCAAGGCGCTGCTGCACGTCGCTGCCGTGATGGACGAAGTCAAGCACCTGGAAGTCGCCGGCGTCAAGTTCGCGGCCCCAGAAGTCAACATCGACCAACTGCGCGGCCACAAGGAAAAGGTCATCGGCAAGCTGACCGGCGGTCTGGGCCAGATGGCCAAGATGCGCAAGGTGACGGTGCTGCGTGGCTACGGCCAGTTTGTCGGCGCCCACCAGATTGAAGTGCAAGAGACCACCGGCACTGGCCAAGAAAAGACGGGCAGCAAAAAAGTCGTTCAGTTCAAGAACGCCATCATCGCTGCGGGCTCGCAGGCCGTGCATCTGCCTTTCATGCCCAAGGACGAACGCGTGGTGGACTCCACCGGCGCGCTGGACCTCAAGGCCGTGCCCAAGCGCATGCTGATCCTGGGCGGCGGCATCATCGGCCTGGAAATGGGCACCGTCTACAGCACCCTGGGCGCCCGCCTGGACGTGGTGGAAATGATGGACGGCCTGATGCAGGGCGCGGACCGTGACCTGGTCAAGGTCTGGCAGAAGATGAATGCCCCGCGCTTTGACAACATCATGGTCAACACCAAGACCGTGGGGGCCGAAGCCACGCCCGAAGGCATCAAGGTCACGTTCGCCCCCGCCAAGGACGGCGTCACCGTGCCCGAGCCCCAGACCTACGACCTAGTTCTGCAAGCCGTGGGCCGCACGCCCAACGGCAAGAAGATCAGCGCCGACAAGGCCGGTGTGGCCGTGACCGACCGTGGCTTCATCGACGTGGACATCCAGATGCGCACCAACGTGCCGCACATCTTTGCGATTGGCGACATCGTGGGCCAGCCCATGCTGGCGCACAAGGCTGTGCACGAAGCGCATGTGGCCGCCGAAGTCATCGCCGGTGAATTGCAGGGCAACAAGGAGCTGGCATCAGCCGCCTTCAACGCCCGCGTCATCCCAAGCGTCGCCTACACCGACCCCGAAG
This sequence comes from Comamonas jiangduensis, assembly GCF_030162955.1. Taxonomy (NCBI): domain Bacteria; kingdom Pseudomonadati; phylum Pseudomonadota; class Betaproteobacteria; order Burkholderiales; family Comamonadaceae; genus Comamonas; species Comamonas jiangduensis. Next base: position 63,298 of record NZ_JARXOV010000012.1, read on the forward strand.
TGGCATGGGTGGGCCTGACCGAAGACCAGGCCAAGGCACAAGGCATCAAGGTCAAGAAGGGCCTGTTCCCCTGGGCCGCCTCCGGCCGCGCCATCGCTAATGGCCGCGACGAAGGCTTTACCAAGCTGCTGTTCGATGACAGCCCCGAGGCGCACGGCCATGGCCGCATCCTGGGCGGTGGCATCGTCGGCACGCACGCCGGTGACATGATTGGCGAGATTGCCCTGGCCATCGAAATGGGCGCCGACACCGTGGACATCGGCAAGACCATCCACCCGCACCCCACGCTGGGCGAAAGCATTGGCATGGCGGCGGAAGTGGCGCATGGGTCGTGTACCGATGTGCCGCCAGCCCGCAAGTAATTGCTTTTAGGGTAATTAAAAAAGGCAGCTTAAGGCTGCCTTTTTGTTTTGCTTCTTGTGATTTTTTACTGCCCATTGTGCAGATTATTTATGACTACTTGGTTTGGGAAATATTTATTCCATTCCATTCCAGTCCGTAGATAACTTAATTTGGTTAATAGATTTTCGATGAATTATTCAGCACCATCAGCATTGATTGTGTTTTGTAAAATTTTTCCGACCAAGGGATGATTCTTGCTGCGCGAGCTATATATGGCATGAATTTCTTCACTCAGTCCTTGGCTGCAGCCAAGCAACCGGAGCTCTTGTATTTTTCCAAGATCCGCAGCGCCTAATTCAGTGACCGGAAATATGCCCATTCCCTGTGCTGCAAAAATACTTAACAAAGCGCTGTCTTCAAACTCACCCACGATCTGGGGCTGCAGGCCTATGCCCTCAAACCAACGATCCATCCGGTTGCGCAGTGCGGCATGGGACGTCGGTGCCAGTATGGGTAAATTACCAAGACTTTGTGGGAATGCGGCAATTGCCTGGTCAGTCACCAAGCTTGCCGGGCCATACCAATCCACGCGTGACACGAGCAACCGATCACTCGACAAGCGAAAACTAAAGTTGTGGCGAGGGGGTTGGCAGGCCAAAACCAAATCCAGCTTGTGCAACGCCAACTCCGCCATCAGCTGTTCAACTTCACCTTCGTGGCAGACAAGTTTTAAGCCTGCAGTTTTCAATATCGGCTGGAGTAACCTGTGAGCCGCCAGCTTGGCAATACCGTCTGAAAGTCCGACGGACAAACGCATGGATGACCCTGCCGCTGCGGCAGCGGCAGCCTCTGCAGGGATGCGTGCGCCGAGTAGGAAAATTTCATCTGCCCGTAAAAAAACGGCACGACCTGCATCGGTAAGTACCACGCTTCGCCCCGAAGGTTTGAGCAACTGGTGGCCTATTGAGGCCTCTAAATTTCGTACTTGTGAACTGATGGTCTGGATTGCCATATCCAAACGCTCTGCGGCACGCGCAAAGCCACCTTCATTGGCAACAACCCAAAAGTAGTAGAGGTGCCGGTAGTTGAGCATGGCTGGTGCATCAATAGTTCGGAAAAATTGAAGCGTAACTCATTTTTAAGCTGCTTTTTTAGTTTATTCCCCCGGAGAAGAATTGCGGTGCCGGTGCTTTGCTCTGTTTCAAGAGCAAGTTTTTTAACCCATCTTTTTGCATCATGGAATTCCTCTCTACCCTCTGGTTAGGTATGCCACTTTGGATATGGTTTGCTTTTCTAAGCACTGTCATAGCTATTTTGGCATTCGATCTAGGCATTCTTCACAGAGATGCTCAGGCTATTGAAATTAGTGACAGCTTGAAAATGTCAGCTTTGTACATCGGCTTGGGCCTTGCCTGGGCTGCGGCTGTTTATTGGATTTATGTCAATTACTCCGGCGCAGGTGCGCTAGACCCCCAAATTGCAGCCGCTGCCAGCCCCGAAGAGAGAGGGTGGACAGCGGTCAAGCTGTATATGACAGGCTATCTGGTTGAAAAGACGTTGGCGATGGATAACGTCTTTATCATCTCCTTGATATTTACGTATTTTGCGGTGCCGCGCGAGTATCAGCATCGTGTACTATTTTGGGGCATATTGGGCGTGATTGTGCTGCGTGCAATCATGATCGGTCTGGGTGCCGCACTGGTGATGGAATTTGCCTGGGTTATGTACTTGTTTGCCGTCATACTATTGGCCACAGGTATCAAAATGCTCATCATGGTTGACCATCAGCCTGATATTGCCAACAACCCCGTACTGCGATTTTTGAAATCACGCATGCGTGTGACAGAGACATTGCATGGTCAGGCGTTCACGGTGCGTCAGCAGGATCCTTCGACCGGAAAAATGGCAATTTTTGCCACCCCCTTGCTTTTGAGCTTGATTCTGGTTGAAATCGCTGATTTGGTTTTTGCAATTGACTCTGTTCCAGCTATTTTTGCGATTACACCGGATCCGTTTATCGTATACACAAGCAATATCTTTGCCATCTTAGGGTTGAGGGCACTTTACTTTGCACTGGCAGCCATGGTGCATCGATTTCACTATCTCAAGTACGCCTTGGCTTTGGTATTGATTTTTATTGGAGCAAAAATATTCTTGGGTGATTTTATGTTTGACGGAAAAGTACCTGCATCCGTGAGCTTGGTGGTTACAGGTGGACTTTTGGCTGCTGGAATTATTGTCTCTTTGTACAAAACCAGGAAGATAAATTAAATAATTTCTAAATGATAAAATAATGGGGCTTTGTGTCCCATTATTTTATGAATTAAATAATTTTTAATTTGTCAGTGAAATGTAGTTATTGCATAAATAATTTTTAGTGCTTTTCTTTAGATTATATTTGCGCAGCAATGCATAATAAAATTATTGTCTTATTTTATAAAGCAGGTTCTGCGATAACCACTTTGTTTCTACCGCTTCGCTTCGCTTGGTACAGTGCTTCATCAGTGCGTTTCAGTAGTTCTGTGTAATTTTCTGATAGCCGAACCGTACCAACTCCAAGGGACAGCGTGATTTGTCCAACGATCGGATCATCCTGGCTGGCAACGACCTTTCGGATGCGCTCTGCTAGATCTCTGGCAGCGCCCAGTGAGCAGCCTGGCAATACAATCAAAAATTCTTCACCACCCCATCGTGTGACAATGTCACCCACTCGGACGGAGGCATTGATGAGTTTTGCACATTGTCTTAAAACTCTATCGCCTTCATCATGTCCAAATTGATCATTTATTTTTTTGAAGTTGTCAATATCTATAAGAATTAATGCATAAGCTTGTTTTTTTGATTGTGCCGTTTTGCAGCAGAGCTTAAGTTTTCTTTCGCCAACACGTCTATTGAGCAAACCAGTTAATGCATCATGCTCCGCTTGCTTTTTTAGTTCGTGCGTACGCATGACTAAATCAGAAACGTCTTTGCTGACGCTGACAAAATGCGCTATGGAGCCGTTTTCGTCTTTAATTGGGGTAATGGTCTGAGCGGCATAGTACAGATGCCCATCTTTATGCTTGTTGGTAAAGGTGGATTGATAGCTCTCACCTTGTGCCAGTGCAAGGTGTAGATCAGCATAAAAAGTAGGTGTATGTGTGCCAGATTGCAGGAATTTAGGCGTCTTTCCTAAAACTTCACTGCTTGAATACCCTGTTTGATGTTCAAAAGCTTGATTGACAAAAAGAATTTGTGCTTTGTCGTCTGAAATTAAAACTGCGTCTTCTGTGGCATCCAGGGCGCGTGCAAGTAAGGCTTGTCTATGTTCAGCCTCTGCGCGTGCGGTGATATCTTGCTGCACAGAAACATATGCCTGAATTTCGCCAGTTGCATCGCGAACTGCAGAAATATTCCACTCAACCAAATAAATGGTGCCATCTTTACGATAGTTTAAAGCTGATCCTAAAAAATATTTGTCTTCAAGAAGAGTAATTCGTAATTTTTGAAGAAGCTCTTTATCTGTCAAAGGGCCTTGCAGCAAACCGGGGGATTGGCCAAAGAGCTCCTCTAAGCTGTAGCCTGTCATTTTGCAGAACGCGGGATTGCAGTAAATTATTTTGTGTCTCCGACCATTTTCACCAGGGCTTGTAATGAGTACTGCATTAAATGCTTGATCTACAGCTGCTTGCAAAAGATTAAGCATTTCTAATTTCGAGAACGGTATTTCAGTTTTAATAATGGTCACAAGAATCTAGCTGCATCATGCAAGGAATTGCGAAAGCAGCATAACAAAATATAAAAAATCGTGCGCTTGCTTCGGAGTGGTGGCATAAATGGCCGACGTGCAGCCGATAGGCCAGGGCGATGGGCAAAGTCAGTAGGGCCAGATGCCTTACGGACAACCGGAAGGAGTAGGGGGCGCTGACTGCCTGGATAGACAGGCGCATGGCTTGGTTGGCCGTTGCCAGCAGTAGATGCGAGAGCAGCCCGAAGCCGCACGGAAGTGGCTATCTAGTGATTTATGGCAGGCCACAGGGTTGATGCAGTCCGTATTACAGCTTTCTGGCTTCTTTGACTCGCAGCGGGGTTTGGCACTTTGTGCCAGCGCCAGCTAATACGGGGCATGCAGGTGCCGTACATACGCGTCCAACGTGGGCTGCACCTGCGAGCAGATTGACAGGCATCAAGCTCCAGGGCGAGCGTGTGAGCTTCAGAGCCTTTGAGCGCCAAGTGAATGAGCTTGCATGCCCGTGCAGCCATCCGGCTTGCAGCCCCGCTGGTTCAACGCGTGGCAGCAGGCGTAAAGGTTCCCGTTTTAATAGCTGCCTGCGCTTTAAAATCAAGCGCTCAGGCCGGTTTTGAGTCTTTCTAGTGCTTGCAAACAAAGGGCGTGCGCTGCCAGACTGTTTGCGTTGCCACTGCGTCGCTCCTGCGTTTGCCTAGCGCCTGTCCATTTTGATTACCCATCGCACAAAGGCTGTATCTCCATGACCCCACCCAGCAATTTTTCATCGTTTTTGGGGCTGAGCTATGGCTGGTCATACGCTTTGGCGGCTTTCACGCTGACCATCTGTGGCTGCCTGCCGCTGGCGTTGCTGCTGACCATGCATGTGGGCACCTCGGGTGCGGAGCGTGCGAATGCCTTGATGGCCATGATTCCCACCATGGCGGGCGCGATTGCTGTGGTGTGTGCGTTGCTGTATGTCACGGTGCTGCGCCAGCACACGCAGTGGTGTCGGCACGCCCTGATGGGCATGTGGGCGCTGTCAGCGCTGGGCATGGTGGGGTGGTGGAAGCTGTGAGCGGCCCGCTCACGGCGCAGGGTGCATGACCGCAGACCAACCGCCCTGGCGCCACGGCACCTGTCAAAAGCACGCACAAAGACCAGCGGCTTGCGCCGTGCACGCAGCAAGCTGCCTCACACAGCCAGCTCGGGCTGCGGTGTGTGGCGCTCGTTCTGCCTGGAGTTTGAATTTGATAGCTGCTGGCGCAATACAGATAAGCGTTAGATGCTAATTGGATGCGTAATGTGCGTGCAGACTTGCCAGTCTGCGCGAGCGTGCAAGCCGAGACATGGGGAGCTTGCAGGTTTGCGGCAGCGCAATTCCAGCGCAATCAATGCGTTGAATAGGGCCCCTAGCGCGCGCCAACGCTGGCGCGGTGCTGCTTTTCGCGAATAATGCGCGCCATGCTGGAAAACATCCGTCAACGCCGTCGCTTGCACACCGTGGTTCTCACGGTGTTCACGCTGCTGTGGCTGGTGGCCATGCTCTCTGGCGTACGTGTGCGGGCCATGCCAATGCCTGTGCCGATGGGGGGCGATGCGATGCTGTCTGCCATGCAGCACAGCCTGTGCATATCGGAGGCGGCATTGCCGGCCAGCGATGCGGAATACACCGCATGGCTGGAGGCAGGCTTGAATGCCACCGATGCGCCACACCCCGATCTTGACCATAGTGAGCATGCCGGGCCGCATTGCTTGCTGTGCGTGGCATTGATGGGCCCTGCAGCCTTTGCGCTGCAGGTGGTGCAGTACCCCGAGCCTGCCCACCCACACCGCTGGAAGCAGCCACCGCACTTTCCCCCAGCGCTGCAAATCAGCGCGCCCTTGCCCCCACGCGGGCCGCCCTCTCTTTTCCGTGCGTAAATCTGCTGATGCCGCCCTTGCGCTAGATGCCTGGGTGTCGAGCGCGGCCTTGGGTATTGCGGACTGCGGCACCTGCCGTGGTTGCGCACCTTGGGTCTGCGGGCTGGCGTTGGCCATACGCGACTACTTTTTGTGCTGCCTGCTGCTTTGCAAGCGCCCCGCGCTGTGCGCATTCCGCTGGAACAGCGGGTGCTTGCAGGCATGGCCGCCCTGAACACACTCACGTTGAACGCCTGCACCTGATCACTGTGTGCCCGCCACCTGTACCACCGCTGCCGCAACGCCGCTAGCAGTGTGCAAAGGCTGTGGCCCCTCAGGGATGTGGTGTTCCTTGCAATTAGCTTGTTTCACGCCCTGTGGGGGCGGCTGCCTGCGTGCGCCGCCCAGCTTTGCCCTGGGCGTGTACGGGCACGGAAAAGAAATTGAAAACCATGTATTTTTTGACTGCGGCGCAGCCTTGCGCCTCTGTAGCAGCCCGGACATTGAACGTGGCTGCCCCATGCACCCGTACATCTTTGCTCGTACTGCGCCCCGTGGCACTGGCCTGCCTGGCCTTGTGGAGCGCGCAGGTGGGGGCCCAGCAGGCTGAACCTGTCGTTCAGCCCGAGGTGGTGGTGACGGCAGTGCACGACCAGTCGCCCATCCAGCTGGTGATAGACCCTAAACAGCCGCGCCAGCCCGTTCCGGCCAGCGATGCGGCGGATTACCTCAAATCCATTCCGGGCTTTTCAGCGTTGCGCAGCGGCGGCAGCAACAGCGATCCAGTGTTTCGCGGCCAGTTTGGCTCGCGCCTGCCGCTGTTGACCAACGGCGCCCATGTGCTGGGGGCCTGCGGGGGGCGCATGGATTCGCCCAGTTCGTACATTTCGCCCGAAACCTTTGACAGCCTGACGCTGGTCAAAGGGCCGCAGACGGTGCTGTGGGGGCCGGGTACTTCGGCCGGGGTGGTGCGGTTTGACCGCCTGCCGCCCGAGTTTGAGCAGGCCGCAGCTCGTGGCACGGCCAGCGTGATGGCCGGCAGCCATGGCCGCAATGACCAGCGTGCCGAGCTGGAGGTGGGCAACCCGCAGATGTACGCCCGCATCAGCGCCAACCGCTCGCACAGCGACAACTACGAAGACGGTGCAGGCCAGCGCGTGCATTCGGCCTACGAAAAGTGGAATGCCGACGTGGCACTGGGCTGGACACCCAATGCCGACACCCTGGCCGAGCTGACCGTGGGCGCAGGCGATGGCTGGGCCAAATACGCCACCCGCGCTATGGATGGCAGCATGTTCCGCCGCGACAGCGTGGGGCTGCGCGTGGAAAAGCGCCACCTGACGCCGTGGCTGAGCAAGCTGGAGGCGCAGCTGTACCACCACAGCGCTGACCACCTGATGGACAACTACACCCTGCGCACGCCGCCCACCATCGGCATGATGGCCGGTGGCAAAGCCAGCAATGTGCGCCGCATTACCAATGGTGGCCGCCTGGCGCTCACGCTGCAGCCGCTGCAGTCGCTGGAGGTGGTGACCGGGGTGGACAGCTATGTCAGCCCGCATGACAAGCGCGCGGGTACACCCAGCATGTCTTATCAGTTGCAGCCGCGGGTGCGCGATGCCAAGTTCAGTAACTGGGGCTGGTTTGCCGAATCCACCTGGAAGGCCGGCGCCAGCACGCGCTGGGTGGGCGGGCTGCGGCTGGACCAGGCGCAGGTACGGCGCTACACCGGCAATATGTCTGACAGCCGCAGCGATCACATGATGCCCAGTGGCTTTGTGCGCTGGGAGCAGACGCTGGCACAGGGCACTACGGTGTATGCCGGGCTGGGCCACGTGCAGCGCTTTCCCGATTACTGGGAGTTGTTCTCGCCCAGCAACGGTGGCTTGAACCAGGGTAACGCCTTCCAGTTGCTCAAGCCTGAAAAAACCACCCAGCTGGACTTTGGCGCGCAGTGGAAGGGGGAGCGGGCGCAGGCCTGGGCATCGGCCTACGTGGGCCAGGTGCAGGACTACATCCTGTTCAACTACGCAGGCAGCAGCAAGAACGTGCGCAATGTGGATGCGCGCACCGCCGGGGTGGAGCTGGGTGGGCACTACCGCTTCACACCCGCGTGGACGGCGCAGGCCACGCTGGCTGCCAGCTGGCAGAACAACACCACCGATCACCGTCCCTTGCCCCAGACCCCACCGCCTGAGCTGAAGCTGGGCCTGGACTATGCACAGGGTGCGTGGACCGCGGGCACTCTGTGGCGACTGGTGGCCCCCCAGCACCGCTACAGCCGCGACGAGGGCAATGTGGTGGGGCGCGATCTGAAGCCCACAGCCGGTTTTGGCACGCTGGCGCTGAATGCCAGCTACCGCGTGTCGCCCACGGTGAAGCTGCTGGCCGGGATCGACAACGTGTTTGACAAATACTATGTCGAGCACCTGAACCTGCTGGGTAATGCCGGTTTTGGCTACCCAGGTGACCAGCGCATTACCGAGCCGGGGCGCATGTTCTGGGTGCGGGCAGACTTCCAGTTCTGAGTGTGATGTGTGCCATGCCCTGCCTTGGCAGAAAGGCAAGCAGGGCGTGGCACGGCACTGCGCAGTTGGCAGGCTCTGCCGCAGGGGCATCCATGCGCTCTTGCAGCATGAATGCAACAGGCAGCTTCGGCTGCCTTTTGTTTTTGAGATGGGGTGGTATTGAAGAAATTGTGAGCTGCTGGCGCTTGCTGCATAAGCGCTAGAGGCTGTTTTTCTATAAAAACACGCGTTGCCTCATGCCAAGTGCTGCGCATGTGCATGCCATCTGCATCCCGAAAAAAAGCCGCATGCAGCGGCCTTTGGGGTGGTTGAGGCGCCCAGGGCGCAGGCGCGAGCGCCTTCAGGCCTTCTTCAAAAACTCCGACTTGAGCGTAAAGGGGCCTTGCTCGGTTTTGCAGTCTACATCGTGGTCACCGTTGTCATACACCAAGCGGATGCCTTTGATCTTGCTGCCTTTTTTAAGGACGGTGGATGAGCCTTTGACCTTCAAATCCTTGATCAGCAGCACCGTATCGCCATCGGCCAGCGGGGTGCCGTTGGCGTCTTTGATGGTGCGGGGGCCGCTGTCTTCGTCGCTGCTGTCGGCGGCATCGGCCGACCATTCATGCGCGCAATCAGGGCAGATGAACATTTCGCCATCGGGGTAGGTGTTGTCCAAACCGCATTGGGGGCAAGAGGGGAAGCTGGAAGTGCTCAAAAGAAGGCCTTGTCAAAAAACGGCTGCCAGCACAGGCATGGCAACCCAACTATCTTGAGGAAAGCCACAAGCGTAGCGTGTGCGCTTTGGCGCAGGGCATTGCTGGGGTATGGGGGAGGGGAAGGAATTGGTTTCCTCATCTTGAAAGCCCGGCAGGCTTGACACAGTCACAGTCACAGTCACAGTCACAGTCACAGTCCAGCCATTGGACATGCAGCAACGCAACGCCTAGGTTACGCAGTCCTTTATGCCGCTTCCTGAAACGCTTGCATACCTTGCATGCAGTACTGCAAAAAACGGTTGGCCGCAGGTGACAGCTGGCGCCCCGCACGGGTGATGAGTTGCACATCGGCGCTGAGCAGGGCAGGGTTGTTGATGGGCACGGCCACCACGCGGCCTTGCTGCAACTCGGTCGTGACCGCGCATTGGGGCAGCAGCGTCACGCCCTGGCCCGAGGTGACAAAGCCCATGAGTACGCTGATCAGGTTGCTGGTGAGTGCGGGCGAGAGACGGATTTTCTCGGCGTGCTCAGCGTATTCCACCAGTTGCCGGATGCCGTACACGCCCTGCAGCAGGGCCACGGGCCATTCGCTCAGTTGCTGCAGTGAGGTGTGGGCCATGCGGCTGAGCGGGTGGCCGGGCGCCACAATCGCATGCATGGGCTGGTGGGCACTGCCGCGGGAGGTGATGCGGCTGTCCGCAGGGGCGTAGTACACCAGCCCAATTTCTGCCGCATCTTCGCGCACGCGGCGCACGATTTCGTTGGTGCCGTAGATTTCCAGCGCAATCGAGACGTTGGGGTATTGCTGGCGAAACTGGCGGATGGGGCCTTCAATCAGCTCTTGCGCAAAGCCCTCACCGCTGACTACGCTGATATTGCCGCTGCGCAGCCCGCGCACGGCATCCACCTTGGCCAGCATGTCGTGCTGGTGGGACTGGTGCTGGCGGTAGTAGTCCAAAATCAACTGCCCGGCAGCGGTGGGCACCACGCCGGTTCGGTGGCGCTCGATCAGCGTGACGCTGAGTTCTTCTTCCAGCAAGCTGATCTGGCGGCTGACGGCCGAAGGCACAATCCCCAGCTTTTCTGCTGCGGCACGCACGGAACCATTGCTCACAGCTTCAAACAAATAACGAGCGCGGGAGTCTTGAAATGCGTGCATGGGGGGCGGGAGAAAGGCTGTTGTCGAGGGAATAGGCCGTGCAATGCGGTCTGCGATGGTACTGGGGTGTTCTGTTTTTTCGAACAGAAAACCAAAACAAACGCAATAAACACGCGGATATATTTTCCGTCCTTGGCAAGCGCATGCGCGCAGAGTGCTTCGCTCGGTGACTGCTGCTTGCCCCTGACGGCCGCCTGTGGCTTGCCGCGCAGGCGTTGTACAACCACCCGCTACGGACTTTGGCCGAGGGTGGCGCAGCGCGTGTGCGTGCACCGCAGGCTGCTTTTTGCTTTTCTCTATCGCTGCGTCACGCAGCCACTGCTATGGTGGCCGCGTGCAAAAGGATGCCAATGCGTACAGATGTTCAGCCCGGCAAGTCGCCGATGAACTGGGGGGTGGTAGTGCAAGTGTTTGCACTGGCACTGGTGGTTGCTGCTTTGTCCGAGTGGCTGGGCCCACTGCCCGTGGAGTTGGGTATTGGCAAGGTGGTGTTGTTGCCCATGATTTGGGCGCTGCTGATCGGCCTGGTGCTGGGGCTGCTGTCCAAGCGCATGCCCGCCCCCGTCAAGCTGGACTTGCACGGCCAGCACTTTGCCGCTGCCGTGTTGTCGTGCGCGCTGCTGCTGTTTATTGCCAAGCTGGGCTTGCTGGTGGGTGGCTCTTTACCGCAACTGGGCAAAGTCGGTTGGGCGCTGGCCCTGCAAGAGCTGGGCAACCTGATTGGCTGCATTTTGCTGGGCATGCCTGTGGCGCTGATGCTGGGCATCAAGCGCGAAGCCATTGGCGCGACGTTCTCCATCGGGCGTGAACCCGGCTTGGCCATTGTGGGCGAGCGCTTTGGCATGGATTCGCCCGAAGGCCGTGGCGTGCTGGCTGAATACATCACCGGCACCTTGATTGGCGCGATTTTCATCTCCATCTTGGCCGGTTTGGTCACCAGCTTGAACATCTTCCACCCCTACGCACTGGCCATGGGCGCGGGCGTGGGTTCGGGGTCGATGACTGCCGCAGCGGTGGGCGCCGTGGCGGCCCAGCACCCCGAGATGGCCGACCAGATTGCCACCTATGCGGCGGCGGCCAATTTGATCGCCACGACGCTGGGTACCTATCTGACGCTGTTCATCTCACTGCCTTTGGCCGTGCGCGCCTACCGCTGGATGGAGCCTTGGCTGGGCCGCAACCGCAAAGCCGTGGCGATTGACGATGGCAGCGCTGCAGCGCCGGCTGAAGTGGTGCACACGCCCTCTCTGAACTGGGGCATGCGCCTGCTGGCCTGGGTGATGGGTGGCTTGACCGTGCTGATTGCCAACCGCGTGGGCCATGGCGTGCCCATGCTGGACGCGCTGCCGGGCGTGGCCATCATCCTCGCCGTGGTGGTGGTGGGTGACATGATTTACGTGGGTACCCAGCGCAAGTTGCCTGCCGTGTGCTGGATCTCGTTTGTGGCCATGGCCATGACGTTCCCCAGCACACCCTATGCCGCCGAAGTGGCCGCACTGACGGGCAAGGTGAACTTCTTTGCCATGATTACCACCATGCTGACCTTTGCGGGCCTGGCGCTGGCCAAAGACATTCCTGCGTTCCGCCGCCTGGGCTGGCGCATTGTGGTGGTGTCGTTGATGGCCAACGCTGGCGTGTTCCTGGCCGCCACAGCGATTGCGCAGTTCTTTGTGGGCAGCTTGTAAGCGCGCCCCATCTGTTTGAAGGAGAGTTGCCGCCATGAGCGCTATCGACAACACCCCCCACTGGCCCACGCAAGACACCTTGCAAGCGTGGCGCCACGACTTTCATCGCCACCCTGAAACCGCGTTCCAGGAGCACCGCACCAGCGCCCGCGTGGCCCAACTGCTGCAAAGCTGGGGGCTGCAAGTGCACACGGGCCTGGCAGGCACCGGCATTGTGGCCGTGCTGCATGGCAGCCGTGGCGCTGGCCCCAGCATTGGTTTGCGGGCCGATATGGATGCGCTGCACGTGCATGAGCTCAACACCTGCGCGCACAAGTCGGTGCATGAAGGGCGCATGCATGCCTGCGGCCATGATGGCCACACCACCATGCTGCTGGGTGCTGCCCAGACGCTGGCCGCCCAGCCTGACTTTGCGGGCACGGTGCATTTCATCTTCCAGCCTGCGGAAGAAAACGAGGGCGGCGCCCGCGCCATGATGGCCGACGGGCTGTTTGAGCGCTTTCCCATGGATGCCGTCTACAGCCTGCACAACTGGCCCGGTCTGCCCGTGGGCAGTGCTGCCGTGCATTCCACGGCCGTGATGGCGGCTTTTGACATTTTTGATCTGACGCTCACGGGCCAAGGCTGCCACGCGGCCATGCCGCACCTGGGCAAAGACGCGCTGCTGGCCGCGTGCCAGCTGGTGACGCAGCTGCCCGCGCTGATTGCGCGCGAGCAAGAAGTGCACAAGCCCGCCGTGCTGAGCATCACCAGCTTCCACGCCGGTGACACCTACAACGTCATGCCCGAAGCCATCAAGCTGCGCGGCACCGTGCGCTGCTTTGACATGGCCCAGCGCGCGCGCATTGAGCAGCGCTTTCGCGATGCCATTGCAGCCACCTGCCAGCTGCATGGGCTGACCGCCGAGCTGGACTACCGCGTGAGCTACCCCGCCACCATCAACCACCCGGTGCATGCCGAGGTATGCGCCGAGGTGCTGGCCCAGGTGCTGGGCGCTGACAAGGTGCACCTTGATCTGAAGCCCAGCATGGCTTCCGAAGACTTTTCCTTCATGTCGCAAGCGCGCCCCGGTGTCTATATCTGGATGGGCAATGGCGAAGACAGCGCCTCACTGCACAACCCCCAATACGACTTCAATGACCAGGTGCTGCCTTGGGGCGTGAAGTACTTTGTGGCACTGGTGCACGCTTTGCTGCGCGATGGCAAGTTGCCTGCGTCGGCCTGACGGTATCACCATGCGTTGGTGTGCTGCTGCCGTCAGGTGTGCAGTGTGGGAAAGCCGGGTTCATCCCGGCTTTTTGCTGGGTGCTTGCCGGCCATTGCTTCATTAACCGTAGCTGGTGGCGTGCATATTGCATGGTTTTCAGGCTTATTGATTTGGAAATCGTAGGTTTTGCAAGCGCTTTTAGCTCTCTTTTCGAGAGCATCTGCCACAAGCGTACGCCTGCACCGTCATGAGTGGCTGCATTTTTTGCAGGCCCTTGGCATTGAAAAACGCTGAATGCACGCCATATGAAAGGCACAGGCTGGTCAAAAGCCTGTCTTTTTTATGGCTGAAACATTCATGACCCAACAACTCCAACAAGCTTTCAACATTGGCTCTGTGACCTTGCCCAATCGCGTGGTGATGGCACCCTTGACCCGCATGCGTGCCTTTGATGCGCGTACACCCGGTGATCTGCAGGTAGAGCACTACCGCCAGCGTGCCAGTGCAGGGTTGATTTTGACGGAAGCCACCTCGGTCAGCCCCCAAGGCGTGGGCTACCCCAACACCCCCGGTATCTGGTCGCAGGCGCAAGTCGCAGGCTGGAAGCGCGTGACCGATGCTGTCCATGCCGAAGGCGGCCATATTGCGCTGCAACTGTGGCACGTCGGCCGTATTTCAGACCCGGAACTGCTCGATGGCCAACTGCCCGTAGCGCCCAGCGCGATTGCCCCCGAAGGCGAGGTCAGCGTGCTGCGCCCCAAGCGTCCCTATGTCGTGCCACGCGCGCTGGAGACTGCAGAAATTGCCGGCATCGTGCAAGACTTTGTGCAAGGCGCACGCAATGCCAAGGCCGCCGGTTTTGACTTTATCGAAGTGCACGCTGCCAACGGCTACCTGTTTGACCAGTTCTTGCACGATGGCAGCAACCAGCGCACCGACCAGTACGGCGGCAGCATCGAAAACCGCGCACGCTTCCTGTTTGAGGTGATTGACGCTTTGCTGCAAGAGTGGCCCGCCGAGCGCATCGGCGTGCACCTGAACCCCATGAGCAACACGCACAGCATGCACGACAGCAACCCCGTGGCGCTGTTCAGCTATGTGGCCGAGCAGATCGAAGCGCGCAAGCTGGGTTTCATCTTCTCGCGCGAAGAGTTGAAAGGCGGCGTGCTGCCCATTGGCCAGCATATGCGCAAGATTTACAGCGGCACCTTCATTGCCAATGACGGCATGAGCCAGCAAGACGCTGAAAAGCTGCTGGCTAGCGGCGCAGCCGATGCGGTGGCGTTTGGGCGTGTGTTTATTGCCAACCCCGACTTGCCCGCACGCTTTGCGCAGGGCGCAGCGCTGAACCCCTTGGTGGCCCAAACCATCTACAGCGCCGATGCCACAGGCTACAACGACTACCCCACCTTGGATGCCGCTGTGGCGCAGGTGTGAGCCCAGTTGCAAGACGCGGGCGCAGGGCCAGTGCCTTGCAGCCATAAAAAAAGCCAGTCTCAGGACTGGCTTTTTTGTTGTAAGCGCATAACTTTTAATAGCTGCGAGCGCTTGCTAGGTAAGGGCTACCAAGGGTTTTAAGTCTTAAAGCACCTGGCGGTGCAAGCGCTGCACGGTGAGGAGGTTAGAAGCTTTCCCACTCGTCGTTGGCATGGCTGGCTGTGGCCGGTGCCTTGGCTTTAGGGGCGGCGGGTGTGGACAGGCTAAGCGCCGCTGGCTTTTTGCCAGTCACAGAAGTGGTGCTGGCAGGGCGTGCTGCGCTGTTGTCTGCAGGGGCCATGGCAGGGCGCGCAGCGGCGGTGCTCATGCGGCTGGCCAGCGGATCAGTGCCCAAGCTGCCAGAGGTGTGGGACAGCTTGAATACCGCGACCGCCTGCACCAGATCTTGGGCTTGGCCGTGCAAACTGGTAGCGGCGGCAGCCATCTCTTCGACCAAAGCAGCATTTTGCTGGGTGGCCTGGTCCATTTGCGTCACCGCTTCGCCTACCTGGGCCACACCGGCGCTTTGCTCGGAGCTGGCAGCGCTGATTTCGCCCATGATGTCGGTCACGCGGCGGATGCTGCTGACCACTTCATCCATCGTGGCGCCGGCTTGGTCGACCAAGGCTGTGCCTTGTTCCACGCGCTGCACGCTGGCCGTGATGAGGTTTTTGATTTCCTTGGCCGCTTCGGCAGAGCGACCCGCCAAGCTACGCACTTCACCGGCCACCACCGCAAAGCCACGGCCTTGCTCGCCGGCGCGGGCTGCTTCCACGGCTGCATTCAAAGCCAGAATGTTGGTCTGGAAGGCAATACCGTCAATCACGCTGATGATGTCGGCAATCTTGTTGCTCGATTCGCTGATGCCCTTCATGGTGTCTACCACCTGGGCGACCACCTGACCACCTTGCACCGCCACGTTGGAGGCATTTTGGGCCAGCTGATTGGCTTGTTTGGCGTTGTCGGCGTTTTGCTTGACGGTGGAACCCAGCTCTTCCATAGAAGCCGAGGTTTCTTCCAGCGCAGACGCCTGGCTTTCAGTACGGGCCGACAGGTCTTGGTTGCCGTGGGCAATTTCCGAGCTGGCCGTGGCCACGCCGTCCGAGCCTTGGCGCACGGTGCGCACCACCTGCGAGAGGCTGTTTTGCATGTCACGCAAGGCCTTGCGCAACTGGCCAATTTCATCGCCGCTGTGGATGGTCACTTCCTGGCTCAAATCGCCTGCGCCAATGCGCTGGGCAATCGCACGGGCACCTTCTACGCCGTTGGCAATGCCGCGCGACAAGCGCCAGCTGATAAGCACGGCCAACGCAACGGCCAGCAGGCACAGCACTGCAGACAGCTGGTAGAGCTGGCTGAACATGGCTTTCACTTCTTGCTCGGCAGCGGCCACGGCATTGGCTTCACCGTCCACCATCTCTTGCGTTGCCTGAATATAGGCATCCGTGGCTGGAATGAACTTGGTGCGCACAAAGTTCTGCACCGTCTGGTCGTCAGAGGACATGCGCATCTGATTGACTTCTTCGCGGGTGCTCAGCCAGACCTTGCGCAATTCGCCCACTTTCTGAGCGCGCTGCAGCGATGCTGGTCTGTCTTGCGCCATGCTCAAAAAGGCTTTTTGCTTCTCATCGGTGGAGCGTGAGGTCGATGCCATGGATTCTTTGAAAAAATCCAGCATGGCATTGCTCTCGGCAAAACCCACCGCCAAAGAACGGGCCGAGTTTTGGCGCACATCACCTTGCCAGGCGCTGGCAATCTTGAGCAGGGCAGAAGAGCGCTGCATTGCGGTGGTGGCATCGGATACTTTTTCGACTTGCCAAGCCGCTGTTGCTGCGGTGATGAGGAAAATCAAAATCACTAACGCAAAACCTAAATTGAGTTTGTGCGATATTTTTAAATTATTCATGAATGTCTCGGCGGTTATATTGGTATTGGTATGAAGGTGCAATCGCACCTCGTTAATAAATTATTCGGCAATAATCTTTGAGGATTGAGAGATAACACCAATTTCAGCACTGGTCATAAATTGCTCAATATCCATCAAAATCAGCATGCGGGCAGCATCTGCCTGGCTCAGTGTGGCAATGCCCACAATATGCTGCGAAGCCACGGCGTTGCCAAAATCAGGGGCAGGTTTGATGTCTTCGGCCTTCAACGCCACGACGTCTTGCACGGCATCCACTACCATCCCCACCACGCTCTCAGCGACATTCAGCACAATCGTGACGGTCTGGTTGTCATAAGATGGTGCAGAAATACCCAGCTTAATGCGCAAGTCGACAATCGGTACGATGGTTCCGCGAAGATTTAAAACACCCAGAATATAGGCGGGAGCATTGGCAATATGGGTGGCGATTTCATAACCGCGAATTTCCTGAACTTTCAGAATATCGATGCCGTATTGTTCGCCGCCGAGCTGAAAGCTCAGATATTCACCTGCGTGCTGTTTCATAGTATTTGATTTTTGCTTTGTAATATGGAAGAGCAAGCATTGGAAAGCGGAAAACCATGTGCTTGCGTGATCAGCAAAAATCAAGGTCGTAAATACACAGGGGCGCGGCTGGCGTCTCTGTGCTTGCACGAAATATGTCACCATCTTGTAGTGCGCATTCCTGCAAGTGGCAACCCCGCTATCTTTTGCTGCTGACGCAGCCGGTAGACCGGAGGCTTTGCGACCTTCGCTTTCGCTGAAGTGTGCCAAACCGCGGATCATAAGAAGATTTGACGTATGCCGGTGTAAGTGCTTTTTTTAATCCCGATGAAATTAATTTCAAGTGACTTTGCGTGAGTATTGTGCGATGCAGCAAATTGGGCGATCACCTCATTGCATGGCGCGGCACCGCACCAAAAAACGTGTGGTGCAGCACAAAACTAGGTACGCTCTTTGTTGCAGCCACCGTGTGGTTGCGGCGGTGGCCAGCACTGGCTACACATGATTGAAGGGGCACAGCATGGCGATATTGCGCAGACAGTTTGCCGCCGCCTTGGCGGTGACGGGCTTGGGAGTCGGGTTGGCGGGGTGTGCGGTCTCCCAGGAACGTGCAAGCAGCACCCCTGTGGGCGTGGCCGATTCGCTGTATTGGAACGGCCCCATCTTGACCATGAATGATGCCCAGCCCCAGGTAGAGGCCGTGGCCGTGCGCACAGGGCGTATTGTGGCTGCAGGCACTCGTGTGGACGTGGCCCGCTGGCAGGGGTCAACCACCCAGGTGGTGGACTTGCAAGGGCGAACGTTGATTCCGGGTTTTGTCGATCCGCACAGCCATCTGGGGGGCGTGGGGCTGCAGGCCATCTCTGCCAATTTGCTGCCGCCGCCCGATGGGCCCAACACGGGAATCGCGCAGTTGCAAGAGACTTTGCGCGGCTATATCAGCACCTCACCCGATGTACGTGAACTGCAAGTAGCGTTTGGTTTTGGCTACGACGACTCGCAGCTGAGTGAACGGCGCCACCCCACGCGCGACGAGCTGGATGCGGTGTCCACCACTTTGCCGATTGTGGCGATTCACCAGTCGGGGCACTTTGCGGCCTTGAATAGCAAGGCGCTGGAGCGCGCAGGTATTACGGCGCAAACCCCAGACCCACAAGGTGGCGTCATCCGCCGCCTCACCGGTTCGCGCGAACCCGATGGGGTGCTGGAAGAGAACGCTTATTTCGGCGCCTTGCAGCACCTGATGCCCCGGTTGACTGTGGAGCAGTCGGTAGGCTGGCTGGAAAAATCGCAGGCGCTATACTTGCAGTTTGGCTACACCACGGTACAAGATGGCCGCGCTGACCCCGGCGGTGTAGACACTGCGATTGCCGCAGCCAAGATGGGCAAGTTGAAAGTAGACGTCGTGTCTTACCCCGACATTCTGACCATGGGCGAGGGGCGCTTTATGCAAGGCCCGTACTACAGCCGCAACTACCAGCAGCACTTTCGCATTGGTGGGGTGAAGCTGACGCTGGATGGATCGCCACAAGGCAAAACCGCCTGGCTGACCCAGCCGTATCTGCAGCCCCCGGCGGGCCAGCCGGCCAGCTATGCGGGCTACGGCGTCATGAGCAGTGCGCAGGCCACGGCACAAATAGAGAAAGCGTTTGCCAACAACTGGCAAATTCTGGTGCATGCCAATGGCGATGCAGCGATTGACCAGATGATTCAAGGGGTGCAGGCCGCACGCGCACGTTACGACGGTGCAGGCACGCTGCAAGACCGCCGCCCGGTGCTGATCCACGGGCAGACGCTGCGCCGTGACCAGGTGGATACGATCAAGGCGCTGGGCATCTTCCCCTCGCTGTTTCCCATGCACACCTATTATTGGGGTGACTGGCACCGCAGCTCCGTGCTGGGCGATCCGCGGGCGCAAAACATCTCGCCCACCGGGTGGGTGCTGGCGCAGGGCATGCGCTTTACCACCCACCACGATGCGCCCGTGGTGCCGCCATCCTCCATCCGTGTGCTGGATGCCACGGTCAATCGCACCACCCGCAGCGGTCAGGTGCTGGGGCCAGAGCACCGCGTCAGCCCCTGGATTGCGCTGCAAGCCATGACCTTGTGGCCTGCCTGGCAGCACTTTGAGGCCGAGCACAAGGGTTCGATCGAAGTGGGCAAGCTGGCCGATCTGGTGGTGCTCTCTGGCAACCCCCTGACCGTGCCGCACGCGCAGCTGATTGATTTGAAAGTGTTGCAAACCATCAAAGAGGGCGTGGTGGTGTACCAAGCCCCTTGAAATCCCTTCAAGGGGCGTTTGAATTTTCTAAAAAGTGAGCTTCTAGCGCTTGATGCATCAGCGCTAGAAGCCTTTTTTATGCTTGAAAAAAGCAAATTCCAAGGGTTTGCATGGGGGAGCGCTGTATCCGGTCACTTCTACACTGATTGTCGCCAAACAATCCAATGGGAGACAAAAAAATGACGGTATCGCGCAGAACCTGTTTGCAAGCTGGTGTGGCCGCTGCGGCAGGTGCTTGGCTGGGTGCAAGCCCTTCGCTGGCCTTGGCCAGCAAGGCATTTCCGACCCGTGCCATCAAGCTGGTGGTGGCTTTCCCCGCAGGTGGGCCGACAGACCTGACCATGCGCCAGCTGGCTGAAAACGCCTCCAAAATTCTGGGCCAGCCCATCATTGTGGAAAACCGCCCCGGCGCTTCGGGTTCGCTGCCTGCCGCGCAGCTGCAGTCCACCGTGGCCGATGGCTACACCATTGCCCAGTTGCCAATGAGCGTGATGCGCCTGCCTTTCACCACGGGCCTGAAGTGGAACCCCGTGGATGATTTGAGTTACATCCTCAACGTGACTGGCTATGCATTTTGCATGGTGGCCAGCACGCAGTCCGGGCTGAAGAATTGGCAAGAGGTGGTGGCGTGGGCCAAGGCTAACCCCGGCAAGCTGACCATTGGGAGCACCGGCACCTATACCTCGCCGCACGTCACCTCGGCCATCATTGCCCAGCAACTGGGGCTGGACGTGGTGCACGTGCCGTACAAGGGCTCCGCCGAGCTGATGCGCGCCACCATGGCGGGCGAAGTCATGGTGGGGGCCGATACCAGCGCAGTGATTCCCTATGTTGACCAAGGCCGCATGGTGGCGCTGAACGTCTGGACCGAAAAGCGCCTGCCCACACTGCCCAACACCCCCACGCTGATTGAGCTGGGTTTGCCCACCACCCAGTATTCGCCTTTTGGCTTGGTAGGCCCCAAAGGCATGCCTGCCGATGTGCTGACACGCCTGCACGATGCCTTCAAGCAAGCCATGGAGATGGACAGCTACCAGGCCATGTTGCAGCGCTTTGAGATGCTGCCTATCTATATGAATAGCCAAAGCTACCGCCAGTTTGCCGTGGAGTCGACCGCCAAGGAAAAAGCGGCGTTGGCCAAGCTGGGGCCGATGGCAGGCGCTTGAATCTTTCAAAATAAGAGCTGCCAGCGTGCATGCAGCCTGGGTTAGGGCTGATTTTGATTGATTTTTAACGGGCCGCATCAGCCACATCTGATGTGCTGTCGCATCAAAAAAAGCGGCTTGCAGGGCGTGCAAGCCGCTGAATGGGGCGGTGACAAAAAGGTAAATTACCACGGCTGCGCTGCAGCCGTCAGCGCAAGGACTGCTGCAACGCTGCCGTTTTGCGCTGCTGTAGATGGCGGCCCACGGCCAGTACCAAAGCCGCACCCAGCACTGCGGCAACGTATTTGAGTGCGGGGTACTGCTGAGCCACGCTGTCCAGCATGTGGTCGTTGACGATAGTTTCGCCCGCCACCCAGCCAATCAGGCCTGCGCCCAGCAGCACAATCCAAGGGAAGCGGTCCATCAACTTGATCATGAGGCTGGAGCCAAACAGTACCAGCGGAATGCTCAAGGCCAAGCCGAAAATCAGCAGTGTCATATCGCCTTGGGCGGTGGCGGCCACGGCAATCACGTTGTCCAGGCACATCACCAAGTCCGCCATCAAAATGGTACGAATGGCGGTGAATATGCCGCGTTGCTTGCTGCCTTTGCCCTGGGTGTTGTCATCAGTGGCATCGTCGCCTTGGAGCAGGCTCACCCCAATCCATAGCAGCAAGCAGCCACCGAGAATTTCGAGGAAGGGCAGTTGCATCAGCTTGGCCGCCACCACGGTCAGGGCAATCCGCAACGCGATGGCAAAGCCAGCACCCCACAAAATGGCTTTGCGCTGCTGCTCTGGCGGGAGGGAGCGCGCGGCGAGGGCAATAACTACGGCGTTGTCCCCGGAGAGGATGACGTCAATCCAAATAATTTTGAAGATGCCGATCCAGAAATCGGCCGTCAGCAGGGTTTCCATGCGATTGAGTGTAGGAACGGTTACAAGTGGCCGGGGCAGGGCGCAGTCATGCATTCGCTGGTGGCATGGGCATGGAGGCTGTGCTTTACAAATGCCTGCAACAGGCGCATAAGTAATCAAACATAGCTATTCAAAGCCTGTGTCTGTCAAAAATGCCAGTGACCCGCTGCAGGCGTCTGGCAGAGGCTGTGCCGGGTTCATGGGCTGATTTGCATAAAAAATATGCAAGCTTGGTGTGCGTTGCTGAAAAACTAATCAGCAGGATAAATCTTGTCTGCAATTTTTTGCGTTTTTCATTTTTTGCAGCAAAAAGTGACGGCATAATCACGGCTTCTCTCAAGGGGAGTCGCCAAGTTGGTTAAGGCACCGGATTTTGATTCCGGCATGCGAGGGTTCGAGTCCTTCCTCCCCTGCCAGATTTAGTTCTGGTTTGTTTACGCAAATCAGAGCGCCGTAGGGGAGTCGCCAAGTTGGTTAAGGCACCGGATTTTGATTCCGGCATGCGAGGGTTCGAGTCCTTCCTCCCCTGCCACACCACAAAAAACCAAACCCAGTCAGCAGATGCTGAGTGGGTTTTTTTTACGCCTGTGCGGGAGCGGGTATGGGCGGTGGATGCCACTCGTGCTCATTGCTGTGCGCCGCCTCCCAAACCATTTCTGGCCCACTGGGTCAGGCGCTTAGCGCTGCACCAGTTGTACTTGCAGAGCTTCGCCGCTGTCGATGATGTGAAACAGGCGGTCAATATTGGGGTGGCTGCCGGGATGCAGGCGTGCCGCTTCGGTGTGCTCGGCAAACAATGCCAGTCCTTCGTGGGCGGCTGCCACCGTAATTTGGCCGCCATGGCGAGCTGCCAGTGCGTGGTAGACGCGCACCGAGCCTGCTTTGCCGGGCTGATTGGGAATAGCGGTCACCAGTTGGCCCTGTGCATCGCGCAGCTGGAGTTCAGCCACATGGTCGACAGAGGGCAGTTGTTGCAGGTTATCGGCAAAGGCCATGGCAAGCTTTCTAGAGAATTGAAAAAGAGTAAAGGGCGATTGTGCTGCTGTGTTGGCAGTGCTAGGGCTCTGCCGCAGATTGCGTGAGTCAGGCGTCGAAGGCGCTGATGCGGTGCTCTGTATGCTCCAGCAACCACAGCTTGCGCTTGGCACGTGTCATGGCCACATACAGCCGGTTGCGTTCCAAAAATGCAGTGGCTTTGGCAGCAGGTGCAGGAAAACGCCCGGGCTTGAGGAAGGGCAGTGCCACGTAGTCAAACTCCTGGCCCTTGGCTTGCTCAATGCTCAGCAACTGAAAATCAAAGCCTGTGCCATAGCTCCATGCTTTGTGGGTGCGTTGTGCCAGGTCGGCCACACGCTGCAAGACTTGTGGTGCGCTCAGCCCCGCGATCGCCGCCATAAAGCTTTGTACGCGTGCGCGCAGACGCGCTTTGTCGTCATCGGGCATGGGGGTGCCTGCAAACAGCCCCCACACATCGGCTTGTTCCAGCAGCGCTTGGGCATTGCTTTGCAGTGCCAAGGGCAGCTTGAGAAAATTGCCAAACGCCGCAAAGTTGCGCTGGCCGCCTTGCAGGCTCTGCTCACCAATCAGAAAACGCCAGATGGCTTGCGGGTTGGCATGCATTTGTGCAGCCATGGCGGGCAGCTCACTGTCGGCTTGTTGGTGGTCGATACGGCCTTTGCCAAAGTACAGCGCGCCGTCCACAAAGGCGGACAGGATGCGCGCATCCAAGATGCAGGTGCTGCTTTTCCAGTCGGGCGCTTGCATGCCGTGGGCATACAGCAGCCCCAGCAGCAAAGCAATTTCACGTTGCAGGTAAAAATGCTGCAGGCCATGCAAGCTGGCAGTTTTGCCTGCGCTGTCCATCGCCAGCTCAAGCGCGGTGGCGTCGTGCGGGTGGCGCAAGATCACGGTCAAGGGCGCGTTGGCTGGAATAGAGGCCTTGGCTTGCAGCAGTTGGTCTATGCACTGCGCATCGTCTTTCCACTGCCAGTAGGTGACGGTGCTGTAGCGCGTGCTGGGCGCTTTCATGTCGACCTGAAACCACTGGTTCACCGCCTGTGCAATCTGCGGGCCAAAGCGGCGCGACTGGGTGAGTGGCAGGCTGTGGGTAGGCTGGGGCAGAAAATCAACCAGTTGGTGCAACTGGTCTTGGAACACCGACCAGGCTTGGTCTTCAATGTGCTGGTTGAAGTCGCCGGCGCCCAAAAACTGGGCATTGCTGGCCACGAGCATCTGGCGCAACACGGTCAGCGACGCCAGATCCAGGTCGTGCATTTCATCCAGCAGC
Source organism: Comamonas jiangduensis (assembly GCF_030162955.1). NCBI lineage: Bacteria > Pseudomonadati > Pseudomonadota > Betaproteobacteria > Burkholderiales > Comamonadaceae > Comamonas > Comamonas jiangduensis. Next base: position 87,061 of record NZ_JARXOV010000012.1, read on the forward strand.
ACCAGGTCATAGGGGGCCTGCAGTTCAGGTGCATCGTCTTGCGCCAGTGCGTAGGTGCAGTCGCCTTCGGCGTAGTAGGCCGTGTCACCGCAGTGGTCAATGCGCAGCCGCTCATAGGCCGCGAACAGACGTGCTTGGGTGTAGTCCAGCATGTGTGCATCGCAAAATTCGGCCAGATCAGCTCCTTCGTCGCGCACGCGTTGCAGCAGCAGCGTTTTTTTGGCCGCGCGGTTGAAGGCGGCAAACGCCTGCATATCGACCTCGGTGGGCAGCTCCAGGCGCTCATCGGGCTGGCGCTCCAGTTGCTCTGCAAGATGCTGCAGGGCCTGCCGTGCGTGCTGGCGCAGTTCCTGCGGGTCGGTCAGAAAGCGCAGGCCGGGATCGGTCTGGCGCAAACTGCGCGCGCACCAGCGCTCCAGCGTGGTGATCTGCACCGTGGCGGGCTTGCTGCGCACCAGCATTTGCAGGCGTTGCTGGAAGGCCTCTACCCCTGATTTGGAGTAAGCCAGCACCAGAATGCGCGCCTCGGGGTTGCTGCGCAGCGCCTGCACGGCGCAGCACGCCAGCGTGGTGGTTTTGCCCGTGCCCGCCAGTGCCGCAATGATGGCAGAGGGCTGTGTGCGGTGGACGATGGCCAGTTGCTCGCTGCTGAGCAGCAAGGGTTGGCCATGTTCGGTGTCAAAGGCGTTGGGGCGTTGCATGGGTGTGTAGGCGTGAAAACTGTACAAATATACAGTTTCTGTAAAAACAGCACCCCAAGCCTACCGCATGGCGAGGCCGCTGCAGAGGGGGCGCCAATGCGGCCGTCGACAGGGCTGTTGTCACCAGTAGGTAAAAGGGATGTGCAGAATTTGAGCAAAATATGCCTCCAGGCCAATATAGACAAGCGCAGGCAGCTATGTTTTTATGTGGTTTGAATGGGCGTTATGGGCGCCAAGCGCTTAGCTCCCGCCATCCTTGCGGATACCAGGGCCCAGCCCCATGCCCATCCCTGCGCCGCCAGTGCCACTACCTTGAGCACCGACACGGTTGCCCGCACCCGCTGGGCTTTCGGCATTGCCGCTGCGCCGGCCAGTCGATGCCGTGCTGCTGCTCGGGCGCAGTGGCCCCTGGTTGGGGATGGTGACATCGGGCGGAATGGCTTCCAAATACAGCGCCGCGCGGATGAACTGCCGCAAGCTGCAGACCAAGGCCGCGGTTTGCACCGGGCGACCGGCCACCATGTCTTGCGCCGCTTGCGCTGCCATGCGCACTTGTTCTTCGGTGCCCAGCAAAATAATGTTGGACAGCGCGGCCTCCACCGTGTCGCGGGTGCGGCGCTGGCGCTCTGAATTGCCTCCGGTGACGGCACTGTCGACATCGGGCAGCAGGCCTTCGTCCGCAGGCACATCTGCGTGGGCGCGCGCGTTGCGCAATTTGCTGACGCTTACTTCAAGATGACCTGCATGATGTAGTCCCACTCCTGGGGCGTGACGGGGGTGATCGACAGCCGGTTGCCCCGTTGCAGCACACGCATCTGCGCCAGGGCGGTGTGCTCGCGCAACTCCGCAATCGAGACATAGCGTGTTTTTTTCACGGCCTGCACATCCACCAGCAGCCAGCGGGGCTGGTCGGGGGAAGACTTGGGGTCGTAATACGGATCAGCGGGGTCAAACTGGGTGGGATCTACGCGCAGATTGCCTGCAATCCGGGCGATGCCGTGGATGCCCGGCTCTGCGCAGCTGGAGTGCCAATACAGCACGCCATCCCCGACTTGCATCTGGTCGCGCATAAAGTTGCGCGCCTGGTAGTTGCGCACGCCGGTCCACGGCATGAGCTGGCCGGGAGCATTCAACGCGTGGTCGATGGAGTATTCGTCGGGCTCATTTTTCATGAGCCAGTATTGCGGGGTGGTGCTGGTCATGTCCTGATTTAAGCATTGCGTGCCCAAGGGTTGAGGGGCATACAACCCAAAACCTGCACAGTTGGTGGGTGCTGTGCCGCTGTGCAACGGTGTGCGCGCCGTGCAGGTGCGGCCGGTGGATTAGGCGCGCGTGGCATCAGCGCTGGGCTGTAGCGCCTGGGCCTGTGCCACCACATGGGCGCAATCATTGATATGCCGCTGGCCCAAATAACGCAAAGCCCCATACCCGACCACGGCCGCAATGGCTTGCCCGGCAAACGGGATGAACTTGGCAAATTGCTTGGCGCCCATGCGTGCGCCTACCGTGCGGGCAATGCGCAACACCATTTGGCGCGTGAGCAACTGGCCAATGAAGACCGAGCCCACCAAAGCCACGGTTTTTTGCACTTGGTCGCGCACGGTGGGATCCAGGGCATCCAATTGCTCGGGCGCCAAGCCGAATTCTTCGCTGATATCAGGCAGCAGCTTGGACAAAATGGCCGCATCCACGGCCCAATCCAGCCCCGGAATAGGAACCGCACTGGCCGCACCTGCCCACAGGGCACGCTGATGCAGCTTGGCGCGGCTGCGTTCAATGGCTTGCTGCAAAGCAGCGGAGGTAGTGGGCATATGCCCAAGCTCAGGATGGCGTTGCGCGCCTTGTGTCGTCATAGGCCAATCAGATGCATCAAGGTGTGCGATATGGCAGTGGTATTACTTGGTCTTGCTGCTCACCAGGTTGTAGAGGAACAGAACCACGATGGCGCCAATGATGGAAGCAATCCATCCCGCGCTGCTGCCCGGTGGGTAAAAGCCCATGGCCTGTCCGGCGTAGCTGGCCAAAAACGAACCCACAACGCCCAGCACGATGGTCATGATCCAGCCCATATCGTCATCACCGGGCTTGAGCGCCCGTGCTATCAAGCCCACGACCAAACCAACCAGCAAGGTGCCGAGTAATGCCATCATCTGCAATGCTCCTAAAAAGTGAATGCAGTCACTCTAGACATATTCTGGGTAGCCGCACGTCGGACAGCGTCGGTTGTGCGTGCTGATGCAAGTCCGATCAGGCCGCACAGCGCCCTGCCGTTTGTTGCGCAGCCCAGTGCTGGGTATGCAGCATGAATTGGTAGAGCAGTTGGGCCGCATCAGGGGTTGCGCTGCAGTGCAACTGGCGTGGTGGCAGGCTGCTGGCGCCGTGTTTGGCCAAATCCTGCACCACGTGGTCGATATAGCGCTGCATGGCTTCCTGGCTGAATTCGGGGTGGAACTGCACCCCCCAGACGTTGTTGCGCCAGCGAAAGGCTTGGTGGGGTTCGTGTGAATTACCCGCCAATACGCAAGCGCCTGGTGGCAGACGGCGCACGCTTTGGTAGTGCACCACATTGGCCTCAAAACGCTGCGGCATGTGCTGCCACAGCGGGTCTTGCGAGACGTCGGCCTGGATGGCGATGGGGACAGTGCCCAGCTCCAGACCGGCAGGGTGCATGCTGACCTGGCCTCCAAGCAGCTGTGCCAGCAACTGGTGGCCAAAGCAAATGCCCAGTACGGGAACGCCCGCCATGCAGACGCGGTGCAGCCATTGCGCCAGTTCCTGCATCCAGGGGGCGCTGTCGGTCACCATGTCGTGCGAGCCGCTGATCACCACCCCGGCGCATTGCTGTGGGTCTGGGTAAGCCACGCTGCCGTGCGTGGTGTTGGCTGCGTGCAGCAGGGCCATCGCCGGGCGCTGCGCCGCCTGAACATGTGCTGGGGCCAACCCGGTGGCAATCCAGTGCTCAAAATCCCCCAGTGTGTGGGCAATGGGTGCAAACGTGCTCCCAGCCTTGACGATGTACAGCGTGCGCATAGCGGCCTTTGATTGGTGAAATCTATGCGCAAAACGAAGCAATTTATGCGCCAGAGCATGTTTTGCTGAAGGGAAAAGGGCGCAACTCGCTGCGCAGCACGCATCGTGGGTGGAGAATGTCGCCATTGTGTTTTGCGAGGGTGCCACAGGCTGGCAGCGGCGCAGACGCTAGAAATTCAAGAAAAACACGCTATGCAACAACTCACAGAATGGCTCCAAAGCCTCAACGGTTTGGTTTGGGGTGTCCCGATGATCGTGCTGATTTTGGGGACTGGTTTTTATCTCCAGCTGCGTTTGGGCTTTATGCCCTTGCGCAATATTGGCTACGGTTTCCGCATGATCTGGAAGAGCCGCTCGGTCGATGCCAAAGAGCACGGCGATATCTCTCCGTATGCGGCGCTGATGACGGCTTTGTCAGCCACGGTGGGTACCGGCAACATTGCCGGGGTGGCCACCGCGATTGCCGTGGGGGGCCCCGGAGCAGTGTTTTGGATGTGGATGACGGCTTTGGTCGGCATGGCCACCAAGTACGCCGAGGTGGTGCTGGCGGTGAAGTACCGCGAAAAGAACGCCAAGGGCCAGTGGGTGGGCGGTCCCATGTACGCCATCAAAAACGGGCTGGGCGCCAACTGGCGCTGGCTGGCTACGGCATTTGCCATTTTTGGTGGTTTTGCCGGCTTTGGCATTGGCGCCATGGTGCAGGCCAACGGTATTTCTTCGGCCATGCACAGCGCGTTCGGGCTGCAGACCTGGGTGTCGGGCCTGGTGATTGCGGTACTGACGGCTGCGGTGGTGCTGGGCGGTATTACCCGCATTGGCGCGGTGGCGGAAAAGCTGGTGCCCGCCATGTGTGTGGTTTACATCTTGTGTGTGCTGTGGGTGCTGGGCACGTTTTATACGGAAATTCCGGCCGCTTTTGCACTGATCGTGCGCGAAGCCTTCAGCCCCACGGCTGCGGTGGGCGGTTTTGCGGGCTCGACCGTGCTGATGGCCATCCGCATGGGGGTGGCGCGCGGTATTTTCTCCAACGAGGCAGGCTTGGGCACGGCTGGTATTGCGCAGGCCGCAGGCCAGAGCAAAGACCCGGTGTTTTCGGGCATTGTGGGCATGATGGGCACGTTCATTGACACCATCATCGTGTGCACCATGACGGGGCTGGCGATTGTGGTCAGCGGCGTGTGGAGCAGCGGTGCCAGTGGTGCCGTGCTGAGCACGCAAAGCTTTGAAGCTGCCATGCCTGGGTTTGGCAAGTATTTGCTGGCGATCAGTTTGGCCGTGTTTGCCTTCACCACCATCTTGGGCTGGGCCTATTACGGCGAGAAGTGCTGGAACTATCTGGTTGGCCCGGTTTGCGAAAAGCCTTTCCGCCTGCTGTGGGTGGCGGGCGTGTTCACGGGGGCCGTGGTGACGCTGGACGTGGCGTGGCTGGTGGCCGATACGCTCAACGCTTTGATGGCGATTCCCAACCTGATTTCGCTGTTGCTGCTGTCTCCGGTGGTGATCAAGCTGACCAAGGATTATTTCGCGGCCAAGCAAGCGGGCCAGAAGTAATGCCTCTGGCCGGAGTCTGGGGCGGTCACTTTGCGTAATGCAGGGCTTGCCTAAGCTGTGTGAGCACTAGTAAGTCGCGGGTAAAACTCAAAAATAAGAGCTGCCAGCGCTTGTAATTGCTTGGTTTTAGATGAAAAAGCATCTGAAATCAAAGCACAACAAGCGCTGGCAGCTATTTTTATGGGAGTGCCAAAGCCCAGCGAGGCTTGGGCGGTTTGCGCCGCCGCGTTACAGCCTCGGGTGCAAACTGAGGCTAAGGTTCTGGCTCAGAGTCCGTATCAGTTCAGCGCGATTTCTTCAGCGATGTAGGCGCGCAAATGCTGCAAGGCGTTGGGGCTTTTCATGCCTGCGCGCTCCAGCACCTCTTGCACGCTGCAGCCCGCATCCAGCCACTGCACCAGCACCGTGTTGCGCAGCACCTGCGGGCCCATGCGCGCAGGCTCGTCCAACCGGCTGGCAGCAGCGGCTTGCTTGAGGGTTTTGGTTACCAAGTGCAGCAAGGTGTGGTTGGACAGCTGCGGCGCTTTGCGGGTGCAAAACAATGCTGGCTGGCCTTGCATGGCGTGGTAGCCCGCACGCGCTTGCAGCCAGTGGCGCAGGGCGCCATCCAGTTTGGCGGAGATAGGCAGGGTGCGGCTTTGCTTGTCGCGCTCACCCTCAATTTGCAGCGCCACGATGGTGCGGGGCGCTTGCTCTTGCTCACTCCAGCGCAGGTGGCCAAGTTCCAGCAAGCGCACTTCCTCGGGCGTCAGGCCCAGTTCCATCAACAGCATGAGCACGGCGCGGTCGCGGCAGCTGATGAGGTCGTCCGGCTGGGGAATTTGCCGCTCCAGCGCCCGCCACATCCGCGCTGACAAGACGGCGCCTTTGGGGTCTTCACTGGGGGGCATGTCTTGCGCCGTAATCCCTTGCGCCGGATTGCTGGCTGCCCAGCGGTGCAGCACGGCGTGGTCATACACACGATCGAGCACGCGCCAGTAGCGCCGGCGGGTGATGTCGCTGGGCTTGGTGTGTTTCGGGCTTTGCGGGCCGTGGTTGATGAAGGCCAGCACCTGCTGCGGCGTGGCATGCGCCCAGGCGTGGGGATCGCCACCGCCGTCAGGGGCCAGAAAGCGCAGCCACGAGTGCCAGATAAACCCGTACGGTTTGGCTGCATTGGGGCTTAAGGGCTCCCAGGGGTTTTGGCCGCAAGTGAGCAGCCAGTGGTCAAACGCGTTGTCACCGCGCATCGCCACCAGCGCGGGTGTTTCAGGAGCTTCAATACAAGAGGGCATGCAAAAAATAGAGCAACAGGTGCAGTCAGGCAGCCATTGTGCGGCATGTTTGCCCGCTTTTAGTGGGGCAGCGGCTTGGGCTGGGTATGCAAAGGCCGCAAATCATCCACGGCCAGCGCTATCAACTCACTGGCTGTCCCCATGGCATGTAAGGTACTGGTGCAGCCCAGCTGAATTTCATCAACCGCGTACTGGCAGTAATTGATATGGCTGTCGCTCATGGATTGCTCCAGGCGCTGCACCAAGGCGTGCAATGTTTCGGCGTCGTCGATGCCTGTGAGCAGCAAGGCGAGCTGGTCATCCGCCCAGCGCGCCAGGGTGTCGGTGCTGCGCAGTTGCAGTTGCAGCTGCTGCGCCATCAGTTGCAGTGCCCCAGTGTGATCGGGACTGGCGGGTTGTATGGACGGGGCGGGGCGGGCAATTGTTTTGACCAGCATCACGCCCAGATGGGTGGATTTGCGTTTGGCATTCAGCAAGCTGCTGCTCAGGCGCTCCATGAATAATTTGTGCGCAGGCAGGCCCGTTGCGCTGTCGTGCCAATCTACGCTGGAGCGTGCAGCCTCTGGCCCGGGGCGCTCGCTCACATCGCTGATGACGGCAATGAAGTGCTGGGTGCGCTGGTGCTCATTGAGCACCGGAGAGATGGACAGGCGCTGTATCCACAGCGTGCCATTGCGGCGCGTGACCATGATTTCGCTTTGCCAGTACTGCTGGGAAGCCACGGTTTGCCACAATTTACCCATATCGGATGGAAAGTCGGCCTCTTCATAGAGCGCTTCTAATGCCTGGCCCACACATTCTTCGCGCGACTTTTCCATCAGCCGCAAAAAAGCCGGGTTGACGTCGGAGATGTTGTGGTTGGCATCCACAATCGCCACGCCTTCGCGCACGTGCTGGAAGACGCTGGCCGCAATGCGCAACTGGGCGTCGGTGCGTTTGCGCGCGGAGATGTCTTGCAGATAGCCAACAAACAGGATGCCGGAAGGCGTCGATGCTTTACCGATGGCCAGATGCAGCGGCACATGCCGACCATCTTTGCGCTTGCCCAGCACTTCACGGTCAGTGACCGTGATGGCTTTTTCGGGGTGGCCGACGTGTTTTAGAAGGTGGGCGTCATGTTGCTCGGCCAAGGGCGAGGGCATCAACATTGAAATATTGCGGCCAATGACCTCGTCTTTGGCATACCCAAAAATGCGTGCGGCTGCGGGGTTGAAATCCTGTACCAGACCGCGCTCGTTGATGGTGATAACGCCATCAACCGCCGTATCTACCATGGCGTTCAGGCGGGCATCATGCACCGCCAAGGCTTGCCACAAATCGCGGTAACGCAGCACCGCATGGGCCAGCCCCAAAATGACAAACACTATGCCGGTGGTGGCAGCAATCGCCAGCGACAGCGTTTGGTGGTTTTCTAGCCCTGTGGGTTGCAGCTGGCTGGCCATGGGGTGGTGACTTAAATCAAAGCGCATGGCGTGCATGGCCACATAGTGCATGCTGGCCATTGCCACCGTCAGCAGCAATGGCGGCAGCAGCCGCCACGCCCAGTGCAGGTTTTCAAGGCCGCGTTGGTACAGCCAGCGGTGTGTTGCAAAAGCCGCAATTGCAAAGACTGGGCCCAGCAGCAGGGAAAGCAGAAACTGTGGGAGCAGAAAGTGCAGCTGCGCTTGCAACTGCATGGCGGCAATCCCGCTGTAGTGCATGGCAGCAATACCGAGGCCCACCAAGAAGCCGCTGGTGACAATCCGCTGGTTGGAAGGATGCTTGACCTGCAAAGCGTGCAACGCCAGCCAGGCTGCCACCATCCCGGGAATGATGGACAAGAGGATGCCCAGGGTGTCATAGCGCACCGGCATGGGTAGGCGCATTGCCTGCATGCCCATAAAGTGCATGGCCCAAATACCCAGCCCCAGCAGCATGCTGGCGCACAGGAGCAAAACGCGGCGGTGACTGGTTAGGGAAGTGCGTCGGTTGGTGTGCGCCATATACAAGGCGGCGCAGTTGCTGCCAAAGGCTATCAGCAACGACAGTAGAACCAGGGCGGTGTTGTGGCTGGCCTGCACCAAGGGGCTTGCCAGGGGCGTGTGAGCGCTGTCAGAAACAAATGAACCAAGCACGTTGGTGTCCTTTGAAGCAAGTGGGTCGTCAAAGCTGCAATCGAATCAACATTACATGACAGCCTTGATTGTCACTGAACACCGGCAAAAAACAAGCAGTAAGAGTGCGCGGGTGCATGGCAGTGTCTTTGTGTGGCGGGTCAGTACAGATAGCTCTTGTAGAGCGCCGGGTTTAGCTGCGGGATGCAGCAGCGGCCAAGCCATTGCGAAAATGCGCCTGCATAGCTTGGCGCGTGGCTTCGGCGTTGCGGTTGTTGAGATGCTGCATGATGGCGCTGTGCTCTTTCAGGCTGTCTTCAATACGGCCACGCTTGAACAAGGACTGGTGGCGGTTCAGCTTCATGACCTTGCGTAAATCGGCCACGGTTTGCGATAGAAAGCGGTTGTCACACATGGCCAGCAACGCCATATGAAACCGTTCATTGATGTGAAAGAACTGGTCGGCATTGCTGACGGCCTGTTCTAAATCGTGGTGCAAATCGTGCAGTTGCTGCAACTGCTCATCGCTGGCTTTTTCGGCAACCACGGCAGCCGCATCGCTTTCCAGCAAAGACAGCAGGTGGTAGACGTCATGCAAATCTTTTTCTGAAACCTCCGTCACATAGGCACCGCGTCGGGGTTTCATGGTCACCAGCCCTTCGGCGGCCAACACTTTCAGCGCTTCGCGCAAGGGGGTGCGGCTGATGCCAAATTTTTCCACCATCTTCATCTCGTCGATCCAGCTGCCGGGCTCTAATTCCCGGCTGTAAATTTGCTGGCGAACGAGCTCCGCAACCTCTACATACAGAGGCTTGGGAGTGAGCAGGGCGGTGGTTTCCGTCATAGGTTTTTAGGGGCTAACCCTAGGTCTGTGCATGTGGTTATGTATTCATAATTATGAATAATGAGCGGTGCTGATCAACTGGCGTTTACCAGCACAAAACCACAACGGAGACTGTTTTAGCCATGGGTAATGATGTCAAACAAGGCCAAGCTGCGGCCAATGGGAGTGCGGTATTTTCAAGCAACAATTTGGCAGATTGGGAAAAAGCCTCTGCCAAAGCCGCTCCCGGTGGCGATGTGCGCAATCTGAACTGGACAACGCCCGATGGCATTGAGGTCAAGCCGTTGTATACGGCTGCCGATACTGCAGACCTGCCCTATACCGACACCTTGCCCGGTTTTGCCCCCTACATCCGCGGCCCCCAGCCCACCATGTACGCAGGCCGCCCTTGGACGATTCGCCAGTACGCGGGTTTCTCAACGGCGGAAGAATCGAATGCTTTTTATCGCAAGGCATTGGCGGCTGGCGGTCAAGGCGTGTCCGTCGCCTTTGATTTGGCCACGCACCGTGGCTACGACAGCGACCATCCCCGCGTAACCGGTGATGTCGGCAAGGCTGGGGTCGCCATTGACTCGGTCGAAGACATGAAAGTGTTGTTTGACCAGATCCCGCTGGACAAGGTCTCGGTCTCCATGACCATGAACGGCGCAGTACTGCCGATTCTGGCCGGTTATGTGGTGGCTGCTGAAGAGCAGGGCGTGGCGCAAGACCAGCTCTCTGGAACCATTCAGAACGACATCCTGAAAGAGTTCATGGTGCGCAACACCTACATCTACCCGCCCCAGCCGTCGATGAAAATCATTGGCGACATCATCGAGTACACGAGCCTGAACATGCCCAAGTTCAACTCGATCTCGATTTCGGGCTACCACATGCAAGAAGCCGGGGCCAACCAGGCGCTGGAGCTGGCCTTTACGCTGGCCGATGGCAAGGAATACGTCAAAACCGCGATTGCCAAGGGCATGGATGTGGATGCATTTGCTGGCCGCCTGTCTTTCTTCTGGGCCGTGGGCATGAATTTCTACTTGGAAATTGCCAAGATGCGCGCCGCCCGCCTGCTGTGGTGCCGCATCATGCAGGGCTTTAATGCCAAGAGCCCCAAGAGCCTGATGCTGCGCACGCACAGCCAGACTTCGGGGTGGAGCTTGACCGAGCAAGATCCCTATAACAACGTGGTGCGCACCACGATAGAGGCCATGGCCGCCGTGTTTGGCGGCACCCAGTCGCTGCACACCAATGCGCTGGACGAAGCGATTGCGCTGCCGACCGAGTTCTCAGCCCGCATTGCGCGCAATACGCAGCTCATCATCCAGGAAGAAACCCACATCACCAACGTGATCGACCCCTGGGCGGGCTCGTACATGATGGAAAAGCTCACCCAGGAAATGGCGGACAAGGCCTGGGCCATCATTGAGGAAGTGGATGCCATGGGCGGCATGACCGCAGCGGTGGACAGTGGCTGGGCCAAGCTCAAGATTGAAGCGGCTGCCGCTGAAAAGCAGGCGCGCATTGACTCTGGCAAAGAAGTCATTGTGGGCGTCAACAAATACAAGCTGGCCAAAGAAGACCCGATCGAGATCTTGGACGTGGACAACGTCAAGGTACGTGACAGCCAGATTGCGCGCCTGAAAGATATCAAGGCAAAACGCGATGCAACCAAGGTGCAGCAAGCGCTGGATGCTCTCACAACTGCAGCGCAGTCGGGCCAAGGCAATCTGCTGGAGCTGTCCATCCAGGCCGTGCGCCTGCGCGCGACAGTGGGTGAAGTTTCTGATGCGCTGGAGAAGGTGTATGGCCGCCACCGCGCTGATACGCAAAAGGTGACCGGTGTGTACGCTGCCGCTTATGACTCCGCCGCAGGCTGGGATCAACTCAAGTCTGAAATCAACACGGCCTCTGAGCAACTGGGCCGCCGTCCTCGCGTAATGATTGCCAAGTTGGGCCAAGACGGCCACGACCGTGGTGCCAAAGTGGTCGCAACGGCCTTTGCCGATTTGGGTTTTGACGTGGATATGGGCCCACTGTTCCAAACACCTGAAGAGTGCGCCCGCCAGGCCATTGAAAACGACGTGCACGCCGTGGGTGTCTCCACCTTGGCAGCGGGGCACAAAACCTTGGTGCCAGCGATCATTGAAGAGCTCAAAAAACAAGGTGCAGACGACATCATCGTATTTGTCGGCGGCGTGGTGCCCGCGCAAGACTATGACTTTCTCTACCAAGCAGGGGTCAAGGGCGTGTACGGCCCCGGCACGCCCATCCCTGCCAGCGCCAAAGATGTGCTGGAGCACATCAAGCGAGCCGCTTCGGTGTAAGCGCCGTTGTCCCTATCTATCTATAGACAGAGAGATTGCCCAGTGACACCTGAGCAAATGCAAGCGGGCATTTTGCAAGGCGACGCCGCCGTGCAGCGCAGGGCGATGGCCAAAGCCATTACCTTGCTGGAATCCACCCGTGCCGACCACCGCCAGCAAGGCGACGACTTGCTGACGGCTTTGTTGCCGTACACCGGCAAAGCACTGCGCCTGGGTATCAGCGGCGTGCCGGGCGTAGGCAAGTCCACGTTCATTGAGGCGTTGGGCACCTATCTGACGGCACAAGGCCACAAAGTGGCGGTGCTGGCGATTGATCCATCTTCCACCGTCTCGGGCGGATCCATCTTGGGGGACAAAACCCGGATGGAGCAGCTCTCGGTCAACCCCAAAGCCTATATCCGCCCCAGCCCTTCCAGCGGCACGCTGGGCGGCGTGGCCGAGAAAACCCGCGAATCCATGCTGGTCTGCGAAGCCGCAGGCTACGACGTGGTGATTGTCGAGACCGTGGGTGTGGGGCAGAGTGAGATTGCTGTGCATGGCATGACCGATATGTACTGTGTGCTGCAACTGCCCAATGCCGGTGATGACTTGCAAGCCATCAAAAAGGGCGTCATGGAGCGTGCGGACCTGGTGGTGATCAACAAGGCTGATATTGACCCCAATGCGGCCACGCGGGCACAGGCGCAAATCACCTCCAGCTTGCGATTGCTGGGCATGCACGGCAACCCTGACCATGCCAACACCGGCGCACTGTGGCAGCCGCGTGTGCTGCAGCTCAGTGCATTGAAAGGCGAGGGCGTCGATAAATTCTGGGCAGCCGTGCAACAGTTTCAGCAACTCCAAACCGCGAATGGGCGTTTGGCAGCTCGGCGCGAGAAGCAGTCGCTGGACTGGATGTGGGAGCGGATTGACGCAGGGCTGAAGCTCGCTTTCAAGCAGCACCCGCAGGTGCAGGCCTTGTTGCCGCGCATGCAGGCCGAAGTTGCCAGCGGCAAATTGGCTGCAAGCACTGCAGCAAGAAATCTGCTTGCAGCACAAAGCCAACAAGCGCATACAGCTAGCAAATTTGAATAAATACAGCGCACATGCAATGTTCAATCAACATTACATGCTGAATAAACAAGCCATCCCTATCGGAAGAGGACCCAAGGACGACATATGGAACACAACAACATCTTGGCCCAGTTAGAAGCCAAAAGAGAACAGGCCCGCCTCGGCGGCGGGCAAAAACGCATCGACGCGCAACACAAGAAGGGCAAACTCACCGCCCGAGAGCGCATCGAACTGCTGCTGGACGACGGCACGTTTGAAGAATGGGACATGTTCGTCGAACATCGCTGCACCGACTTTGGTATGGAAAACACCAAGATCCCCGGCGATGGTGTCGTGACTGGCTACGGCATGATCAATGGCCGCTTGGTGTTTGTGTTCAGCCAAGACTTCACCGTGTTCGGCGGCGCTTTGTCCGAAACCCATGCTGAGAAAATCTGCAAGGTCATGGACCAGGCCATGAAGGTGGGTGCGCCTGTGATTGGTCTCAACGATTCTGGCGGAGCACGTATTCAAGAGGGGGTAGCGTCTTTGGGCGGCTATGCCGATGTGTTCCAGAAAAACGTCTTGGCCTCCGGCGTAGTGCCGCAGATTTCCATGATCATGGGCCCTTGCGCCGGTGGCGCCGTGTATTCACCTGCCATGACCGACTTCATCTTCATGGTCAAGGACAGCAGCTACATGTTCGTGACCGGCCCCGAAGTGGTCAAAACCGTGACGCACGAAGAAGTTACGGCCGAAGAGCTGGGCGGTGCCATCACCCACACCACCAAGAGCGGTGTTGCTGACATGGCCTTTGAGAATGACGTTGAAGCATTGATGATGCTGCGACGCCTCTACAACTACCTGCCGCTGAACAACAAAGAAAAAGCACCCGTACGAGACACAACCGATCCTGCGGACCGTGCCGACATGTCGCTGGACACGCTGGTGCCAGACAACGCCAACAAGCCCTACGACATGAAGGAGCTGATCATCAAGACGGTGGACGATGGCGATTTCTTTGAGCTGCAGCCCGATTACGCGAAGAACATCATCATTGGCTTTGCGCGCATGCGGGGGCAGACCGTGGGCATCGTGGCCAACCAGCCACTGGTGCTGGCCGGCTGCCTGGATATCAAGTCGTCCATCAAGGCGGCGCGTTTCGTGCGTTTTTGTGATGCCTTCAACATCCCCGTCATCACCTTCGTGGACGTGCCAGGCTTCATGCCCGGTACTTCGCAGGAATACGGCGGCATCATCAAGCACGGTGCCAAGCTGCTGTATGCCTACGCAGAAGCCACTGTGCCAAAAATCACCGTCATTACCCGCAAGGCCTACGGCGGTGCGTATGACGTGATGGCCTCCAAGCACCTGCGTGGCGACGTGAATCTGGCCTGGCCGAATGCGGAAATTGCCGTGATGGGCGCCAAGGGGGCGGTGGAAATCATTTTCCGTGAAGACAAGAACGACCCTGAAAAGCTGGCAGCCCGCGAAGCCGAATACAAGGCCCGTTTTGCCAACCCTTTTGTGGCCGGCGCACGAGGCTTCATTGACGACGTGATCCAGCCGCACGAAACTCGCAAACGGATCTGCCGCTCGCTGGAGATGCTCAAGACCAAGGAGTTGGAAAACCCTTGGCGCAAACACGGCAACATACCGCTGTAAGGCACTGCGACCATGCGCCCGAACCTCTTGTTTTTGTTTGATTTACGCAATGACCAGCAAGATCCGGACGTGATCGACGATATGGTGCGCTCGGGCGTGCAATTTGGTGGTACCAACCTGTGGGTGCTGTTTTTTGCCATTTTGATTGCGTCCGTCGGGCTCAACACCAACTCCACCGCCGTAATTATTGGCGCGATGCTGATTTCGCCGCTCATGGGCCCCATCGTGGGCCTGGGTTACGGCGCGGCAGTGCAGGTGCAGCGCTGGCTTGGCGTGCGATTAGAAAAAACGCAAGAAGCAATGCAGTTGATCGAACGCTTGGATTCCCGTTCGCTCAATTCTCGAGACAAAAAACAAAGGAAGCAGACAACATGTTCACCAAAATCTTGATCGCCAACCGTGGCGAGATCGCCTGCCGCGTGATCGCTACCGCCCGCAAGATGGGTATCGCCACCGTGGCGGTGTATTCCGAGGCTGATAAAGAGGCCCGCCACGTCAAGCTGGCTGATGAGGCCGTGCATATTGGCGCAGCGCCCAGCCGCGAGTCCTACCTAGTGGCTGACCGCATCATTGCCGCCGCCAAGCAGACCGGCGCCCAGGCCATCCACCCCGGCTACGGCTTTTTGAGCGAGAACGAGGCCTTTGCCAAGCGCTGCGAAGACGAGGGCATCGCCTTCATCGGCCCCAAGGCGCACTCGATTGCTGCCATGGGCGACAAGATCGCCTCCAAGAAGCTGGCCAATGAGGCCCAGGTCAACACCATCCCCGGTTACAACGACCCCATCGCTGGCCCCGAGCAGGCGGTGGAAATCGCCAAGGGTATCGGCTACCCCGTGATGATCAAGGCCTCGGCCGGCGGCGGCGGCAAGGGCCTGCGCGTGGCCTTCAATGACAAGGAAGCCTTCGAAGGCTTTGCCAGCTGCCAAAACGAAGCGCGCAACAGCTTTGGTGACGATCGCATCTTCATCGAGAAGTTTGTCGAGCAGCCGCGCCACATCGAAATCCAGATCCTCGGTGACAGCCACGGCAACGTCATCTACCTGAATGAGCGCGAATGCTCCATCCAGCGCCGCCACCAGAAGGTGATCGAAGAAGCTCCTTCACCTTTCATTTCGGATGCCACGCGCAAGGCCATGGGTGAGCAGGCCGTGGCCCTGGCCAAGGCTGTGCAGTACCAGTCGGCCGGCACGGTGGAATTCGTGGTCGGCAAGAACCAGGACTTCTACTTCCTGGAGATGAACACCCGCCTGCAGGTGGAGCACCCGGTGACCGAGTGCATCACTGGCCTCGATTTGGTCGAGCAGATGATCCGCGTGGCCGCCGGCGAAAAGCTGACGATCAAGCAGGAAGACGTCAAGCGCGACGGCTGGGCGATGGAATGCCGCATCAACGCCGAAGACCCATTCCGCAACTTCCTGCCTTCCACCGGCCGCCTGGTGCGCTTTAACCCGCCCGAGCAGACCATGTGGCAGGCAGATACCGAGCACCTGCACGGTGTGCGCGTGGACACCGGCGTGTACGAGGGCGGCGAGATCCCGATGTTCTATGACTCGATGATCGCCAAGCTCATCGTGCACGGCAAGGACCGCGCCGAGGCGATCGCCAAGATGCGCGAAGCCCTGAACGGTTTTGTCATCCGTGGCATCAGCTCCAACATCCCGTTCCAGGCGGCGCTGCTGGCGCACCCCAAGTTCCAGACGGGTGACTTCAACACCGGCTTCATTGCCGAGCACTACGCGCACGGCTTCAACAGCAGCGACGTGCCGCACAGCGACCCGGACTTCCTGGTGGCCCTGGCTGCCCACATGAACCGCCGCTACCGTGCACGTGCCTCCACCATCAGTGGCCAGATGCGCGGCCACGAGGTGGTGGTCTCGGCCGATTACACCGTGGTCGTGCTGGGCGCCGAAGGGGAGAGTCAGCACCATGCCGTCACCGTGAGCGATTTCGAGTACGACAGCCGCAAGAGCACGGTCACGCTGAACGGTAAGCGCTATGAGTTCCAGAGCTTCAGCGCCATGCGCGAAGTGCGTCTGCAAGGCATTTGCAACGGCCAGCCCTTCACGGTGCAGGTCGAGCGCGGCACGCCCAAAAATCCGCTGGCATTGCGCATCATCCACAACGGCACGCAGATCGAAGCCATGGTGCTGTCGCCACTGGGGGGCAAGCTGCACGAGATGATGCCTTACAAGGCGCCGCCCGATATGTCCAAGTTCTTGCTCTCGCCCATGCCCGGTTTGCTGGTGGATGTGGCTGTGCAAGAAGGGCAGAAGGTGCAGGCGGGCGAAAAGCTGGCTGTAATCGAAGCCATGAAGATGGAAAACATCTTGTTCGCTACCCAGGATGGCGTGGTGCGCAAAATCAGCTCCGGCAAGGGTGCCTCGCTGGCGGTTGATGATGTGATCATCGAATTCGAATAACGTTTTTGCGATCACGCCACAACGTGCAAGGGCGCTGCAAGCCAGTTTTGTACACTGGCTTGAACCGTCAGGCTCTAAGAAATGGGGACTACCATGCGCCTGCTTCAGCCCTTGCATGTTTACATTTCCACATTATTTTTCTTCATGACCTTGCTGGTCGGCGGATTGATCGGTGGACTGGGCTATCACATCAGCGCAGGCATGCTGCAGACTGCGGCCCATGAGCAGTGGAAGCGCATTGGCCCGTCTGTCCAGCAAGAGCTGCACAACACCCTGGAGCCTGCGGAAATGGCGGTGGAATTTCTCCGCCTGCACCGTATTACATGGGCAACAACGCTCCAGGAACGCCTCAATGCTCTGAACGCTTTGAGCCAGGTGTTCAAGGGCGCAAAGGCTGTCAGCGCGGTGTATGCGGCTTACCCGAATGGGGATTTTTTCCTGCTGCGTCAACTCGATGAGCGCTCACGAGAACAACTGTCAGCGCCGGCAGAGGCGCACATGATGGTGCAAAGCATTGAGCGAGGCGCCGACAATGTGGGGCGCTACATTTTTCTGGATGCCGCTGGCGAAATTATCGAGAGTGTGGACCGCCCTGATTACGTCAGCACGTTCGATCCGCGCGACCGTGCATGGTGGCGTGAGGCCACAGTGTCCACAACGCTGATACAAACACGCCCCTACCTGTTTCACACCACGCACTCCGTTGGCATCACCCTGGCATCTGCAGCAAGCTGGGGTGGGGTGGTGGTGGGGGCCGATATCAATTTGGCCACACTGAGCGATCGCCTGACGCAGCAAAAATTCACGCCAGGAACCCAGCTGGCTTTGGTCAATAGCCGTGGCGAACTGCTTGCCAACGAGCACATCGGAGCACTGCTGGATGCTGCAAACGGCACGAACAGCAACATGCCCTTGCTAGAGTCCTTGCACAGCGTACCTTTGAACCATCTGTTCAAAGACCCTGGCGCAAAAGATATGGAGCAGTTTACTGACCCTGGTGGTCAATCGTGGTGGACAGCATCCATACAGGTGCCTGACAAAGCGACGCAAGACATGCGGCTGCTGTTGGCAGTGCCAGAGATGGAACTGACGGCTGCTGCGCGGCAGCAGTTGCAATGGTCAACAGTGGTCACGTTGTCAATCATTTTGCTGTCCATGCCGGTTGCTTGGCTGCTGGCACAAGCTATTTCCAGGCCGTTGCGCCGCTTGGCTTTGGATGTCCAGGCGATTGAGCAATTCGATTTTGAGCAGCCTATCCAGGTCGACAGCTTGATCAAAGAAACCCATGAACTGGGCGTCACGCTCCAAAGCATGCAGGACACCATTCGGCGTTTTTTGGACCTGAGCATGGCAGTCGCCGCAGAAGAGCAGTTTGACCGCTTGCTGCCGCGCTTGCTCAAAGAAACCATGTTGACGGCAAGTGCCGCTTCGGGCTTGCTGTACCTGGCCGATGGTGACCAGCTTTATCCAGCCTGTGGGCGCTTGGCGGATGGCACTGCCTTGGATGACCAGGCTTTGGCCACGCTGGCAACCATTCCGCTGCCGCCCTCAACCTCGCCTGATCCATGCTCCTGCGGGCCTTTGCTGGAACGTTGTTTGCGCGAAAACGCGGTGACCAGTCAGCCGCTGACCATTGCAGATATCCAGGGCTTGCAACTGGCACCCAGTGCTATCGCCCAAGGGCTATCGCACAGCGTGGTCATTCCGCTGCTCAACCGTCGCCGCGAATATGTGGGGGCCATGGTGTTATTTATGCCATCTCCGCCCGTGGATACGCAGGTGGCTTTTGTGGCTGCGCTATCAGGCAACGCGGCCGTCTCGCTGGAAGCGCGTGCCTTGATTGAGCAACAAAAGAAGCTGTTTACCGCTTTTATTGAATTGATTGCTGGTGCGATTGATGCCAAGAGCCCCTATACCGCCAGTCACTGCGCGCGCGTGCCAGAACTCACCAAAATGCTGGCCCAGGCTGCCTGCGATCAGACCGATGGAGCATTTGCAGACTTCGCACTTTCTGCGCATGACTGGGAGGCCGTACATGTCGCATCGTGGCTGCATGACTGCGGCAAAGTCACAACCCCTGAATTTGTGGTGGACAAGGCAACCAAGCTCGAAACCATTTACAACCGCATCCACGAAGTGCGCATGCGTTTTGAAGTGCTCAAGCGCGATGCACACATCACCATGTACGAAGCGATCGCAGCCGGCGCCCAGCCCGAGCAAGCCCGCGCAGCCATGCTCCAGACCTGTCGCGAATTGGATGAGGAGTTTGCCTTTGTGGCCGCTTGCAACCAGGGCGGTGAAAAGCTGGGTGCTGCAGAGCAAGAGCGGCTGCGCCACATTGCCCAACGTACCTGGACACGCACCTTGGATGACACCCTCGGTATCTCGCTGGCAGAGGCCCAGCGCCAGCAGTCCACACCATTGCCTGCGCAAGAGTTGCTGCTGGCCGATAAGCCCGCACACCGCATTGAGCGCTCGCCCCACGATCAGATTGCACCCGACAATGTCTGAGGTTTCAAGATGCAAGTGCCTGAGTTGCTCTACAACCGTGGTGAATTGCACAATCTGTTGGTAGCTCGAGGCACGTTGTCGGACGAGGAGCGTTACAAAATCAATGAGCACATCATTCAAACCATCAAGATGCTCACTTGCCTGCCATTTCCGCAGCATCTGCGGGCGGTGCCTGAAATTGCAGGCGGGCACCACGAAAAAATGGATGGAACCGGCTACCCCAAAGGCCTGCGCCGCGAAGACATGAGTCCGGTAGCACGCATGATTGCCGTGGCTGATATTTTTGAGGCGCTGACTGCTGGTGACCGCCCCTACAAACCGCGCAAGCCCTTGTCCGAAGTGCTTGACCTGATGGCTGACATGCGGCGCCACCACCATATAGACCCCGATATTTTTGAGCTGTTCTTGCGCTCTGGCGTATATCTGGACTATGCCCAGCGCTTCATTCCCGTTGAATTTATTGACTCCGTAAACATTGAGGACTATCTGCCATGAGCAACCCCCGCCCATTTAAAGTTTTAGGCATCCAGCAAGTGGCCATTGGTGGCACTGACAAGCAGCGCATGAAGAAGCTGTGGGTCGATATGCTGGGTCTGGAGCAAACCGGCACCTTCCAGAGCGAGCGCGAGAATGTGGACGAAGACATTCTGGCCATGGGCACCGGTGCCATGAAGGTAGAGGTGGACATCATGCAGCCCATGGACATCGACAAAAAGCCCGCCGTGCACACCACGCCGCTGAACCACATTGGCCTGTGGATTGACGATCTGCCCAAGGCCGTGGAATGGCTCACTGCCCAAGGCGTACGTTTTGCCCCCGGTGGCATCCGCAAGGGTGCCGCAGGCTATGACATCACCTTTTTACACCCCAAAAGCAATGACGAGTTTCCGATTGCGGGAGAGGGCGTGTTGATTGAGTTGGTGCAGGCACCGGCCGATGTGATTGCCGCGCTGGGCTAAAACCGGAATGCTTCAGCCAAACTTGGGGGCTTGAAGCTTGGCCACTGCGCTGGTTTCACCGCTATCAACGTTAAGCTTGAAGCATGAATACCAGCGACATGACTGCTCAAGCCCACTTTGACCGCCAATACAACGCCCGCGCCAGTGTGCAAGATGCGCTGGCCTACATGGCGCGCTACACCCAAGAAAGCCACGCGGCGTTGGCCTTGCCCGGCGCAGTACGCAACCAGCGCTACAGCCCGCGCGCGACTGATCTTTTAGATATTTATTTGCCTCCAGCGCTTGCTGTACAAGCGCCAGCAGCTCCTGTTTTTATCTATATCCACGGCGGCTATTGGCGCGCCTTGGGCAAAGATGATTCGGCGTTTATGGCGCCAGCGCTCACCCAGGCAGGCGCCATCGTCGTGGTGTCTGATTACGATCTGGCCCCTGCGGTCACGCTCGATCACATCGTCGATCAAATCCGCCAGGCCTATGCATGGGTGGTGCGCAACATCGCGATTTATGGGGGCGATGCCCGCAACATCTGTGTGTGCGGAAGCTCCGCAGGCGGCCATTTGGTGGGCATGTTGCTGGCCAAGGGTTGGCAAGAAGACTACGACTTGCCCGCCAGCGCCACACCGGCATCCGCCTTCCCTTTTAGTGGGCTGTTTGATTTGCAGCCTCTCATCACCACGCACATCAACGCCTGGATGCACCTGGATGACGCCGCCGCCCTGCGCAACAGCCCGCGTTTTGCGCTGCCCGATGCCAGCACGCACAGCCATTGCCAGTTGCGCGTGGCGTGCGGAGAGTTCGAAACCACCGAGTTCAAGCGCCAGTCGCGCGAATATCTGGCGGCCTGGCAGGCCCGCTGTTTACCCGGGCAGTGGGTAGATGCGCCGGGCACCAACCATTTTGATTTGCCATTGGCCTTGGCAGACCGCCAATCGGTCGTACACCAGACGGCTTTAGCGCTGATGGGGTTGCCTCACGCGTTGGCCTGAAATTCACAGGCCCGCGCCACATGCCACCGCTTAAAAGTGGTAGCCCATCTGAATGCCAAACACCGTAGCCGAGCTTTTGCCAAAGCGCGCCATCGGTGTCTGGGTGGTGGAGACTTCTGCGCCGCCCAGTCTTTGGTAGCTCACCCAGGGGCTGATTTTGACCACCTCGTTGTCATACACCAGCCCCAAGGTGTAGCCCTGTCTACCGCTGCTGGGGCGCAACGGTGACAACGGCATGGATGGGCTTTTTTTGTCATGGGCCAGCGCCACAAAGCCCGTCCACTGCGGCGAGAATTTTTGTGCCAAGCCCAGGGTGTAGGTGATGGCGTTGTCCAAATCCGTCAGACTTTTTCCCCGGGTGATGGTGGCAAAAGCCTGGGGCCGCAACTCAAACGCTTCCCAATTTCCCCAGCGGATCTGCCCAAACAGCAAGGTGCTGGCGGTAATGCCGGTTTGCACATCCAGATTGAATGTCTGGGGTGAGGTGGATGCCGTCTGGGTTGACCCAGGCCACAGGTTTTCGGTGGTCTGAACGCGGTGGCGGATGGCCGAGTAATACGTGGCCACCACGCGCAAGGCAATGTCTGGCTGTTCGTAGCTGATGCCCAGCAAATAACCCGGCTCGGTACTGCGGGCAAATTTCACGTGATAGCCGCCGAGCGCAGCACCATACGCCATGCCTTGGAGGGTGACGCTGCCGTGCGATTGCTGCAGCCGCAGGCCGCCATGTACGCCCCATTGCGCATTGAACTTGTAGCGCAGCACTCCCTGCAACTCGCGCGTGGAGAGCTTGACTTCGGTACCTCCCAGCAAGGGCGAAGCACTGCGGTCATAGCGGATATGCAGCCCAAACGGGCGGGTCAGCATCAACGCCATCGACAGCTGGGGGCTGAGGTCTTGCTTGTAGCTCAAGCCCCATTGCCCGTAGCTGGGGGCAACATTGCCGGTCGAAAAACCCATGGCGTCGCGGCCTTGCACGGAAGGGCGGGAGTAGTAGCCGTCCACGCCCACGTAGCGGCCTTTTTCAAACAAGGGGGACAAGCTTTGGGCGGTGCGGTCCAGCCCGCCCGCCGCGGCGCAGGTGCTGCCCAAAGCAAGCAAAACAAAGGCACAGCGGCCTAGAGCGTGGGCCGCAGGAGTGGGGTGTGACATGGGGTGTTGCGCACGCAGCTTATTGTTAGCTGTGGTTTATTTTGTAATTAAAAGAAACTATAAAACGATTTCAACCGTTCACTTTTCGGCCGAGGTGCCATTCGTCCGTGTTGGCACGCACAGCGCAGGCATTGCCTCTGTCAAGCAAGCTTGCACAAAGCTGAGGGCATGTGAGCATGCTTGCAACAGGGGCAGGGCATTAGCTCCACAAAACAGAGCATGCTGTGTAGGCTGTGCGGCGTTGCGCACCTTCCAACTATCTCAGAGACAAGCACCATGACCTACGCCCGCCGCCTGTTCACCCTGGCTCCTTCTGCTTTGGCCACTGCTGCGCTGTGCATGGCCAGCGCCAGCGCTAGTGCCGCCAACCCCATCAAAGTGGGCGTGGCCCTGGATATTTCTGGCCCGTTTGCAGGCCCCGGCGCCGAAATCAAAGACGGCCTGAACCTGGCAGCCAAGCTGCTGGACAACAAACTCGGCGGCGTGCCTGCTGAATTCATTCAGGCCGACACCGCTGGCAACCCCGAAACCGCGCGACAGGTGGCAGACCGCTTTATCAAGCGCGACAAGGTCGATTTCTTCACCGGCCCTGTTGGCTCCAACGTGGTGTTGGCCCTCGGCCCCACGGTGTTTGGCGCCAAGGTGCCATTTTTGTCGGCCAACCCCGGCCCCAGCCAGCTGGCTGGCAAGCAGTGCAACCCGTTCTTCTTTGGCACCAGCTACCAAAACGACGCCATGCACGAAGCGGCAGGCAAACATGCCGCCGACAAGGCCTACAAAAAAGTCGTCGTGCTGGCCCCCAATTACCCCGCAGGCAAAGATGCGGTCAACGGTTTCAAGCGCGGCTATGCCAAACCTGTGGCCGATGAGGTCTACACCAAAGTGGGCCAACTGGACTTTGCAGCCGAGCTGGCCCAGCTGCGCGCCGCCAAGCCCGATGCGGTCTACATCTTCCAGCCCGGCGGCATGGGCATCAACTTCATCAAGCAGTTCATGGGCGCGGGCTTGAACAAAGACATGGTCTTGATCTCCTCGCCCTTTACGGCCGACCAAGACATCATCGCCGCCGTGGGCGAGCCCATGGTGGGCATCTACAACGCCTCCAGCTACGCGCACGACCTGGACAACGCCGCCAACAAGCAATTTGTGGCCGAGTTCCAAAAGGCCTATGGCCGCCTGCCCACGCTGTACGCCGCGTTTGCCTACGACGTGGTCATGAACCTCAACGCTGCCGTCAAGGCCGTGGGCGGCAAGCTCGATGACAAGGCCGTCGTGGCCAAGGCCATCAAAACCGCCAAGTTCGACTCGGTGCGCGGCAATGTGCGCTACGGCAACAACCAGTTCCTCACCCAGGACTATTACCTGCGCCAGGTCGTCAAAACCAAAGACGGCCTTATCACCAACGCGCTACAGCCGGGCAAGATTTTCACCGCCCATCAAGACAGTTTTGCGGCTGAATGCGGCATGAAATAAGCGCTGGCAGCTATTAAAACCTATGGAAACCATTGCATGGGATGACTTCACGCGCGTGGAGTTGCGCGTGGGGCGCATTGTTAGCGCTGAAGTCTTTGCCCAGGCGCGCAAGCCCGCGTACCTGTTGCAGGTGGACTTTGGCCCCGCGCTGGGCATCAAAAAATCTAGCGCGCAAATCACCGCCCACTACACGCCCGAAAGCTTGATCGGCAAGCAAGTGGTGGCGGTGGTCAACTTTCCACCCAAACAGATCGGCCCCGTCATGTCGGAATGCCTGGTCACCGGCTTTCACGATGAAGCCGGCGGCGTGGTGCTTTGTGTGCCCGATCAGGCGGTGCCCTTGGGCACCAAGCTGCTGTAGCTCGTTATTTGGTAAGACCATATGGATTCGGTTTTTCTGTTGGAACAGGCCTTGAACGGCCTGGGCTACGGCCTGATGCTGTTTTTGCTGGCGGCGGGCCTCACCCTCGTGTTCGGCATCATGGACACGCTCAACCTCGCCCACGGCGCCCTGTTCATGGCGGGGGGCTATGTCTCTGCCAGCGTGCATACGCACAGCGGCTCTTTCTTGTTGGCGATTGCCGTGGGCATTGTGGTCACCGTGGCTTTGGCCGCCGTGCTGGAGGCCGTGCTCATTCGCAAGCTGTACGTGCGTGACCACCTCTCGCAGGTTCTGGCCACCTTTGGCGTGATCTTGATGGCAGACGACACCGTCAAAGCCATCTGGGGCCCATCGCCCATCATGGCGCCCACACCGGCTGCGCTGTCGGGGCCGGTGGAGCTATTCGGTTTTCTGCCTTATCCGTCCTACCGCTTGGTTGTTTTGGCTGCAGGCTTGTGCGCTGCGCTGGCGTTGTACCTGCTGGTCAACCACACCAAGCTCGGCATGTGGGTGCGCGCTGGCGCGTCCAACCGCCAGATGGCCGAGTGGATGGGCATTCGCGTCAACCGCGTGTTTGCGATTGTGTTTGGCATGGGCGCAGCGCTGGCGGCATTGGCGGGCGCGCTCATGGCGCCGATCAGCGCCGTGCAAGTGGGCATGGGGGAGAGCATTTTGATTCCTGCCCTCGTGGTCATCGTCATCGGTGGCATTGGCTCCGTGCGCGGCGCGTTGATTGCGGCGTTGCTGGTCGGTTTGGTCGATACCGCAGGCCGCGCCTTGCTGCCACCGTTGTTGCGGGAGGTGCTCTCGCCCAGCTTGGCGGCCGACATTGGCCCTGCCGTTGCCAGCATTGCCATGTATGTCTTGATGGCCGGCGTGCTGGTGTTCAAACCATCGGGCTTGTTTCCCGCCAAAGCATAGGTGGTGTTTTCTGTGATGGATCGCAAATTGGTCAATGTAGACAGCCCGCCAGCCAATCCCCCGGCTTTAGCCTCCAACGCCCACGCCCGCTGGGTCAGCCACAGTGTGCTGGCCGTGCTGGTGTTGCTGCTGGGCGCTTTCCCCTGGGTCGCGCCCGCGCTGGGGCTGGACTATTACGTGGACTTTGTGCGCCGCATGCTCATCGTCAGCATGGCCGCGCTCAGTCTGAACTTTCTGATTGGCCGCGCAGGGCTCGTCGCCCTGGGCCACGCCGGTTTTGTGGGCGTGGGCGCTTATGCCGTGGTGGCCATGGTGGAGGGCGGCTTTAGCAACGCTTGGCTCATCTGGCTGGTCGCCGCCGTGGCGGGCATGCTGATCTCCGCTGTGATCGGGCTGGTGGCCATGCGCACGCAGGGCGTGTACTTCATCATGATTACGCTGGCTTTTGCGCAAATGCTGTACTACCTGGCTGTGTCGCTGCGCGCTTATGGCGGGGACGATGGCTACACCATGTATAGCCCACTGTTGCTGTGGGAGGGTGTGAATGCAGAGGGAAATTGGCTGTTTACCCTTGTCCTGCTTGTGCTGGCAGCTATATTTTTATTGCTGTCGCGGATTGAGCGCTCGTACTTTGGCCGCGCCTTGGAAGGTATTCGCGACAACGAAACGCGGATGCAAGCCATGGGCTACCCCACAGTGCGCCTCAAGCTGCTGGCTTTTGCACTGGCGGGCGGCATTGCCGCCTTGTCCGGCGCGCTGCTGGCCACGCAAAACCTGTTTGTCAGCCCCAGCCTGATGCAGTGGAACCAGTCGGCCCTGCTGATTGTGATGGTGGTGATTGGCGGCATCGGCCTGCGCTGGGGCGCGCCGCTGGGTGTGGCCGTGTGGCTGGTGTTGGAAGAAATCCTCAAACAAACCACCGACTACTGGCACGCGCCTATGGGCATGCTGTTAATAGCCGTGGTGTTCCTCGCGCCCAAGGGCTTGGCGGCTTTCTTTGCCAAAAAAGACAGCGCAGCTAAAAAGCATAGCTATCAGCGCAAGGAGGGCAAGGCATGAGCCTGCTTTCCATTCAAAACTTGGTCAAACGCTTTGGTGCGTTGACCGCGACGGATCATGTATCGCTGCAAGTGGAGCAGGGGGAAATCCACGCCCTCATCGGCCCCAACGGCGCAGGCAAATCCACGCTGGTGCATTTGATCTCGGGCTTGCTGGCTGCCGATGGCGGCTCGCTCAAGCTCGACGGCCAAGAACTCATCCACCTCGCCCCCCACCAGCGCGTGGCGGCGGGCTTGTCGCGCTGCTTTCAAATTACGAGCATCTTCCCCAAGCTGACCGTGGCCGAAAACCTGCTGCTGGCCGTGCAAGCCCACCAGGCCAATAGCTTTCGCTGGTTCAAAGTGCGCGACAAAGATGCGGAACTCAAAGCCAAAGCGTGGGCGCTGGCCCACCGCGTGCAGTTGCAAGAGCAATGGAACACCGTGGCAGGCACCTTGCCCCACGGCGCGCAGCGCAAGCTCGATGTCGCCTTGGCCATTGCCGCCACGCCCAAATTGCTGCTGCTGGACGAGCCCATGGCTGGAATGGGGCCGGCCGAATCCGAAGAAATGGTGGAGCTGATCCAGCAACTCAGAAAAGATATGGCGATTTTGCTGATTGAGCACGATATGGACGCCGTGTTCCAACTGGCCGACCGCATCACCGTGCTGGTCTACGGCAAGGTATTTGCACAGGGCACAGCCGCGCAAATCCAGCACGACCCACGCGTGCAAGCCGTGTATTTGGGGCAGGAAGAGGGGGAGGAGATATGACAGACATGGAGGAGTACCTCGACATTCCCATGATTACACGTAGTCGGCCTTTGCTCGAAGTGCGCAATATCGAAGCAGGCTATGGCGCCAGCCAAGTGCTATTTGGCGTGAGCTTAACGATTGAACCGCACCAAGTCGTCAGCCTCATGGGCCGCAATGGCATGGGCAAATCCACCACCATCAAATGCATCACCGGCGCGCTGCCCCTGCGCAAGGGGCAGATTTTCTTTGAGGGGCAGGAGATTACGAACCTGCCAGCGGATGAAATTGCACGTCGTGGCATTGCGCTGGTGCCCGAAGGGCGCATGTGTTTCCCCAATCTCACGGTGCGCGAGCATTTGGTGGCGTTTGCACGCAAAGCTGATGCTAAACAGGATGCCGCTTGGGATTTGCAGCGAATCTATGAGTTGTTTCCGCGCCTGAAAGAACGTGAGCACAACATGGGCAACCAGCTTTCGGGTGGTGAGCAGCAAATGCTGGCGATTGGGCGGGCCTTATCGACCAATCCCAAGTTACTGATTTTGGATGAGGCAACGGAGGGGTTGGCGCCGGTGGTGCGAGAGGAGATTTGGCAATGTTTGGGAAGGTTGAAGGAAGATGGGCAAGCGATTTTAATTGTTGATAAATTTGTAAAAATAATTGAATCTTTATGTGATATTAATATTCATATAGAAAAAGGCATTAATTCTTCATCAAAAAATGCAAATATTTTTCAAAATGATAGATTATAAAAAAATAGATATTTTAAATATAATAAAATTATTTATACCAAATTTCCACAATAGAATTGTGTTGGTATTGGTTATTTCTGGTGTTTCCATTATGACAACGCCATTATGGGTTGATTTAGTTAATTTTTTCTTGGAAAAGCAGTACAACTACTCACTTACAGGTGAAAAAGATGAATTCTGGGGGTTTATGCTATGTTTGCTTGGCTCAATATATGGAGTCCTGACAAATATTGTACTAAAATTTATAGATTTTAAAGAATGTAAATATAAAAACCAAGAACAAAAAAATGAGTTGTTAAATAAAATTAATCATGATAAAGATGTTTTTATTAAGTTTGATAAAATCATTTCAGAGGAGAAGCTGAATTCATTTTTAAATTACATTAGGACTAATGATGCAATGATGAGCAATCATACGGATATGCTGGAGGATTCATTAGTTTTTTTAAAAATGCAAAAAAACAATTTTCTTATCTGTGAAATTGACGAATCAAAAAAAATACTTATTTCAGCATTAGATGATTTTTTAAGATTTCATTGTGAAAAGTTCGACATGTGGCCCTACAATCAAACAGGAGATATTTATAGAACATGCTTAGCTCCAACTCTTAATGTAGATAGAGGTGGAAAATGGGAGGATGGTGGTAAATATGATTTGTTAGTAAATGAAATGCTTTCTAAATTAAGAAATCTTGAAATCTCTTACAATGAATTTAGAAGTTCTATAAAAAATAATATTTTTTACTAAAATGAAACCTGTTACAGATAAAACCGCCATCATCATCGCCGCCGGTTCTGGCATGGGCGCAGCCACTGCCCGCAAACTCGCCGCTGACGGCTACCACGTCGGTTTGCTGTCCTCGTCCGGCAAAGCCGAGGCATTGGCCCAAGAACTGGGCGGCATAGGTGTCGCCGGAACCAACCAGAGCCAAGCCGATATCCAAAAGCTGGTGGATTTGGTGATGGAGCGCTGGGGCCGGGTCGATGTACTGGTCAATTCCGCAGGCAATGGCCCGCGTGCGCCGGTGCTGGAGTTGACGGACGAGGACTGGCACGCCGGGTTGGACGCCTATTTCCTGAACGTGGTACGCGCCGCGCGGGTGGTGACACCGATCATGGTGCGCCAAGGGGGCGGGGCCATCGTCAATATCTCTACCGCGTGGGCATTAGAGCCGGTGGATTTGTTCCCCACCTCTGCCGTCTCGCGCGCGGGGTTGATGAGTTTTACCAAGCTGTTTGTGGACGAATACGCCAAGCACAACGTGCGCATGAACAATGTGCTGCCCGGGTGGATCAACAGCAAACCCGAACAAGCCGCCCGCCGCGCGGCCGTGCCCATGCAGCGCTATGGCACGGTGGAAGAGATTGCGGCAACGATTGCGTTTTTGGCGGGTGAGGGCAGTGCCTATATCAACGGACAGAATATTCGGGTGGATGGCGGGCTGATGCGTTCGGTGTAAAGCGCGCCCCAAAGTACCCATATTGCAGCCAGCTGCAGATCACCATGAAAAGCCGCCTTGGGAGTGGCTTTTTTTATAGAGAATCAATTTCACGATTGATAGCTGCTAGCGCTTGCTGCATAAGCGCTAGAGGCCAGTTTGGCTTGTAACGCCGCATCTGCTCGATCAAATTGCCCGGCAGTTGTGAATCAACTGGCCTGTGGTGCGCTGCCGCGCTGCAGGAGCAGGCCTTCCAGCAGTTGCAGCTGCTCACGTTGCAGCGCCAGCAGCTCATGCCATTGCTGGTTTTGCAACTGGTCGATTTTTTCGTGCAGCAGCATGATTTCCAGCTCGGCTTTGAGGTTGACTTCGTAATCGTGCTCGCTGCGCACGCGGTCTTTGTCGGCCTGGCGGTTTTGGGACATCAAGATGATGGGCGCCTGGATGGCGGCCAGCATGGACAACACCAGGTTCAGCAAGATGTAGGGGTAGGGGTCAAAGGTGTGCCCCTGCCATGCCAAAAGCAGGGTGTTGACCACCATCCACGCCAGCGTAGTGAAGACGAACAGCAGCACAAAAGTCCAAGAGCCACCAAAGCCTGCAACGGTATCAGCGGCGCGCGCGCCCAGACTGTCGCGGTTTGGCGCGGCTTGATGGCCGAGGTTGCGCGAGATGTGGGTGCGCTGGCGTACATGTGCCACCACTTTGCGGGTGTGTTCGTCAATCGCGCTCAGCGCATCGAGTGCAGCCGATGCGCCAAATACCTTGGCGGCACTTGCAGCGTTGGGCTTGGCGGCGGTGCCTGCGGTCTGATCTTGGGTGCTGGGGGCTGACTGGCTGCTAGGGCGGGGCATGGTGCGCACTCCTGAAACGGGTGAGAGGGCTGGTGCTGGATGAAAGTGCAGGGGAGAACTTTCAGCCGGTGCAGCCATGCTAGAGCGCCGGGCGCATGCTATCAATCCTCATCCATCAAATGCGCGGCCTGGTTGTGGATGACGGATTCTGCGCGGAAGTAGCCCAGTACGGTGGCCACGCTCTGGTGGCCGGTGAGCGCCATGGTTTCGGCCAGCGGCACATTGCGTTTGCCCGCTTCCGTAACAAAACCCGAGCGCAGCGAGTGCGCAGAAAAGTCACCATCCACTCCGGCCAGCGCACAGCGTTCTTTGACGATGGCGCGCACGGCGGGCGCTTGCAGGGGCTCGCCCAGGTGCCCGCCTTTGCGAATGCGCCGGAAGATGGCGCCTTCGGTAATGCCGCTGGCAGCCAGCCAGTCGGCCAAGGCTTTGCCTGCCGCTCCCAACACGGGTTTGGTGTTTTCGGGCAAGTCTGCGCCGCTTTGGTTGGTTTTGGAAAAAGCCAGCTCGTACAGATATTGGCCCGGGCCAATTTGCCGCAGGTATTGCATGTCTGCACTGCTGATTTCTGAGCGACGGCGGCCCCCGCTGCTCCAGGCAAACAGCAGCAGGGCACGGTCACGCAGGCCGCGCAGGCTGTCGTCACAGGTGGACAGCAGTTGTTGCAGCACATCTTTGGTGATGGCGGATTTTTTCTGAGGTCGCTCGCCCCGCTTGGCGTAGGCCTTGCGCGTGCGCGAGAGCAGTTCACGCACTTTTTCATCATGGCAGGGGTTGGGGATGCCCCGGTTTTGGTGCGCTTTGCTCATCACCGCCACACGGTGCACCAGGGTGTTGTGGCTGGGCGCACCCAGCTTGGCCTTGCAGCCCGATTGCACCAGCGCCGCATCGATTGACGGGGGCAGCTCACAACGCAGTCCATACGGGGTGCTGCGTTGGGCATGGTCGGCAATAAATTGCAGCACCACATCCACCGGCAAGGGCAGGGCAATGGCCTGCCCCAGCCGGAACTGGTGCCAGCCCGCCCAATAGCGCATGGCACTTTGGTAGCTGCGCACGGTGTTGGCTGCTTCACCTTCGCGCAGCAGCTCTTTGAGTGCGTGGAGCGTGCTGTCGCTCAGCAGGCTCAGGCCTTGTTCCTCTTTCGCCGCTGCCAGCAGGTCTGTGTTGCGCATATGTAGTATTTCTCACTGAATATGTATTAAATAACATGTAATACATGTGATGTTATATAATAATATCTAACAACTCACGATAACAACCTCTTATCGATGGTAATCTAAGAGCCATGCAACCCACAGCACCAAAAACACCGCGAGGCATTCAAGAAGCCGATGTTTGGGCCGCCGCCGATGCCTTGCTGGCCGAGGGGCACAAACCCACCATTGAAAAAGTGCGCCAGCACATGGGGCGGGGCTCACCCAACACCGTGGCGCCCATGCTGGATGCATGGTTTGCCACGCTGGGCGCGCGGCTGGGCCTGAATCAGCACACCCAGGATTTGCGCAATGCCGTACCGACCGAGGTGTTGGAAGCCGCGCAGGCGCTGTGGAGCAATGCCATGCAGCAGGCACAAGCGCTTGCTGTGCAAGCGCTGCAAACCCGCGAAGAAGCGGCCCAGGCGGTGCAAAAGCAGCTGGAAGCCCAGCAAACCAAGCTGCAGCAGCGCGAGGAGGCCATGCAGCAGCAAAAAATGGCCATGGATGCGGCGTTGAAGCTGGCGCAAGACCAACGCGAAGATTTATCGCGCCGGTTGAATGAAATGCAGCAACAACTCAATGAGCGCGATGTGCTACTGGAAAAACAGCGCTTGGAGCAAGCTGCGCTGCGCGCCGCGCAAGAGCAGCTGCGTGAACAGCATTCCAAAGAGCTGGAAACCGCAGCCCAAGAGCGCCAGCGTTTGGCCGAACAATTTGCCGGCAATGAGCGCCGGATGCTGGCCGACCTGGACCGCAGTCGGCAAGACACAGAAAAAGCCAAAAAGGCCCGGCAAGAGGTGGAGCACAAAGCCCAAACCCGCTACGAAGCCCTGCAAGCGCGCTGCGCTGCGGCAGAGGAAGAGTTGCTGGCCAGCCAAACGGCCCATCTGAGTGCCCAGCAGGCTTTGGCGCTGAGCAAGGAGCATGTGCAAGAACTCAAGTCCATGCTCAAGCTTACGCAAGCAGCAGTCAGCGGCGCTGCAGAGAACCCTGAGGCCGAAACTGCAGCAGGTACCAAAAACCGGGGCGGTCGTTCTTTGCAGCGCAGAGCCTTGTCAGAGCGGGCGCTGCGTTTGACCCGCAAGTAAGTGTGGCAGCCCAATGCGTTGGCGCAGAAGGCAAAGAACGGAGCAGCGCTGCGTTCTGGCCGATTTGGTGGAGTCCTTGATTCAGCTGCATGTGCTTGTGTGGGCAGTGCCTGACTTCCGCATCCTGTGCAGGCGACAGATGGATTCGGATGTCCATATTCCGTACAGCTGCAAGCACAAATGGCTTGCTCTTCGCTAAGGTGAATTTACAACGCGGTTGGACGTCCACGCCCTGCAATTGATTTATGTACAACGTCTTAGTTTGTTAGGCTGTCCGCCATGGTAGGGAGGTGGATAAATTGTGCTTTTTGAGATGCTCGAAACATGGCCTGCGCTTGTCGCGATTGACCACATTTCAAGCAATGCGAAGCATCAAAGCGAGGTGCTTAAACTGACGTCGAATAGCTCGTAAAAGCGACTTAACATAATATACATTGTATTAGTTGGTCTTTAAGGCTGTTTTGGGGGGTCGAACCACCGTTGTTTGCGTATCCGGTGGCTTTCATCGCTTTTCCCAATGCTGCATCTAACACCGCTCCTTTTGCCGTTCCTTCTGTAGCTTCCAAGGTAGCGGCTGCTAGAACATTGAGAGCGTTATACCCAGCAATAGCGGCTATTGCAGCTAGATCGTCTGGCTGGCACTTTAAGTGTCCGTTCTTCCATTGCGTGATTCGCTGGGGCTTCACGCCGAGCATTTTTGACAGCTCCACAGCACTTCCTGCATTAATGCAAGCCCTCTCGATTAGGGTTTTTGCTAATGAGTTTGGCATATCACTTTCCTGATAGATTTGCGGCGGAGTATCTATTTTTTGATATTCCAAACGCTGCCTAATGGTACAGAACATCAGGCAGCCCACCC
>NZ_JARXOV010000013.1:0-115541 GCF_030162955.1 Comamonas jiangduensis
ATGCGTCACTACCCGCTCGCCGTAGCGCGAAGCCGTGCGCCCCATGGCCAACAAGCGAATGCCCGCCGAAGGCATGAACACATCAAACACCAACGCCGTGGCTGGCACCAAGCCTGCAATGGCGGTGGCTGCAATGAACCAGCCCGATAAACCTAGCAGCGCCATGCCCATCAGCACCGTCAGCGCGGCCATCAGCGCTCCGCCCCACCACCAGCGGCGGGGGGTCATGCCCGCCAGCATGCGGGCCATGTCCAGCAGACCTGTGCGCGCCTTCATGGCAGCACCTCCTGCTCGGCACCCAGGTAAATGGTGCGGTCCATCAACGTGGCCAGCGCTGGATCGTGCGTGGCCACCACAAGCGTCTTGCCTGCAGCCATGGCACGCAAACTGTGCATGACCTGCCTGGCCGTCGTAGGGTCGAGGTGCGCAGTAGGTTCATCCACCAGCCACAACCCGGCATGCTGCTGCACGGCCATGCGGGCCAGCGCCAGGCGCACGGCTTCCCCACCTGAGAGCCCTTGCCCACCTTCGCCCAGACTGCGGCTGTCCCGCTGGGCAAAGGTCTGGCCCAGGCCCGCCTGCTGCAGCGCCTGTGCAATGTCATCGCGCTGCACACCCGTACGGCCTAGCGCCACATTCAACTCCACACTGCCTGCAAATACGTGGGATTGCTGCCCCATCCATGCCATACGCGCACGCAACTGCGGCCAGAGCGCAGCATCCACTGGCAGCCCATCCACCAGCAACTGCCCTGAAGGCACAGGCAACAGCCCCGCCAGCTGCGCCAGCAGCACAGATTTACCAGCACCACTGGGCGCCCAGATTGCCACATGCTCGCCCGCGGCAATCTGCATGTTCACCGCAGGCAGCAGGGGGGCGCCCGCATCCACCTGCACCTGCAGGTTGCATGCCTGCAGCGCCAGTGCGCCAGGATTGGTCTTCACCGGTGCAGTAGCCAGCGCCGCAGGCAGCGGCACACGCCCCTGCGCCTGCGCCAAAGTCTGCAGTGCCTGCTGTGCAGCCTGCCCCGCAGCACGGTCATGCCATACGGCCGACAACTCGCGCAAAGGGTCAAAAAAACTCGGTGCCAGCATCAGCACCCACATGGCCTGACCGATGCTGAGTTTTTCGCCCCAGGCACCAAATGGCAGATTGCCCAGCAGATGAAAGCCGATGTACATGGCCACCATGGCCACGCCCAGTGCAGAGAACAGCTCCAGTATCGCCGACGATAAAAAGGCAATCCGCAGCACCCGCATGGTGCGTTCACGCAAAGACTCGGCATGCACCTGCAAACGCTGCGCCATGTGGGAAACCGCATGCAAAGCCCGTAAGGTTGGCAGACCGCGCAGGCGATCCAGCAAAAACGCATTCATCTGCCCCAGCTCCACCATCTGCGCATCGCTGGCGGCTTTGGCACGCCAGCCCACAATCGCCATGAACAGGGGAATCAGCGGTGCAGCACACAGCAAAATCAGCGCTGCCAGCCACGACTGGCTGGCCACGGCAATCACAATCAGGGGAGCGACCAGCATCACGCGCCACATGGCGGGCTGGTAGCGCGACAGCCAAGGCACGATGGCTTCGGCCTGCTCTGCCAGCGCACTGGCCACCCAGCCCGACGCTGCGCGCTGACGATCCAGCGGAGAGGTTTGCACCACGGCCTGCATCACATGCTGCCGCAACTGGCTGACCTGGCGACGCGCATGCACATAGGTCACGCGGATTCCGCGGCTTTCACACCACGCACGGGCCACACCCAGCGCGGCCAGCGCCAGCACCTGCACACCCAGATACTGCAGCGCCTGATCTTGCGCAAAGCATTGAACCGCCCAGGCAATCACTGCGGCTTGAGGCAGCCACAGCAGCGACGCCAATACCAGCCATACGCTGCCAGGTTGAACTCTGCGCGGCAGCTGCTGTGGCGAGACAACACGTGCAGCTGAAGATGTGTCAAACCTATGCATTCTTATTAATTAGGAAAATACCGTGAGCTTTGCCTACGGACGATGCTGATGCGAGATACATGTAATCAGGCACTAGGTGCCAATCAGGATGATTGGCGCCATCGGCATCCCTGATGCGGTAGTTGTTTCCCATGCATGTTTCAGATGCTCCCAAGTAGGCATCGGGTATCCATGATGAGGAATCATCCACATTAAGTACATGAAAAACGATACTGAGAGCCCACCAGCACCTAATGCTGCTAGCCAATAGCTTGGGTGGTAGTTACTGAAAACAGTGGGAGCTTTGCTCATATTTTTCCTTTGTGTATGTTTTCTTCAGTTTGCTGTTTTGTCATAGTGCTCTCAAGGCTTCGGGCACTTACCAAGCCAGCTAGAGCATCGACCAAAAAAGTTCTTTGCCCACGTTGAACCAACTCAGAGCTTTTGAGCAAAGTTGTTGTCCCACAGAAAGACTTACAGATGACGCCAGTCCTAGCATCACCTTGACCGCGAAAAGTTAGCGTCATCACAAAAGCATCAGTTCAACTCATAACGTCTACCCTAGTACGCTCATCACCTCTATGTGTTAGTTTTTCTCTCAATGATTGATAGGAAAACTGTTTACACAATGATATATATTTTTATATATTATGTAAAAATATTTTTTCACGGAGGTAAGTGTAGTGTCCAAAACTAACCCAAAAGAGGCTGGACTTGCTCTAGCGCGTCGCCAATTTTTGCAGCTGGGCGCTGCTGGCCTTGTGACAACCGCGGCACTACCTCAGGCAATTGCTGCACCTAGCAAGGTTAAAAGCAGCGCAAAAATTGTTATCGCAGGAGCAGGAGCTGCTGGCTTGAGCCTAGCATCACGCCTAGCGCAGCAATTAGACGGAGTGCAAATAACAATAATTGACAATCGTACGCAGCACTATTACCAACCAGGCTTTACGTTGATTGGTGCAGGAATTAAGACTGCTGACTATGTCGTGAGTCAAACTGCTAGCTACATACCGGCTGGTGTTAAGTGGGTTCAGGAAAAAGTACAAGAAATTGATCCTGAATCAAACAAGGTTGTTACGGGGTCGGGTCAAGTAGTGCCCTACGACTTTTTGTTTGTTGCCACAGGACTAGAGCTCGATTACGAGCAAATTCAGGGCATGGATGCAAGTTTGATCGGCAAGCATGGAATCGGGAGCATCTATAACGGTCCGGAAGCAGCAAGCGCAACTTGGCAGCTACTGTCTGGCTTCTCCGAATCCGGAGGTCGTGGTGTTTTTACCCGCCCTAACACAGAGATGAAGTGCTCTGGAGCTCCGCTGAAGTACACATTTATTAGCGAAGACCGCGTGGTTCGTGCGGGCACTCGAAGCAAGACTGAAATCGAATATTTCTCAAACAACGGGGTGCTATTTAGTGTGCCAATTGTCTCTGAGAAAGCTCGGATGCTCTTTCAACAAAGAGACATAAAAACCCATTACAACCGCATCCTGACAGCAATTGATCCAGGAAAGCGGGTCGCTACTTTCACGACTCCAGACGGACTGGAAGAGCAAAACTGGGACTTTATTCATGTGGTACCACCCATGAAAGCACCCGAATCTGTTCGAAATAGTCCATTGCCGTGGCAGTCTGGCCCATGGGCAAAAGAAGGTTGGATGGAGGTAGACAAAGGAACGCTTAGACACTTGCGCTATCCGAATGTTTTTGGGGTTGGTGATATTGCAGGAGTACCCAAAGGAAAAACTGCAGCCAGTGTCAAATGGCAAGCACCAGTTGCAATTGATCATATGGTTGCAGATATCACGGGCAAACCTTCGGATGCTGTTTACAACGGCTATACATCGTGCCCAATGATTACCAAACTTGGGCAAGCAATGCTGATTGAGTTCGATTATCAGAACAATCTGACTCCGTCTTTCCCTGGAGTGATTGCACCATTGGAAGAACTCTGGATTAGCTGGGTTATGAAGACAATGGGATTAAAGCCCACTTACATCAGCATGCTTCGCGGTAAAGCTTAATAGGAGTAGAGTATGAAAGAGTTAGATCTGATGACATTAGTATCAGTTTTGCAAGAAATGATGGGGCCACTTTTGTGGATTCTTATTTCTGTCATAGTTTTAGGGACTGTAGCCTTTTTTACTCTTCTTCTGAAAGAACATGGCTTGATTCATAAGCGTCTAGTCACTGCCCAAGTATTGAGTCCTTTAGGTGGTGCAATAGCTTTAGTTATTATGGCCAAAGTTTCTTCTTCAGGATTTACCGATGCAGGTGGCCCTGCCGATTGGTTTTTGATTGCAGCAGTTTTTGGAACTGGTCTTATTGGATCAATGGTTTTGCTCTACACCGTAATTGGGTGGCTAGGTAAGATTTCAAAAACTAAACCACAGACTGTAAAAATATAAATTGAAATGTATTTCAGGTTATATAAATCTGGAAAAACAAGTTTTTTTACTTTTCCTCATTTGCATTCAAGCAAGATTTCAAGCCTGATACTATTAATTATCTTAAAGGAGAAAAAATGGAACAGAACAATCAAAGCTCAAACGGCCAATGCCCAGTAATGCATGGAGGTGTAAATTTAATTTAGGTTTAATCAATTTGAGTTGAGCAAAGCTGGGGTATCGTAACTTCTGGACCGTTGCATCAGACTAGCTCACTGTAAGAACTCAAAAAGGCTCTTTGGATTTGCAATACATGTCCTAGGAGCTTTTTTCTTGGCAAAACTGCTCATACAACACGTGCATCACAGCCATCGCGGATTCGCTATCAATACGGTAGTAAACGTGTTTACCCTCTTTGCGAGTAGCCACCACACCTTCTTCACGCAGGACTGTCAACTGCTGTGACAGTGTCGGCTGCATCACACCCACAAGAGTTTCAAGCTCGCCCACACATCTTTCACCTTTGCTTAACTCGCACAGTAGCAGCAGGCGATCAGGGTTAGACAACACCTTCATCAAACGGCAAGCACGGCCTGCCGCACTGCGCATCTGAACGAAATCAACTGGAAGTTCTTGGACTTGCTGCATCAAAAGCCTCGCTTACGCATGACCATCAACTTTATATGAATTGATATATTATAAATAAATACATTGTTGCAATATAAGCTGTTAAGGACTTCGCCATGCAAGCACAAGTTAAAGGCTTTTTTGATCCCGTTACTTGGACAGTGTCCTACGTTGTGTTTGATGCACCAGGCGGGCACTGTGCCTTGGTGGACTCAGTGCTTGACTACGACCCTAAGTCCGGTCGCACCTGCACCACCTCGGCTGATCAGCTCATCGCCTTCGTGCGCGAGCAGCGCCTAGCAGTGGACTGGATTTTGGAAACCCATGCCCACGCCGATCACCTCTCGGCAGCCCCCTACTTACGCAAGCATTTGGGCGGAAAGATCGCTATTGGGGGCAACATCACACAGGTGCAGAACGTTTTCAAAGGCATCTTCCATCTGGAGCCAGAGTTCTCTACTGACGGCTGCCAGTTCGACCATCTCTTTTTGGACGGTGAGCAGTTTGCCATCGGCCAGCTTCAAGCCCAAGCCCTCGCGGTGCCTGGACATACCCCGGCATGCATGGCCTACCAAGTTGGTGACGCGGTCTTTGTCGGCGATACGCTTTTCATGCCTGATGTGGGTACGGCACGCTGCGACTTCCCCGGAGGCAATGCACACATACTTTACCAGTCGATTCGCAAACTACTGAGCCTGCCTCAGTCCACTAGGCTGTTTATGTGCCATGACTACCCGCCCGAAGGTCGAGATGTCCAATGGGAGTGCACGGTCGCAGACCAGCGCATGCGCAACATCCATGTCCATGATGGGGTGAGTGAAGAGGAATTCGTGGCGATGCGCACCCAGCGTGATGCAACGCTCGCAATGCCGGTACTTATCCTGCCTTCTGTGCAAGTCAATATCCGTGCGGGGGAGTTGCCTCCACCTGAGGCGAATGGCGTCAGGTACCTCAAAATTCCACTGAACACGCTGTGAGATTTCTTTTCAGTCAATCCATTCATTTCAAAGAGTTTCCATGAGCAACGGCCCCATCACTGTGACTTTGAACCAGCAGCGTGACTACCAGTTCCAAATCAACTTTGGCGCTCCTGTGCCCAGCCTGCTGGGCGATGAGCCCCCGCCGCTGGGCCAGTCCGCAGGCCCCTCGCCCATGCATTTATTGTGTGCGGCCGTGGGTAACTGCTTGAGCGACTCGCTGCTGTTTGCGCTGCGCAAGTTCAAGCAAAACCCAGACCCTCTGCGCTGCACAGTCACTGCTGATGTGGGGCGTAATGCTGAAAACCGCATGCGCGTGTTGGGCATGCAGGCCACGCTGCAGTTGGGAGTACCAAGTGGGCAGTTGGAGCACCTGGACCGGGTGCTGCAAAGCTTTGAGGGCTATTGCACCGTTACGCAAAGCGTAGGGCAGGGCTTTCCCATCCAAGTCACGGTACTGGACGTGGATGGCAGCGTGCTGCACGGCGGCTCTGCTGCATGAATAAAGCTATGAACTTCTGGGACCAGCAGTTTTCTGAGGAAGGCTACAAGTACGGCACTGCGCCGAATACCTTTCTGCAAAGTGAAACTCACCGCATCGCACCATGTTCCAAGGTGCTTGTGCCCGGTGATGGCGAGGGGCGCAATAGGGGACGTCTCAGAAAACGGAAAATAAAGCACGTTAAGCCCATTGCAGACGCTAGATATTGACGAGTACATCGGGTTTTCTCTTGTTTGAGTTGCCTCTTGTGGTAAATTAGTAATCAATTACTATCTTACAAGGAGTGCTCGTGGACACCCATCCAAAGCATCTGCCGGCCGATGAACGTCGTGCCGTAACTGTCGAGTCCGTCGTGGCGCTTGCCGGTTCACAAAACCCAAGCGAGATAACCACTGCGGCTATCGCTAAACACATGAACTTGACCCAGGGTGCGCTGTTTCGGCACTTCCCGAACAAGGAAGCCATTTGGCAGGCGGTCATGGAGTGGGTAGCAGAGCGCCTATTAGCCAGAATCGATCGATCCGCACAAGGAATCGAGTCGCCCTTGGCAGCCATGGAGGCGATGTTCATGAGTCATATCGAATTCGTAGCTGAGCACCCAGGCGTGCCAAGAATGATGTTTGGTGAGCTTCAGCGTGCCGAATCGACACCGGCCAAGCGCATGGTGCAAACCTTGATTCAGCGCTACGGCGAACGTTTGCATCGTCTCATCGAGAAAGGCAAGGCCAGCGGCGAGTTGTCTCCCTCGCTTGACAACGAGGCGGCGGCAACGCTGTTCATTGGCACGATCCAGGGCTTGGTCATGCAATCGCTGTTGGCGGGTGATGTGGGACGTATGCACCGCGATGCGCCGCGCGTCTTTGCAATTTATCGACGTGGCATAAGGAGTGCGCAATGAAAAAGTTACCCTTGCAAGGCCGCACCCTGGCGCTGCTTGCCGTCATCATTCCTTTGCTGGTGCTTTTTATTTATGTCGGTCTGCGATCAGGGCCGCTCGCCCCGGTCGCTGTGACGGTGGCAAGCGTGGAATCACGGGCTATCACACCGGCGCTGTTCGGCATCGGCACGGTGGAGGCGCGCTACACCTACAAGATCGGGCCGACGTTTGCCGGGCGCGTCAAACGCCTGGAGGTGCATGTAGGCGACCAGGTCAAGGCCGGACAGGTGCTCGGCGAGATGGAGCCGGTCGACCTTGATGATCGGGTGCGCTCACAGGAGTCGGTATTCAAGCGGGCGGAAGCGGCTTTGCGCGAGGCAGAAGCCCGGCAAGCCTACGCGCAAACCCAGGCGCGCCGCTATGAGCAATTGTTTGCGGTGCGCTCGACCAGCGAGGAAATCGTCACCACCAAGCGGCAGGAACTGCAGATCGCCGATGCCGCCCTATCCGCCGCTCGGGAAGATATTGCCCGGGCACGCTCCGACCGCGAAGGACTCGTCGCGCAGCGGAGCAATCTGCGCCTGATCGCGCCGGTCGACGGTGTAGTCGCCGTGCGCGATGCCGATCCCGGCACGACCATCGTCGCGGGCCAGGCCGTGGTGGAAGTGATCGACCCCAAGAGTTTGTGGATCAATGTGCGCTTCGACCAGATCAGCGCATCGGGGCTGGCTGGGGGGCTGCCGGCTCATATCGTCCTGCGTTCGCGTGGTGGCCAGACCTTGAAAGGTCGCGTGCTGCGGGTGGAACCCAAGGCCGACGCGGTAACCGAGGAAACGCTTGCCAAGGTGACATTCGATAACAAACCAGAACCTTTGCCACCAGTGGGTGAACTGGCCGAAGTCACGGTTGACTTGCCGGCGCTCCCGGCCGCTCCACTGATCCCCAACGCTGCCGTCCAGCGTGAGGGCGACAAAGTTGGTGTCTGGCAAATCGTGGATGGTGATCTGCATTTCTCCCCGGTCAAGCTCGGCACTTCCGACCTCAATGGTTACGTGCAGGTGCGCGAAGGGCTCAAGAATGGGGACCAGGTTGTGACCTATAGCGAAAAGGCACTGACGGCGCGCAGCCGCATCCATGTGGTCGACCATATCCCAGGAGTGTCACGATGATCAGCCTGGCCGGCCGCGACATTCTCCATGCCTGGGGAAAATTCGTCTTCACCGGCATCGGTCTGGGTCTGCTGATCGGCGTCACCCTGGTCATGGCTGGGGTGTACCGAGGCATGGTGGACGACGGCAAGGCGTTGCTCGACAACAGTGGCGCTGACCTTTGGGTGGTGCAAAAGGATACTCTGGGTCCTTATGCGGAGTCGTCCAGCCTCAACGATGACGTGTATCGCGCCATTCTCGCCATGCCGGGAGTCTCACAGGCAGCGAACGTGACCTACCTGACCATGCAGGTACGCAAGGGCGAGAGTGATGTACGCACCATGGTGGTCGGCATCGCGCCCGGTGCGTTGGGGGCTACACCCGGATGGCCTCCTTATCTCGTCGCTGGACGCCAGATCACGCGCGGTCACTACGAGGCGGTGGCCGACATCGCCACCGGCTTCAAACTGGGAGATCGTCTTGCCATTCGCCGAAATCATTACACCGTCGTGGGGCTGACACGGCGCATGGTGTCGTCCAGCGGCGACCCGATGGTATTCATTCCGCTCAAGGATGCCCAAGAGGCTCAGTTCCTCAAGGACAACGACGCCATTTGGCAAAGCCGGCGTCGCACCGAAGCCAACCCGGCCTTCAATCGACCCGGTGTTACTGGTTTGCTGGATGCCGTGATTGCTTCACAGAGCACCAACGCGTTCGTCAATGCAGTGCTGGTCACTCTGAAACCTGGTCATGCGCCGGACGAGGTTGCCGAATCCATCCGGCGCTGGAAACGTTTGACGGTCTACACACGGGCACAGATGGAAG
Source organism: Comamonas jiangduensis (assembly GCF_030162955.1). Taxonomy (NCBI): domain Bacteria; kingdom Pseudomonadati; phylum Pseudomonadota; class Betaproteobacteria; order Burkholderiales; family Comamonadaceae; genus Comamonas; species Comamonas jiangduensis. The sequence continues at coordinate 9,287 of NZ_JARXOV010000013.1, forward strand.
ACATCCTCGTCGGCAAGTTGATCGCTACGTCGGCCAAGCAGATCGGCATGTTCTTGGTGATTCTGGCCATCGTTAGCGCGGCCATCGTTGCCTTCATCATCTATTCGCTGACGATGGACAAAATCCGCGAGATCGCGGTGTTGAAGCTCATCGGCACACGCAACCGAACCATCGCCGCGATGATCATGCAGCAGGCGCTCGCCCTGGGCGTGATTGGTTTCGTGGTCGGCAAGATCACAGCCACTTTCTCAGCGCCCCTGTTTCCCAAGTACGTACTGCTGATGCCGTTCGACTCCGTCGCCGGTTTTTTCGCCGTGCTCGTGATCTGCGTTCTAGCCAGCATCGTCGCCATTCGCATGGCACTCAAGGTCGACCCGGCCGAAGCCATTGGAGGTTGAGATGAGTGGCAAAGGCATTCGCATCGAAGGTTTGAGAAAACGTTATGGCGAGGGCGATACCGCGGTCAATGCCTTGAAAGGCGTGGACATGCAGGTGGCACCCGGCGAGGTGGTGGGCCTGATTGGCCCTTCCGGGTCCGGCAAGAGCACGCTGCTCAAATGTCTGGGCGCGGTGATTGATCCGACCGCCGGTCGCATGACGCTGGGCGATGAAGTGATCTACGACGATGGCTGGAAAGTCCGCGACTTGCGCGCCTTGCGGCGCGACAAGATCGGTTTCGTTTTCCAGGCACCATACCTGATTCCGTTTCTCGATGTCACCGACAACGTGGCGCTACTGCCGATGCTCGCAGGCGTCGCGAATGGGGAGTCGCGCGCGAAGGCACTGGAACTGCTCACCGCGCTCGATGTGCAACACCGGGCTCGCGCCATGCCCTCGCAACTCTCCGGTGGCGAGCAGCAACGGGTCGCCATTGCGCGCGGACTGGTCAATCGTCCGCCGGTGATCCTGGCCGATGAACCCACTGCGCCGCTGGATTCCGAGCGCGCCATGGCTGTAATCCGCATCCTCAACGACATGGCCCGGAAGTTCGAGACCGCCATCATCGTCGTCACCCATGACGAAAAGATCATCCCCACATTCAAGCGCATCTACCACATCCGCGACGGCGTGACCCATGAGGAAGCTGGCGAAGGGCGGGAGTTCGAATGAGAGAACGATTGAATTACAGGAGAATTTCATGACCCACCGCAAACACAGCCACGCATTTGGAACTATCACCCTGACCGTTACGGCCTGCCTGCTTTTATGGGGTTTTCAGTTGCCAGCTTGGGCTGGTGACGCTACCCAGGTTGAGCCACTGGCGCTACGCAAGATCATGCAGGAACTCGGGCGCAACATGCAGGCTATTACCGGTGCGATTTCGCAGGAGGAATGGGTTCAGGTCGTTCAGCTCGCCCCAAAAGTTGCTGCACACCCCGAGCCACCGCTTACTGAAAAAATGCGCATCCTTGCTTACCTCGGCGCTGATGCGACCAAGTTCAGAAACTTTGACGCGCAGACTCACGAGGCGGCGCTGGCCATGAAGCTGGCTGCTGCGAGCAGCGACGGCAAGGCGGTGATCCAATCATTCGCCCACGTGCAGGAAAGCTGCTTGGGCTGCCACCAAGCTTTCCGTAAACCTTTCGTGGAGCATTTTTATGGAGCACGCTAAAACATGCCAGCGCCCCATCAGCCTCGAAAGACGGCTTGCGGCAACTTACCTGGTAGCTGGTCTGGTCACCGCCGGTCTGGCCGGCTGCGCCGCCGGCCCTGATTTTCAGCGTCCCACCGCACCCGATGTGGCTCGCTACACTGCAACACCGGTGGCTGATAGAACCGCGTCCGCTCCCACGCAGTTCGGCGAAACACAACGTCTAGTCGAAGGGCTTCCGATCGAAACGCAATGGTGGCAAAGCTTGGGTTCATCCACACTCGACGGACTGATCAACGAAGCTTTCCATGTCAGCCCGACGCTGGCGAGCATCAGCGCCAATTTGCGACAGGCGCAGGAGCTTCTTGCCGCACAGGCGGGCTCGACGCAATATCCACAGGTAGATGTCGCACTGGGATCTCAGCGCCAGCAAATGAGTCCCAGTAGCCAAGGGTTGAGCGGAGACGCACGTCAATTCAGCCTCTACAACGCCAGCGTTGGCGTGCATTACAACCTCGATCTGGCTGGCGGCAACCGGCGCGCACTCGAAGCCTTGGCTGCTCGCGCCGACTACCGTCGCTTCGAACTGAATGCTGCGCGCCTGGCCCTTGCCGGCAACATGGCAACCGCTGCCATTACCCGAGCACGCCTCGCCGCGCAACTAGAAGCCACTACTGCCATTTTGCGCGTGCAGGATGAGCAACTGCGCCTAGCCCATGAACGCGTGCGTATCGGTCAGGCCTCACCTGATGAAGCGTTGAGCCTACAAGCTCAGGCGGAGCAAACGCGGGCAGAACTGCCTGCGCTGCGTAAACAACTGCAACAAACCGAACATCTACTGGCGGTGCTAGCCGGTCGTGCCCCAGGCACGGGTGGCATCCCGGCTTTCACTCTGGCCGATTTCACTCTGCCCGTCGAGATGCCGCTCGTCGTGCCCTCAGAACTGGTGCGCCGCCGACCGGATATCCAGGCGTCAGAGGCGCTGTTGCATGCGGCCAATGCAGACTATGGTGTGGCTGTCGCCAAGCTCTACCCACAGATCAACCTGAGCGCCAACCTTGGCTCTCAAGCGCTGACCACCGGTGCCCTGTTCGGTGGTGGCTCGGCAGTGTGGGGCCTGGTTGCGCAGCTCACCCAGCCTCTTTTTAATCCAGGGCTACCCGCTGAAAAAAGAGCGGCGCTTGCCGCTTTTGATGCCGCCGCAGCCAATTACCAGAGCGTCGTATTGGAGTCTTTGCGTAACGTCGCCGACACCCTGCGCGCGGTGGAAAGCGATGCACAAACTTTGACTGCCCTCGCTGCCGCTGATATGGCTGCACAGGCCTCATTGCAGTCGGTCGAGCGGCAATACCGGCTGGGCGCGGCCAGCTACCTGCAACTGCTCATCGCGCAGCAACAGGCACAGTCAATCCGGATCAATATGGTTGCGGCCCAGGCACAACGCCTAGTCGATAGTGTTGCTTTATATCAGGCCCTGGGAGGTGGTGTCAGTTAAGGCTATACCCTAACCTGATGTCAGATGCTGGGCGCAAACTACGTCAGAATAGAATTACAGTTTGCATTTATTGACACAAGCTGCCAAGGGTAATAGATTTCATCCTGACACTTTCACCTTTGGAGGCATCTTGCAAGGTCAACGTATCGGCTACGTCCGCGTCAGCAGCTTCGACCAGAATCCTGATCGACAACTGGAACAAATAGAAGTCGGCAAGGTATTCACCGATAAGGCTTCAGGCAAGGACACACAACGTCCCGAACTTGAAAGGCTGCTGGCCTTCGTCCGCGAGGGTGATACCGTGGTGGTGCACAGCATGGACAGGCTGGCACGCAACCTTGATGACCTGCGCCGCATCGTTCAGGGGCTGACACAACGAGGCGTGCGCATGGAGTTTGTTAAAGAAGGGCTGGCGTTCACCGGCGATGACTCACCGATGGCCAACCTGATGCTGTCGGTCATGGGGGCTTTTGCGGAGTTCGAGCGCGCTCTGATCCGCGAACGTCAGCGCGAGGGAATCGTGCTGGCTAAGCAGCGCGGGGCCTACCGGGGACGAAAGAAATCGCTGAACAGCGAACAAATTGCCGAGTTGAAACGGCGAGTTGCGGCAGGCGACCAGAAAACCTTGGTGGCCCGTGACTTCGGCATCAGCCGCGAAACCTTGTACCAGTACCTGCGGGAAGACTGACCATGCCACGCCGCTCAATCCTGTCCGCCACCGAGCGCGAAAGTCTGCTGACACTGCCAGATGATGCTGCCCCTGTTTTGTGGAGCTCTTAGCACCTTGCTTACGCGGCCTTTTTACGCTGTACCTCGTACCAGCGTTGCTCGTATTGCATACGGCTGAGATAGCCCAAGCTTGAATGCAGTCCGCGGTAATTGTAGAAGGCCATCCAGTTCATGATGGTCTGCCTAGCTTGCTACCGGGTAGCGAAGCGCTGGCCGTGTACACAAGCTGTCTTCAATCTACCCCAGAAACTTTCGATGGGAGAGTTGTCCCAACAATTGCCTTTGCGGCTCACGGATGGGCGCATTCTCCAATCTACTAATAGCCGGTAACGCCACCTCGCTTTGAGTGCTGCAAGAAGCATTTATGCTTCGTGCCCTCATGGCAAGACAACCAGTTAGCAAAGAGCTGTAGAAACAACTCCAGCATTTACACCATCAGCCAAAGGCAGCGCACGCAAGCTTGGTGTGAGCGATGAGGCTGCCCTCAATGATCGGTATCGAAGGCAATACAGCCAGCGCCGCTTCGGCTAGTCCAACGAGTGCTCCTCAAGAAGCCGAACTAACGCCCCCACCTAAAATCAAAAAAAAGCGTGGCACTAACGAATGAACTTTATGCGGCGGCGCAAAGCGATCAGAAGACAACGCATGGAGACTGGCCGCTTCCGACCGATCTTTCCTAACTGTGTGTACTTTTGTACGATAGGGTCAGTGGAGTTGCCTCAAAATTCGCTCTCATTGAGACTTTCACTTGGGTGTCAGGCTCAGTGATGAACGCAAAAAAACCACCATACGCTGAACGTGATCCGGTCCCAGACCTTCGGTCAGATCGTGACCACCCGGCACTTCCAAGCAGGCTGTCTCACCAAGGCCGCTGGCCTCGGCCAAACGTAAAGCGTCAGTGAAGGGGACAGTCTTGTCATCCTTTCCATGCACGAACAGGATGGGACACGACACGGCACCTGCGCTGCGCAGCGGTGCGATGTCATCGAATCGCGCGCCAATCATTTCCTGCACATGAGACAGGATCCAGCTACCAAGCCAACGTGTGGGAATGCGCATCTGCGCCAACCAGCGTTGCATTACCTCGGCTGGATGGGCGAAGGCACTCAGGCTGATGACAGCGCGCACATCGGGCTGGCGTGTAGCCGACAGCAACACAGCCCCCGCCCCCACCGAGTGCCCGATGAGGGCCAAGCGCGAAGCGTCGACCTCCGGCTGCTGCCGTAGCCAGGCCAGACCAGCCTCCACGTCTTGTGCGAAGCGTGGCAGTGACTGGAAGTCCACCGCACTGCTCAGGCCATGACCACGGGCATCGAGCACCAGCAGGGCCAGGCCGGCTTCGTGTAACCACGGAACAGCAGGGAGCATCAGGCCGGCGTGGGCGCCCCAACCGTGCATAAGTACGGCTCCTGGCGTGGGCAAGCCCAGATACTCAGGCTGAGTAATGAACCAGCCAAACAACTGGCTGCCTCCCTCACCTTTAATCCAGACCGGGCGAATCTGCTGCCTCGGCAATGCTAATCCCTCGGGCATCACTGGGTGAGTCTGGTGAGCTGCACGCAGCCCCCACAGCAAGGTGCGGTGCGCCAAGGCTTGGAGCAGATTCAAGATGTCACCCCAGCGCAGTCCATTCGGCGCAGAAGGCGCACATGCATGGGGCGCACGAAATCCGCACCCTGGGGGCCACAGTGAGGCGCAAAGGCGACGGAGACGCATTGGATCAGTTCATCGGTCAAGGCATGGTCGGCGAAAGTGGGCCGCATCATGCGCTGCTCGAACTCGTTGAAATCGGCGTAATGCACCGGCATGTCAAATCGACGCTCGGCAAGTTGCTGCCAGGGGCCTTGGGCCAGGGCCCGATCTACAGCGGCCTGTGCGGCGGCACGCACCTCACCCTCGTCATTGAACAGGCGCACGATCTCGTTGAGTGGGCCGTCGTATACGGGCTCGGACACATAAAGGTGCCCGCCTGGACGCAGTACCCGCGCGACCTCGCCCAAAGCCTGATCCATCAGGTGCAGAGGTACATGGTGCAGAGACTTCAGCATCAGTGCAAGATCAAAGGACGCGTCAGGGAACGGGACATCTTGCGCACCAGCAGCCACAAAACTAAGGTGCTCACGCGGGTCAGCGAGGTTCTTGGCGTGCTGACGTGCATCCACTTCTAAACCTGTCACATAGCTCGTGGGATACACCTGTAAAAGTTGGCGGGCCAGACGGGCATTGCCACACCCAAGCTCGATAATGCGCTGCCCCTCCAGTGGTACCAGTTCGGACAGGACTTGAAGTTCGTGGCGGATCAAGGGCAAAGTGACAGAGGCAGGCATGACAGAAAGGGCAAGAGGAGAAACAGGTTTAAGGGGTCTCGCGCAGCGCACGTAGGCGGGCTTTTAGGGACGGTCCGCTCAGTACACCGAAATGGAGTTCGACAATCTTCCCGCTGGCATTGACGAACAAAGTTGCGGGCAAGCCGGCCACCCCAACAGCAGGCCCCAACTCCGAGGAGGAATCGAGCCAGATGTCTTGTAAAGACAACTTGCTGCTTTGCAGGTAGGAGCGAACGTCTTTCACCGACTCGCCTTGATTGATGAAGAGAAATTGCACATCGGTCTCGTCGCGTTGCAGGTCAGCAAAGATAGGCATTTCTTGGCGGCATGGCCCACACCAGGAGGCCCAGAGATTGATCACCCGCAACTGCCCTTGCCCCAGGGTCGACAAGGACTTCACAGTGCCATCGACCTCGCTGTATACAGGAATATCAGGTAGCGTGGGGAGCGTGGAATACGCACTCAGGCCCCAGGTGACCCCACCCCATACTAGCGTGCCGGCGGCAACTCCTACGCCCATGGCTTGCCGCCAAAAGGGGCGGCGCCAGGTTTTCCAAGCCAACCAAGCCAACCCGGCAGCCCAACCACTCAATGAGTGCCAGCCACCATCACGCACATCAAGGATGGCAAGCGGTTGTACCTGGTACAGATCGGCGTGAAGGCCGACATGAACGAGGCGCGCCCACAGCAAGCCCCACCAAGCGGCGTGGATGAGTTCATCGCCCGGACGCTCGCTGGAAGGCACTCCCGAACGATGAAGGGCCCAACGGGCAGCGACCCAAGCGCTCAACCATACGGCTGTGATCAAAAGCAAAGGAGCCACCGGCAGTGCCAACGGTCCGAGAGAGAGTGAATACAAGGTTGTCTCAGATCGACAAAAAAAGTGAGGATGGAGGAAGGCTGAACCCAACGCGCTGGACGGCGGACTGACAAGATGGGCTACAGCAAGGCCGCGACCAGACTGCCTGCTTATAGATGGATGAATCGAGGTCGAAGAGCTCGATGGACAACAAGGAAGCAGTCATGTACAAATCCTTTCGCAGGATCTAAAAATGAAAAGGCACGGATTGGCCATCGCCTCGCTAATTGCCGAGTTATGTAGGAGCTGGCCGAGCAAACGCCTGCTGGCGCTCAACATCGCGCTCCAACTGCCGAGCAATGTTGTCGCAGACCAAGTCACACAGCGTGTAAATGGACGCATCTGCAATGAGGTAGTACACACTCGTCCCTCGTCCTTCACGCTCCACGATCCCCTGCTTGGTCAACAGGGCCAGGTGGCGTGAGACGTTGGCAGCCGTACATCCGCACAGCTGCGCTAACTCTCCAACGTTTCGCTCACCCTGACGCAGAAAATTGAGGATTTGCAAGCGTGTGGGCTCTGCCAGCGTCTGGAAGTAGGCGGCTACGGCCTCCAACGCCTCGGGAGGGAAATTTTTCATTGCCAAGTATCCTGCTGACCTTGAAACGATTCAATAGAGCTAGGGTTGGCATGGTTTGCATTCGTCATAAATTAATCATATGATCAATCAACTAATTAATCAATTAGTTAAGTAATAATTAACTGTGAGTCCGTCTTTTAGCTTGGCATGACTGAAAAGGCGCTTGCCAGAAAAGAACTTCCAGACGCTGCTGATTACCCATGCGGGGAATCACTCCTGAGCGATCGACTCATGAAGCCAACCTACTTTTAGCCATTGGAGCCCAAATGCCCCCCGAAATCCTCATCGATATTGCCATTCTGGGTGCAGGCAGTGCCGGCTTGTATGCGCTGCGTGAAGTGCGCCGCGTCGGCCGCAGCTTTGTGATGATTGATCCCGGCCCTCTTGGAACCACTTGCGCGAGGGTTGGCTGCATGCCGTCCAAAGTCGCGCTACATGCGGGTGCAGAGTGGGCCACCCGCAAGGCGCTGTCACAAATTGGGGTACGGGGGACTGAGGGCCTTTCGATTGACCTGTCGGTCACCTGGGCGTGGCTGCGTGAGCAGCGGGATTCTTTCAGCAACAACGCCACCGGCAAGGCCCGCACGGCAGCCGGAGAACACTTGATCGAAGGCTCGGCCCGCTTTCTGGAACCTACCTTGCTGGAGGTGAATACTCCCACGGGCGTGCAACACATCCGGGCTAAAAAGGTGATCATTGCCACAGGCTCCCGTCCTGTGGTGCCAGCCTGGTTGGCACCGGTGCAGGACCGCACCGTCACCACCGATGCCTTGTTTGAGCTAGCTACTCTGCCAGCCCGCATTGGCATCTTGGGGCTGGGTGCCATTGGACTCGAGATGGGTCTGGCGCTATCCCGGTTGGGCGTTCAGGTGATCGGTGCTGACCTAGCCCCACAGGTCGGTGGCATCAGCGACCCGGTACTAGGCGAGCGCGCCAGTGCTCGATTTGGCCGCGAAATGGATCTGTGGCTGGGCGTGGAAACCCACTTGGAGCGGACCGAGACGGGTGTTCGCTTGCGCGCAGGCGACCGCGAAGCTGAGGTAGATCTGCTGCTGGCAGCACTGGGTCGTCGGCCTAACACCGATGGTCTGAACCTGCAGGATGCAGGCTTTCCGCTGGACGCACGCGGCACCCCACGTTTTGACCCGGCCACGATGCAGGTTGGCGAGCTGCCAGTTTTCATTGCGGGCGATGCTAATGCCGACCGCCCCCTGATGCACGAAGCATCCGATGAAGGCGCCATCGCCGGCTACAACGCCGCACGCGACACCCCAACTCGCTTTGCGCGCAAGGTCTCGCTGGGCATAGCGTTCTCCAATCCCGATATTGCCAGCGTGGGAACCCGCTTCGATGCGCTGCCACTCAAAGGGGTGGTGATTGGCACTGCTGGCGGCGATAAAAACGGCCGAGCACGCATCATGGGAGCTACTGACAGCATGCTGCGCGTGTACGCTGATGCCAGCGATGGTCGTCTGTTGGGCGCCTCTATGGTCGCCGTTGGGGGCGAGCACTTGGCCCACCTGTTAGCTTGGTCCATCCAGCGCGGCGAAACTGCGGCGCAGCTGCTGCAGCTGCCCTTCTACCACCCCGTCATCGAAGAAATGCTGCAGACCGCGTTGCAGGACATCGTGTCCCAACTGCCCATCCGCGGACCCTATCCCCTGGGCCTGGCCCTGGAGGAGAGCGCATGAACCCGTCTGCCAACACCCCACACGAGCGACTTGCACATGTCCCTGTGGCTTTGTTTGCCTCCGTGATGGGCATGGCCGGCCTCGCTATTGCCTGGACCAAGGCCCACCATGTCGCTGGCGCTCCGCTGGAGGTGGCCTGGGTGCTGCGCTGGATGGCCAGCGGGCTGTATGCGTTCCTGCTGGCCCTGTACGGCGCCAAGCTCCTGCGACATACCCAGGCGGTGAAGGTGGACTGGGCCCACTCGGTGCGGATGAATTTCTTCCCGGCTATGTCGATTGGCCTACTGCTGCTGTCGATTGCCTGGGCGCAGGACGCACCGGCTGCTGCGTTCTGGATGTGGGGCTTCGCTGCTGCCCTTCACCTGGCCTTCACGCTGGCGGTGATGGGCAGTTGGATCCACCAGCCACACTACACCATCCAGCATGCCAACCCAGCATGGTTCATTCCGGTGGTCGGTAATATCATCGTCCCGATTGCAGGAGTACGGTTTGCACCATTAGATGTCAGCTGGTTCTTCTTTAGCATAGGGTTGGTATTTTGGTTGGTGCTGATGACCATTGTGCTGTACCGGCTGTTCTTCCACGAGCCCCTGCCTGCGCGCCTCACTCCCACACTATTCATCCTGATTGCACCACCTGCTGTCGGATTTCTGGCTTATGTTGGACTCATTGACCGGCTTGATGGCTTTGCCCGTGTGCTGTACTTCACGGCCCTGTTTCTGACCCTGCTGCTTTCCAGCCGAGCGATCAGCTTTTTTCGGCTGCCATTTTTCATCTCTGCTTGGGCTTACACGTTTCCACTTGCCGCTCTGACGATTGCCACCTTTGAGATGGGCGCTCGCAGTCACCAAGCCTTCTATACCGGACTAGGCTGGATACTTTTAGCAGTTGTGAGTTCTGCAGTGGGGTTGATTAGCTTCAAGACCGTATTGGCTTCAGTTCAAGGAAAAGTGTTTGCGCCTGAGTGAATACTGACGAATACGTTTGAATTGATGGAAACTGAAATGCATAGAGCAGTAAATTTTCGGTGCTCCAACGCGCCCCCTACACAGCACTGAAACCACAGGGTTTCGCCATTCAAGGCTGCGCATATCGGCATTGCTGCGCGATACATGCCACCTTGACCTGAGCACGCACCATCCCCGCCCACCATGTTAGCCTGCGGCGGTTGCATGGTTCGGAACCACTAAACCACGACTAATACCTGCTGTACGGCCCCACCGCACGGCTGCCCTACGCCCCTGCTGCGCTCGCACGGCAATTTGCGTTTAGCATGTGCACGCCCTGCGTCTCTCAACGTTTTTTATTCTAGAGTCGTCCATGAACCCCAAACTTATCTGGGCTGCTGCCACTACCTGCGTTCTGTTTACTTCTCCTGTGTGGGCAGACCAAGCACTGGCAGCCTCCAAAGCATGCATGGCCTGCCACGGTATAGACAAAAAGATTGTTGGCCCCGCCTACAAAGACATCGCGAGCAAATACGGCAACAGCAAAGCATCTGAGGCTTACCTAGTCACAAAGATCCGCAAAGGTAGTAGCCAAGTATGGGGCCCAGTTCCTATGCCAGCCAACGCCCATGTGAGCGAAGCAGACGCCCAAAAGCTAGCTGCTTGGGTGCTGTCGCTGAAATAACGCTGTACTGCATAACACTCTTTTTTGCGCAGCATCCATGCCGGACTTCCTCATTTTTGCCCTATGAAACATTCTGAAAAAATCCACATCTCGACCTAGCCCCACTAATGTGGAGCTAGGTTTAAGAGTGTCGTGCAGTTAATCGCTATCAGACTCTTTTGGCGGCAGGGGATAAAACTCCTCTACGATCTCTGCCGCCTCGTCAGGCGCATCTTCAAAGCTGCCATTGGCAAAGCCTAGTCGCGCTGTTGCGTCCAAAGCCGACTGATCAAATCCAGCCGCCAAGCGCTCAGCTGCCATCGTGCGGGCTTGGCTGATCGCTTCGTTCAAAGAGATCCCCGAACGTACCACCAAGTCCGCGTAGTAGATGGCAGAGCGGTGGGACTGCGTGGTGGACTTGCCTCGCAGCTTGAGCTCCAGCGGCATACAGGCCAGGTGACCACCAGAGACCGCAGCGAAGTACTGCAGGCGTGCAGCCAAGGTACGAATGCTGTTAAAGCCCGTTGTGCGAAACACAAAGCTACCCAGTTCGTCGCTGTCTCCAATGCTCACGTTGAGCCGTCCATAGGGCTTGCACTGACTCATTCCAAAGCGGCAGACATCTGGACCAGGGCATGCTTGCTCTTCGAGTCCTTGGTCTGTCACACGCTTGCATGTTTCTCCATTGCCCACGCAGATCGGGCGCGCTGTGGTTCGATCAAACATGCAGTAGTCCGCCCGCAGATTCAGATCCGGATCATTGAACAGAACGCGTACCGGAATGCTGCGCAGCTTGCGCCGCGCTGGGCTCTGTGCTTCCACAGTATCAGAAGGTACGCCCATCTTGTCTTTGAGTGTGCGCTTGGCCAGCCGTGCCTCTCCCTCTGCATCGGAAGGCTGGGCGCCTTCCTTTATGCCGCCGTGTGCCTGGGTTTGGCGTAAAGCCTCATCCAGAGGATGCAGCACCCACTGGCCGCGCTGCTGGACCTGAGTCGTAATCGTGAACTCATCGTCTTTTTCAGGCAGACGCTTACCGTTCTTTTCAACCACCTTACCTATCGAAACACGGCCAATCACAGGTGGGGTGATCATCAAACCTTTGATCATGTTTTGCTCCAAAAAAAGAAAGCTCCCGGTGGCATCAGCCGCGGGGAGCCTGAAGTTGTGGGTGGACCATCCAGAAATGCTCATCCTTCTCCTTCATACTGGGCTGACGCAAAACCGCCGAGAGCCTGGGCGGCTACTCAGGTACGCTTTGGCCATGTTGGGATGGTCTTTGATGAATTGCGCGGTGTTGAACACCTGTGCATCTTTGCTGCGCTTCCAGGTCACATAGCCTGCGGCGAAGGTCGCTTTACCTGCTTCTCCCATATGGATCTGAATGGCTTGGCGCAGGCGTGCCTCCTTCTTCTGGGCGGCATCGAGCTGATCACGGGCTAGCAACAGTGCTTCAAACGTAGCATTGAGTTCTGGGTCATCGCTCATATCCACGTCTTCACCGGCGCTGTTGGGATAGAGACAACGCAGCGCTTTTTCTGCACTGTCAGAACCATCTCCAGAAGGCGGTGTGTTGCTTTCCACCAGCTGCCAGAATGCATGTTCCATCTCGATCAGACGGGCAATCAATGCCTCATCACGCTCGATGCGGAAGATGCGCAACTCCTGCCCCCCAATGAGCACGGCCACATCTGCGGCTTTGTGACCCGTCACCGCCAACTGGTGCATCACCTGCAACTGGACGTACTCAGGCACGCCATCCTTCCAAAGGCGTGCACCATGAATGCCAGCCGTTTTGCATTCCAAAATCTGTACCTCAGAAGATCCCATTACCTCTCGGTCGACATTGGCCAGCATCCAGGGATGTTTGGGGTGTTGCAGCACAGCATTCACACGCCGTACCTTGTTGCCTGTGCGCTTGGTGTAGTGGGCTGCCACGATGGGCTCCAGCAACGTGCCCCAGAACATGGGGCTGGTGTCATCGTTGGGATCAATAGCAGGCAGCAGGTCGGCCTTGCCCGTCTTTTGCATCCACAACTCCAGCTGGGACTGGTAGGGATTCAAACCTACGGCTGTTGCCGCATCGGAGCTGCCAATACCCGTGCGACGCACTTCCAGCCAATCATCACGTGCCATGTCCTTGGTCGATACTAGGCGCAAAGCGGCGCCCTTGCGAGGGCGGTTAGGGTGCTCCACTGGTGTTTCACGGACATCCAAATTGGCATTGCTCAACAAATAAACAGACATACAAATCTCCTTGGCCCGCAAAAATTGCGGGCATAAAAAAACCGCCTCAGAAGGCGGTTCGTGGGGGTGGAACGTAGATAGGGAAACCTAGCGGAAACAGCCAATGAGGCCAAAGAAGCAAACCAGCGAGCATGCTCAGGCCACCAGTTGCAAAGCATGATCCAAGGCACGCTGCTTAATCGCTGCTCCCTGGCCGAACCAAGCACTGTCCAAGCGGTTGTCTTGGCTTCGTGCTTGTTTTTCATGGTCAACGAACTCGGTCACAGAGCACAGCAAGCCCCAAGCAGTGTCTTTCGCTGCATGCATCTCTGCACCTCGACCATGGCCCTCATAAAGCATCTGTACCTTCTTCAAAGCGCGCTCATTGGTCAAGCCGACTGACAAGTCAGAGTGGCTTTCCGTATTGCAGATCACCTTGAGAAAGTAGTTCATCGCCTCATGGGTTTTGACCTTGCGCTCGGCCAAGGTTTTCATGCGGTACATGAAACTGTCCCACTGACCGACTGCAATACCGAGTTGGCGTTTAACGGCCTGTGCGTCGAACGTAGTGCTGTGGGGAACCTTGACAGAGCCAACGCCATCTCGCAGGGCAATCGTGAGTGTGTTGTTGCACACCACGCGCACTGTGGTTGGCATAGCCACGGTAGCCAGAGAACCATCGCACGACGTAGCCAAGAGCAAATAGCCGTTGACTACATCGTTGCCCTTCAAGGCGACAGACTTACCAGTACGGGCCAAAGCCCAGAACTTACGTCCGGCCTTGAGCACCCCGGCTGTCTCCAGCTCGTACCCGGCCACTTCGGTCAGGTCACGGTAGAACTCCAGTACCTCACGGGGTTGCACCACGTTGTAGCGACTGCCCACTACGGATAGCGGAGCTTGTGTGTCACTGCGATAAAGCACCTTTTGCTCTGGGAACTCCTTGGGCTCTGCGTACAAACCGGATAAGCCGGAACTGCTGTCAGAGGCCATGTAGCGCACAGGTGTTTCCTGAATGCTCCAGTCCATGCCTGCCGTTTGTGCCCAGACATCAATGCTTTGTTTGGCTGGGAGGGCGTTGCCCAGTTCGTGCCAGGGAGTTTGGCCGGTATAGGCCATGGTTTCCACGAGGTGTGCCATGCGAATGCTCCTTTTGAAAATAGAAAGCGGGATGTAAAAAAGAGGGAAGACTGATGACTTACTGAGGGAGGTAGTCGCTGTTAGGTCGATGTGGGCTGCTGAAGGCATGACCGCAATCCAAGCACTCATAGTTGTCCAGCATGCGTTCATCCAGCTGCTTACCTACGTTGGTTCCAATTTCGCAACCCACTGCTGTGCCAGCTAGTGCACCAAGTACAGCGCCAGCAATACCTCCTATGGCAGAACCACCTGGACCAGCAAGCATTCCTGAAGCAATCCCAATTTGCGCGCCACGTAGGCTGCCGTAAAAGCCGCACGCAGCACCAGCTGCACATCCAATAGCACCACCAGCTTTGCGTCCCCAGTTACGGGAGATCACCTGTTTGCTAAGGCAGAGAGGACAGACGTTTGGGAGGGAAGAAAGATGCATCAAAGCTCCTTGGTGAAAAAACAAGAAGCCAGGAGTTAGAGCGCACCAGCCAAGACGGCAGGCATCATCACCAATCCCTGGGAGGGCAGACCGATGTCTGCTCAGGTCGGTGATATGTGTTTGAAATTTTTTGGAATGGAATGTTCGCGGGTGTGCTGATTCTTTGTTTGAACGCATCAGATGTGCATGTGGAGCTGCACTAAGGGTGTTCGCGCAAGGTCACTAGGAGCGCGTGGCTCAACGAGTTCTAAAGATTTAGCGTGCGAAACAGCTTAGCTTCGCAAGCATGGCATGAGCATGATTTCCCCTCTGTATGGAACTAAATGTATGCGGGGTTCGCACGTTCGCACACCACAGAAAATGAGCAGTTTTGCCTCGTTTTTAGGCACATCATTGATGAGAATTCTTGGATCAAAGTTTATTTGATTTGTCAAGAGACATGCTTGTTTTTGAAATTTGCTGGCGACAAGCAGCTACGTCGTCCAAAAAGAGCAAATTTTGTCCAATCGACGCATGTTCAAACAACACACGCAAGCCGACATGCAACAGACATTCAAGAAGCCAAATTTCGAGATCCACTCCACCCACGCTGCTCAGGGTTGTAGGCCAACCAAGCCTGCTAATGGCCAGGGCAAAGGTCTGGCCTGTGAAGTTGCCGTCTCTAAGGAGGTGACGCCATCTTTCATCGACCTGCGCAGGATTGTTCGGCTGGCACAGCTGCTGGAGCACTTGGGGCTATCGCGATCCACCGTGTATCTGCGCTTGAACCCCAAGTCGAAGTATCACGACCCCAAATTTCCAAAGCCGATACGGCTGGGGGCAAAGGCTGTTGGTTGGCTGATGGCGGACATCTGCGCCTACATCGAGTACTTGCAAGAAGGCAAAGCAAGTGTCTGATTATGGGGTACTAAATATTTTATAAATTGTTGATATGAGAAATAGAGATAAATAGCAGAAATCTCCAAGCGTAATTGGAGTATTTCTATGGAATATTGCTTTATTTCTCATCGATTTTAATTGGGTACTTAGTAACTAAGTATATAAGAGTATATGGTTACCATGAAAACTAATAATAATGAAGGATTGCAAAGATCAGAGTTGGTTGATGTCCTTATTAACAGTGAGCATCAACTTGATAATTTGGGTGAGTGTAAAACTGAAACTACAAACTACCAGTTGTTCAAGGCAATTGAAACACTTGCAGAGTGGATTGGTAGAGTACCACATTTTTTTCCTTTTAACTTAGCTAGGAAAAAAACAAAGTATAGGTATGAACTAACATTTTACCAAGATGCTTTTTTCACCTGTATTTCTGAAGTGAGCTTAATGATGAGTGGTGATGACGATGCAGCACCGGACTTCTATACGAAGAGAAGTCCGATTTATGAAATCGTTGTTAACAGGGTAAAGGAGTGGTTACTTGCTCTGCAGAAAAGCAATGTTGATGTTTTTAATTTGATATTTGGAATTGAGCCTAGTGTCTACAGAATTCAATCTGATGAAGATAAAAAAATAATACAACAGGCTATTAACGATCTGTCTGCCTATCTACGTAAACTTTGGATGCTTAAAGGAAATAGGGAGAAGGTTCATTCTTACCGAAAGAATGCAACAGAGGTAAGTCGACAAATTATAAATGTTGCTAAACAAGGGGTTTGTAATACTTCAAAAATTTTATTATGTCGTTTGGATTCTGGGTACAGATACAGAGTTCCAGACAGGCGTGGTAAGTTCTCTTCAAAAGAAGACTATGAAATAAGATTTAAAAGAGTCAGTGCAATGCGCGATGAAATGTTGAAAATTCTTAGAAAGATGTTTGGCAAAGAACTGATTTTTTTCTTCTGGAAAATAGAATGTGCTCCCATTAAGGGATTGCACATTCATTGGTTTATTGGTTTGAATGGATCAAAACATCAAGATCGAATTAACGTTCCTCGAAGAATTGCGGATAAATGGAATGAGTGCTTTGAAAAAGATGATTTCTATACACACAACCTTAGTAGTCATCAAAGGCATGAAGATGCCATATTGCGAGTAATCGATTACAGAGATCCACTACTGGGCCGAATTCTTGGTGGATATGCAGATTATCTTTCTAAGATTGATTATTTGGGCAAACTTAGAACTCCTGGGAACATGCGTACCTTTGGAGGGACAAAACTCAAGAAGACTCAGAAATCTAAAAGAGGTCCTAAGCGCAGTAAGCAGATGCACCATTTTGATGCACTGGAGGTAAGGCGTCCGCTGCAAGAGTTAAGCATGGAAATGGGCTGGCAGGAGTACAAAGGATGATTCTGCGTCCCTATCCATTACATTGCTTACAGGGCATCGGCAGTGACTTTGCTCGGTGTATAACAGATACGTTGCAAACAAAAGAGGCTTTGGTAGGGCCGATCGTGTTGTCAGCGATGTCTGCCGCTGTTCATGGTTCATTGGATATCAATACACCAATGCACAGACTGATGCCTGCTAGCCTTTACACGACAGTTGTAGCTGGATCAGGGCTTGGTAAAACAGCGACTACTAACTACGCCTACCATGGGTTTCGAGAGTTTGAGGCTAAATGCGTTGGGAGTATTTCTCCCAAGGATGGTTTTGTTGCAAGTAAGGGGCACCCCTACCGTATAGATGATGCTTCGGAGGCTGGACTTGTCACTCTCTTTGGTTGTGGAGCTAAGGCCATAGCCCTGGTTCTGGATGAAGGTGGATTACTGGCTGAGCATTTAGACCTGCTGCGGCTATGCAAGAAGTTCGACGGTGATGATCTACGCTTCATACGAAAGCACGAGATCATCCAGGTACGTGATACGCGAACCACCTTTTGTATGACGATCCAGGATGCTGTTTTTGAGGGCCTACGCAAAGGCAAGCAAGGTCCGATACTAGTGCCTTCTGGTTTTATGCCAAGAATGTTGCTGTCGTATGCGACAGACTCACTTGACTACTACGGCCATAGCTTAGGCGCCAGGCAAAAACTCAATCCCAACCTGCATCCATTTCACGATCGAGTGAGAGAGTTGATGGATGACTACCGTGACATTTTGGAGACCGGTGGGCAAAGGCGCCAGATTCGTTTGTCTTCCGAGGCGGAGCATCTGTGGTCACAAGAGAGCAGTGCTTGGAAAGCTTTGCCTAGTGCTGACGAGACCTGGATAGGTATGGATCCATTTGTTCAGCGTGCTGGTGAGCATGCTTTGCGTATTGCTGCAGTCTTGCAATGGTTTACAGATCCAAAAGAGGAGATTAGGTTGGACTGCATGCAATCAGCCTGGACCTTGGTGGATTGGCATCTTGATCAGGCATTAATGGGGTTTGGGGCACCTTCAGAAGATGCTTTGCAGATCCGCTTGGGCAATGAACTGTATGCTTACCTGCTGCGAAAGTGTAGGGTGAATGGTCAAGGGGCATTCATGAGGGTGGATTTGCTCCGCAAAGGTCCTGCCAACTTGCGAAAGGCTGCTGACTTGGATCTTGCGATTGATCAACTGTTCCTTGAGAACAAACTGGTGCCTGCTGTGCCAGGAACGCGCAAGCAGTTGATCTTGAACATTACGCCGAACTTTGTGCCGGGCATGTTGCCAAATGCACTAGGGTCAGCCAAGAAGATGGCGGACTTTCTAACGAGGCTGAAGCCTTATGTTCATTGACAGCAGTTGCAGCCTCCGAAGGTCTAAGAGCTTTCGGTGGTTTCTTCCTTTTTGTCGAGCAGTGCAAGAAACCTTTTCTCAAACACAGGGTCACTTTTTTGCCACTCTCGAAATTTTCGTTCCAAGCTATCAGCTACCAAATCATGACCGTAAGTCACTTTCCTTTTTGTCTTGGGATGCGGCTTGTGCAGTTGATGTGCTTGGTAATCATCCAAAATCGCGGCCAGCTCATCTTCGAGCCTTCGAAAAAAGGCTTTTTTGCTCTGGAAGCGTTGCTCCCTCTGGGATTCGAGAAATTCTGAGAATTTTTCTTTGAGCAAGTCTTCCCCGATAGCTTTGGCACCACCGCCTTTGGCGGCTCTAGCCTGTCGAATGATGGGGTCTTCAGGGACAGTCTGCGGAAACTCCAGCATGGGATGCATGCGGTAGCAATGCAATTGCAATGCAAAGAAGTGGGGCACGACTTGATCCAAGAAACACCTGTTGCTTATGTTCTTAGGGAGCAAGAGGGTATTGATGTACGTAGCCTCATCCACGTCTGATGAAAGGGCTGAACGTTTGACACCACCAGCACGACTGGATTTTTCTTTTGTTTCTATGTTTCGAACAGTAGCAAGCAAATCTATGTAGACCATTGCGAGCGGATCCGAGTGAAGTGGAGCACAAGCTAGGACTTGCTTTGCCTTGAGCTGAAGCTGCAATGACGGGTTGTATTTTTGCATCCAAAGGTTGCATAGCTTCTTGCTGTGATTCGTTTCAGCTTTACGGGCTAGGTCGGCAGCAAGCATCCAGATCGCTTTCAACTTGCCTTGTAGTGAACCTGGGTTGTCGTACATAGCTAAAGCTATGAGCACGCCTCTTGGGTTAATGGCTATGCGTGCAGCTTCTTTTTCTTTTTCTTTTTTTTCTTCTTCTGTCATGTCGGTAAACGGTGCGGAGCTGGGGTGGAAGTCGTATAGCACATCTCAGATGGCGAAAAGGTGATCCATGTGAAATGACTACTCAAGCTCTTTCCAAAGAAATCTAACCAAAGCCAATGCTAAATGGCATACCAGATGGCATGCCGGCGATGTCGAAAAACAAAAAAGCCAAGTGAAATCAATCACTTGGCTTTCATATTTGGCGGAGGCTGTGTCAAATTGTGTTGCTGCAGCTAGCGCCATCTGCCGGGTGCATGTGGCACCTGTCCTCCAAAAGCTCTGAGGAGCAGAGAACTATCTAAGAACAGAGTGCGATTCAAAGTACGATAGTGCCCTCATAGCGTTGCTTGACACGATGTTTTTTTCGAATTGGCAAAGAAGTTCAAGCATTGTTTTTTTTCCGGGTATAGGTCCGGGTACGACTGTAATTTATCTGGGGAATTTATGAATAAAAACAAATGCTTGGATTCTTACTTCTTGTTTAACGTCTAAATTGGTCGAGGCTCCTGCGCAAGCCTTGCATGCCGAGCTGGTGGCGGTGTTGGCCGCTGTCAGCTTGGGACAGCCCCGGGTGCTCACCACCCGTGGTGGCCAGGCCTTGCCTGCCGGGCCCTTCCAGATGCTGCACCGCTCGCTGCAAGCGGGGCTGCGCAGCTGGGTGGAGAGTCAGACCCAGCACAGCCTGGGCTATGTAGAGCAGCTCTACACCTTCGCCGACCGCGAGCGCGAAGAAGCGGCCCATGTGCTGTCCATCAGCTATTTGGGGCTGACGCGAGAGCCAGAGCAAGCCCCTCTGGGGGATACCAGCTGGCAAGACTGGTACAGCTATTTCCCGTGGGAAGACTGGCGCGACGGCGCGCCTGCGGTCTTGGCGCAGCAGATTGTGCCGCCGCTGCAAGCGTGGGTGAATGAAGCGCCCAACAAGGCGTTGAGGCAGTCCAGGCAAGCACGGGTAGCTATTAATTTTGGTTTGACCGACCAAGTCTGGAACGAAGACTTGGTGCTGCAGCGCTATGAGCTGCTGTTTGAAGCGGGTTTGGTGCAAGAGGCGACGCGCCGGGGGATTGCAGCGCGCGCCCAGCTACCGGGGCGGGCCATGCAGCACGACCACCGCCGCATTTTGGCCACCGGCATTGCGCGGCTGCGCGCCAAGATCAAATACCGCCCCGTGGTGTTTGAGCTGATGCCGCCCGAATTCACTTTGCTGCAGTTGCAGCAAACGGTGGAAGCCTTGGCTGGCCGTGGCTTGCACAAGCAAAATTTCCGTCGTCTGATGGAACAGCAGGAGCTGGTGGAAGAAACCGGCGCCATGACGGCGGGCGCTGCAGGCCGTCCGGCCAAGCTGTTTCGCTTTCGCAGTGATGTGCTGCAAGAGCGGGCCACGGCGGGCAGCAAACTGCCTTTGGCACGGGGCGCATAAATATATGGATGAAAAAAATAAGAGCTTAAAGCGCTGGATAGATCAGCGTTAGAGCCATAAAAGATGCGCAATGCTTGGCGGTGCAGACGGTTGCTTGCCTCAAATAGGCAAGGCCCACAGGATGGCGATGGTCATCACCAGATAGCGAAAAAACTTGCCAATCGCCATATAGAACACGCAGGGCCAAAACGGAAGCTTCAGCCACCCCGCGACTGCACACAGCGGGTCGCCCACAATCGGCAGCCAGCTCAGCAGACAGGTTTTCGCTCCCCATTTGCGCAGCCAAATGCGTGCGCGCCGCTCGTGGCGGGAGAGGGTGCGCGGTGGTTTTTTGCCCGCCTCCAGGGGCAAGCCCGCACGGCGGCGCTGGCGCGCGATGTTCCAGGCTTTGTTGGCGCCCAGGCCCATCCACCAACTGATCGCCCCTCCCAGCGTGTTGCCAGCCGTGGCCGCAAAGATAGCGGGCCAAAACAGCTCGGGGTTCAAGTGCAGCAATCCCACCACTGCAGGCTCAGAACCCATGGGCAGCAACGTGGCCGACACCAGCGCCACCATGAACAAGGTGCTCAGGCCAAATTGTGGCAGCGCCAGCCAGTGCAAAATTTCTTGAAACCAAGCTTCCATGTGGCGAGTTTAGGGGCATGCCAGTTGTCACCAGACAGAGGCTTAGCCTAAGCTGGGGGTATGAATATCGCATTTGCAGTGAAGAAGTGTGTGCAGCAGCCAGTCGGCGCAGGGCTTGGGGCTGCGTTGGTGTTGCTGGCCTGCAGTGCCAGCGCCAAAGACACCAGCTGGCCGACGGTGGAGCAAGAGCGGTTTATCGCCACGGAATGTGCCGCTTTGCTGGAACATGCCAGAACGCGGCATGCCATGCAGATGGTGAAGGTGCTGGTGCAGTCGCAGGGTATGCAGCTGGTGTTGCAGGCGTGCCCCTATGTACGCACCCATCCGGGTACGCTGCAGCAGGTGCTGGATGTGCGTGTGAGGGTGGTAGACAGCGAAACAGCCGCCCATTTTGTGCGTGGCCCCTTGGCCGACGGCGAAGAGGTGGATATGGGCGATGTGCACCTGGGTTTGCCCGAGGAGGTGGCGGCCCAGGAGCCCGATGTGGCCCCCGATGTGCAATTCAACCGGGGCTGGCTGGCAGCGGTGATGCTAGGGCGTGGCTGGCAGGCAGTGCCTGGGCACTGGTGGGCGTTTGTGCCAGCGCCCTCCAGAAAATAAGGCGGGTGGCGCAAGCGAGGGGTGATTTACCTGATTCTTTGCTAGTGTCTTTGTAGCGCGCAGGGGTGCTCATTTTTTGGGCAGATACAATAGCCGACTTTCTTTCCCTCCACCTTTTGCCCCCCTGGTTTTGCCCCCATGACTGCGCTACGCATTGGTCAGCATACGCTGACGAATAACCTGTTTGTTGCCCCCATGGCGGGTGTGACGGACCGGCCGTTTCGCCAGCTGTGCAAGGCACTGGGGGCAGGCTATGCGGTCAGCGAGATGGTGACATCGCGCAAAGACTTGTGGAACAGCCTCAAGACCAGCCGCCGCGCCAACCATGCCGGTGAACCGGGGCCGATCTCGGTGCAGATCGCCGGCACCGACGCCGACATGATGGCCGAGGCAGCGGTCTACAACATCGAGCGCGGCGCGCAAATCATTGACATCAACATGGGCTGCCCGGCCAAAAAGGTGTGCAACAAGTGGGCCGGTTCCGCGCTGATGCAAAACGAGCCTTTGGCCGTGGAAATTGCCCAGGCCGTGGTGGAGGCCGCGCGCCCGTTCAACGTGCCGGTCACCCTGAAGATGCGCACGGGCTGGAGTGATGACCACAAAAACGCTGTGGCGCTGGCCCGGCAGTTTGAAGGCGTGGGCATTCAAATGCTGACCGTGCATGGCCGCACCCGCGCGCAGGGCTACAAAGGCTTTGCCGAGTACGACACCATTGCCGCTGTCAAGCAGGCCGTGCGCGTGCCGGTGGTGGCCAATGGCGACATCACCAGCCCGGGAAAAGCCCGTGATGTGCTGGCCTATACCGGCGCCGATGCGGTGATGGTGGGCCGCGCTGCGCAGGGTCGCCCCTGGATTTTTCGCGAAATCGGTCACTTTCTGGCCACGGGCGAACACCTGCCGCCACCGCTGGTGAGTGAGCTGCGCAGCCTGCTGCTGGAGCATTTGCAAGACCACTACAGCCTGTATGGCGAGCTGACCGGCGTGCGCAGTGCGCGCAAGCACATTGCATGGTATTTGCGTGCTTTGCCAGGTGGGGAAGACTTTCGACAACGTATCAACACCATCGACGACTGCCAGGTGCAGTGGCAGGCCGTAGCTGACTATTTGGAGCAGCTGGGCCAGCAGATGGAGCGCTTGCCACAGCCTTCTGTGGCAGCCACCGAGCAAGAAATTGAGGAATTGGCTGCATGAGCACCCAAGCAAATGACAACCTGAGTGTTGAGGAATGCGTGCGCGCAAATCTGGAGATGTATTTCCGCGATTTGGGCGGCGAGACACCCAGCAATATGTATGACATGTTGCTGCGTCTGGTGGAAAAGCCGCTGCTCGACGTGGTGATGCAGCAGTCAGACAATAACCAGTCGCGCGCTGCGCAATGGCTGGGGCTGAACCGCAACACGCTGCGCAAAAAGCTCTTAGAGCATGGCATGCTCTAAAAAGCGCCAGAGACACCTTATTTAATAGCTGTCAGCGCTTGCTGCATAAGCGCTGAGCAAAGATTTCATCATTATTGAGTTGCACCATGAAAGCACTGCTCTCCGTCTCGGACAAGACCGGCATCGTTGAATTTGCACAAGCCCTGCACGCCATGGGCGTGCAACTGCTGTCGACTGGCGGCACGGCCAAGTTGCTGGCCGACCAGGGCCTGCCCGTGACCGAAGTCGCCGAAGTCACCCAGTTCCCTGAAATGCTGGACGGCCGCGTCAAGACCCTGCACCCCAAGGTCCACGGTGGTCTGCTGGCCCGCCGCGACTTTCCCGAGCACATGGCAGCGCTGAAGGAACACGGCATTGAGACCATCGACCTGCTGGTGGTGAACCTCTACCCCTTCGAAGCGACCGTGGCCAAGGCCGGTTGCACACTGGCGGACGCGATCGAGAACATCGACATTGGTGGCCCCGCCATGGTGCGCTCTGCCGCCAAGAACTGGAAAGACGTGGGCGTGATCACCGCTGCGGACCAGTACGAAGCGGTGCTGGCCGAACTCAAGGCCAACGGCAAGCTCAGCGACAAGCTGCGTTTTAGCCTGTCGGTGGCTGCGTTTAACCGCATCAGCCAGTACGACGGTGCGATCAGCAACTACCTGTCTTCCGTGACTTTTGAAGAAGACAAGCTGAGCGAAGCGTACGTGCCCGCCCGCGCCGAGTTCCCCGGCCAGTTCAATGAGCAGTACGTGAAGGTGCAAGATCTGCGCTACGGTGAAAACAGCCACCAGCAAGCCGCCTGGTACCGCGACCTGGCACCTGCTGCCGGTTCGCTGGCCACGGGCGTGCAGCTGCAGGGCAAGGAACTGAGCTACAACAACATTGCCGACGCCGATGCCGCGTGGGAATGCGTCAAGAGCTTTGAAGTGCCCGCCTGCGTGATCATCAAGCACGCCAACCCCTGCGGCGTGGCCGTGGGTGCTACACCTTTTGAAGCCTATTCCAAGGCCTTCCAGACCGACCCTACCAGCGCATTTGGCGGCATCATCGCCTTCAACCGCCCGGTGGACAAGGCGGCTGCCGAAGCCGTGTCCAAGCAGTTCGTCGAAGTGCTGATGGCTCCGGACTTCACCGCCGAAGCGCTGGAAATTTTCAAGGCCAAGGTCAACGTGCGCTTGATGAAGATTGCGCTGCCTGCCAACTATGGCGACGTGCGCAACGCGCTGGAAACCAAGCGCGTGGGCTCGGGCCTGCTGCTGCAATCGGCCGACAACCACGAGTTGAAGCTGCAAGAGCTGAAGGTGGTGACCATCAAGCAACCCACCCCAGAAGAGCTGCAAGACCTGCTGTTCGCGTGGAAGGTGGCCAAGTTCGTCAAGTCCAACGCCATCGTGTTCTGCAAGAACGGCATGACCATGGGTGTGGGCGCAGGCCAGATGTCGCGCCTGGACTCGGCACGCATTGCCTCCATCAAGGCCGAAGCCGCCAAGCTGTCGCTGCAAAACACCGTGGTGGCGTCGGATGCGTTCTTCCCCTTCCGCGATGGTCTGGATGTGGTGGTGGACGCCGGTGCGACCTGCGTGGCACAGCCCGGCGGCTCCATGCGTGACCAGGAAGTGATCGATGCGGCCAACGAGCGTGGCGTGGCGATGGTGTTTACTGGCGTGCGCCACTTCCGCCACTAATTTGGCGGACAGTGCATTTCACGCTTGATGCTTCGTTGCAATCCCTCGCTGTAGCGCTGCTACTGTCTTCGGGATTGACGCCTCGCCTCAATCGCCCATCTGCGATGGGCTGCGCGAACTGCACTGTCTGATAAGTCCTTTGCTGCCCAGTGGTTGGTGAAGGCATCGCACACTCGGCATGTGGTTTCGGCCCCGTGCCGTTTTGCTTTTTGGCGAAAGGATTTTTTCATGCGGGATTACGACGACGAGCCCATGCAACGCCCCAAGTGGCTGGGCTGGCTCATCATCATCGGCATGGTGGCAGTGGTGTTGGGTTTGCTGAACTTGGGCGTGCGCCTGTACATCGGCACGCCTGCAGATCAAAGCACCGCTCAGCGTATGCAGGAGATGGTGCAGCAACGCCCTGCGCTGGCCCAAGGCCAGGCCTATATGGATGGCAGCGACTGCATGCGTTGCCACGGCATTGACCGCAAGTTTGTTGGCCCCAGCTTTTTGCAGGTGGCGGATAAATACCGGGGACAAAACGATGCCACAGCCTATATTGCGCGCAAGATTCGCGAGGGCAGTGTGGGCGTGTGGGGCAACACCATCATGCCGCGCCACCCCCAAGTGACGCAGGAGCAAGCCGAAGGCATGGCGGACTGGATTTTGGCCATTCCACCCAAAACCGGGGAATAGACCTGTCCCACGCGGCTGGCCGCGCGCAGACACAGCCCGAAGTTGCCTCTGGCACTTCGGGCTTTTTTTGCGTATAAATCTTGTTGTTTGCAATATAGCTGTGCGATATGCTGTATGTATGCATGATTTTTGCCAGGTGTGCGGTGCTACCGGGCTTGGCGCCGATGTGCAGCAGGGCGCGCACAAAACAAGCGTGCAAGAGGGTGTAAGTGCATGCTTGGTGTAAAGGGTTTGGGTAATCCCTAGGATCGTGCTTTTGAAACGATATGGCTGCCAGCGCGAAGCACGTGGAGTGCAGCGCAGCGGCCACACAAAGGTTTGGCATGCAGTGGTTACGAACCAAAAGCGTCGCGCAGGCATTGGCGGATGCCGATGAGCCCGGGCGCCAGCTCAAGCGCACCTTGGGCACTTTCGACTTGATCATCATGGGTCTGGCCGTGGCCGTGGGGGCGGGTATTTTTTCGGTGGGCGCACGCGCCGCAGGCACGTTTGCGGGCCCCGCCGTGATCTTCTCGTTTGTGATTGCGGCGTTCACGTGTGCGCTGGCCATCATGTGTTATGCCGAGTTTGCCTCCAAAGTACCGGTTACTGGCAGCGCCTACACCTATACCTACCTGACGCTGGGTGAGGGGCTGGCGTGGATCATTGGCTGGAATTTGCTGCTAGAGATGATTTCCGCCGCCGCCGTGATTGCCAAGTACTGGGGCATTTACCTGAGCACGGTGTTTGCGACGGCGGGCCTGGATATCCCTTCCACCGTACAGTTGGGCGGGCTGACCATGTACTGGGGGCCGTTTTTGGTGGTGGCGGTGTTTACCGTGCTGCTGATGGTGGGCACGCAGGTGTCGGCCCAGGTGAACAATGTGTTTACGCTCATCAAAATTGCCATCACGCTGTTTGTGATTGTGGTGGGCTTTACCTACATGAACACGGACAATTTCTCACCCTTCATTCCGCCGTCGCAGCCGCCGGTGGTGGGCCATGGCGTGACGGGCGATGTCTGGGGGCAGCCCATGCTGGCGTGGCTGTTTGGTGCAGCGCCCAGCCAGTACGGCTGGCTGGGGGTGATCTCCGGCGCATCGCTGGTGTTCTTTGCCTTTTTGGGCTTTGACATCGTGGCCACTTCGGCTGAAGAAGTGAAAGACCCGCAGCGCACCTTGCCGCGCGGTATTTTGGGCGGCCTGGCTTTGGTGACGGTGCTCTACATTCTGGTCACGCTGGCGCTGACCGGCATGGTGCCCTATACCGAGTTGGCCAAGGCCGAGAACCCCTCGCTGGCCACCGCATTCGTGGCGGTGGGGGCTGACTGGGCTGCGCAAATCATTGCGATGGGGGTGCTGGTGGGGATGACGACAGTGGTCATGGTGCTGCTGATGGGCAGCTCCCGCGTGCTGCTGGCGCTGTGCCGTGATGGCCTGCTGCCACGCAGCTGGGGCGTGACGTCGGCCACGCGCAAAACCCCCATGCGCTTGCAAATTGCGGTGGGCGTGGTGGTGGCGGTTTTGGCGGGCTTTACCAAGGTGGAGCTGCTCGAAGAGATGATCAACATCGGCACCTTGTCGGCCTTTGTGCTGGTCAGCCTGGGCGTGCTGGTGCTGCGCAAAAAGAATCCCGGCGCCGGCGGCTACCGCGTGCCGTTGGGGGGCGTGCTGCCGGTGCTGTCTGCCGTGCTGTGCGTGTACTTGATGCTGAACCTGACCACTTTGACCTGGGTGCGCTTTGTAGGCTGGATGGCACTGGGGGTGGTGATTTATGTCTGCTACGGCATGCACCACTCGCGTGTGGCGCAGCAAGATCGCCGCCAAGCTCCATAAAAAAGGAGCTGCTTGCGCAAGTAAATCATAGGTTTCAATATAAAAAGTATCTGAATCGCTTGATATTGAAGCGCTAGCAGCTATTAATTTTTAAACCCGGTGCCGCTCAATCGCACCGGGTTTTTTCATGGGTGTTTGTTTTACAGTGGTGGCCAAGGAGTGTTTGCATGATTCCCACTGCTGCCGGGCCTGACGGCCAGCCCCGTTGCCAATGGTGCTTGGCCACCGACCGCTATATCCACTACCACGACCATGAGTGGGGCTTTCCGGTGGCGGATGACCGGAGGCTGTTTGAAAAGATCAGCCTGGAGGCTTTCCAGTCCGGCCTGAGTTGGTACACCATCTTGGTCAAACGGGAACACTTTCGCGCGGCATTTGCGCAGTTTGACTTTCACCAAGTGGCCCAGTTTGGCGCAGCCGATGTGCAGCGCTTGCTGCAAGACGCGGGGATTGTGCGCCACCGCGGCAAGATTGAAGCCGTGATCCACAACGCCGCCCGCGCGGTGGAGATGGTGGCGCAAGAAGGCTCGCTGGCCGCTTTCTTTTGGCGCTATATGCCCACCACGCCCAGCGATGGCACGGTGCTGCAGGCGCACACCGAGCAGTCCCAGGCCTTGGCCAAAGCGCTCAAACAGCGGGGGTGGAAGTTTGTTGGCCCCACCACGGCTTATGCCTTCATGCAATCGATGGGCATGGTGAACGACCATGCCCCCGAGTGCGTCACGCGGGCGGCGGTGGAGGCGATGCAGCAAAATTTTCAACTGCCGCGCTAAGTGGCCGCCATGACAAAGCCCCGCAGCTTTGCAGCGTGCGGGGCTGGGTCAAAAGCGTTGAAAAACGGCTTACAGCGTCTTAAACACCTCACGCGCCGCGTCTACCGTGCGCGCAATGTCTTCCTCGGTGTGGGCGCTGCTCACAAAGCCGGCCTCGTACAGCGCCGGGGCAAAGTAGTGGCCGCGCTCCAGCATGCCGTGGTAGAACTTGTTGAACAGCGCGCCGTCGGTCTTCATTACCGCGTGGTAAGTGCTGGGCAGCTCGGGCAGCAGGTAAAAACCGAACAGGCCGCCTTGCCAGTCGATGCTAAAGGGAACGTCGGCCGCATCGGCTTCGGCTTTGAGCCCCTGCATCAGGTGGCCGGTCTTGAGGTGCAGGTCCGCGTGGAAGCCCGGCTGGCTGATCAGCTCCAGCGTCTTGAGGCCGCAGGCCGTGGCAATCGGGTTGCCCGACAGCGTGCCAGCCTGGTAGACCGGGCCCAGGGGCGAGAGTTTTTCCATGATGGCGCGTCGGCCGCCGAACGCGGCCATGGGCATGCCGCCGCCAATGACCTTGCCCAGCACGGTCAGGTCGGGCGCAAAGCCCTTGATCTGCTGGGCGTAAATGCTTTGCGCGCAGCCCAGAGCGACGCGAAAGCCCGTCATCACCTCGTCGTAGATCATCAGCGCGCCGTGCTCTTGCGTCAGCTCACGGATGCGGCGGGTAAATTCAACGGAAGCGCGCACAAAGTTCATGTTGCCGGCGATCGGCTCCAGGATCACGCAGGCAACTTCGCTGCCGATTTTGGCGAAAGCTTCTTCCAGTTGGGCGACATCGTTGTACTCCAGCACGATGGTGTCTTTGACCACATCGGCAGGTACACCCGCCGAGGAAGACGAGCCAAAGGTGGCCAGCCCCGAACCTGCTTTGACCAGCAGGGAGTCGGCATGGCCGTGGTAGCAGCCGTTGAACTTGATGATCTTGTTGCGGCCGGTGTAGCCGCGCGCCAGGCGCAGGGCGCTCATGCCCGCTTCGGTGCCGGAGGAGACCATGCGCACCATTTCCATGGACGGCACCAGTTCACGGATTTTTTCGGCCAGCATGACTTCGCGTTCGGTGGGCGCGCCAAAGCTAAAGCCTTCCAGCACGGCGGCTTGCACGGCTTGCAGTACCTCGGGGTGGCCGTGTCCCAGAATCATCGGCCCCCAGGAGCCGATGTAGTCCACAAATTGCTGATCGTTCGCATCCCAGAAATAAGGGCCTTGGGCGCGTTTGACGAAACGAGGCGTGCCGCCCACAGCGTTGAAAGCACGCACGGGCGAGTTCACGCCGCCAGGAATCACGCCTTTGGCGCGCTCGAACAATGGTTGATTCAGGTCAGTGTTTGGTGTCATGAGAAGGCATCACAAAGCCCTCAAGGGGCGGAGGGGTCCCCTCGGCGGAGGGGAGTTCAGGCAGTGTTTGCGCGGTATCTTCGCCGCTTTCCGTCGCGTCAGCACCTTCTTCGGGCTGCGCCCAGAACATCCGGTCGGGTATGAGTTGACCCATGCCCGGTCTGAAACCACTGCCCAGGCTGCGGTCCAGATACTCCAGCGCCTCTTGGGCTGCCGCACCCAAATCGTTGCCCGCAGCGAGCAACGCCGTCAGCGCCGCAGAGAGGGTGTCGCCCGCACCGAGAAAGCTGCCATCGAACAGCTCGAACTTGCTGCTGCCAATGACGGTTTCGGTGGAAGCCAGTACGTTGTCGATGTGTTGCTCGGGCAAAGGGATGCCGGTGACCAGCACAAAGGGCACATCCAGGGCCTCGGCGGCCTTGGCGATGTCCCGGGCGCTGGGCGGGCGGCTTTGTGACCAGTCTGGCAGCAGCCAGCGGCTGAGCGTTCCGTGGTTGCCAACCAACACCGAGGTTTGAGGCATGACAAGAGCCTGGAAGGCATCCAGATACTCTTCCAGCCCATCGCCTTGCCACCAGGACAGGTCGGGCATGTAACTGACGATAGGAATGTCGGGGTAGTCACTGGACAGCTCGGCAATCGCCGCCAGGTTGGCGGGGCTGCCTGCAAAGCCGACCTTGATGGCGCGCACGGGAATGTCTTCCAGTACGGTGCGGGCTTGGTCGGTGATCAATTCGTCGTCGAGGGCCGTGTGCGAAAACACATGGCTGGTGTCGCGCACCACGACGCCCGTGACCACTGCCACAGGGTGGCCACCGACGGAAGCGATGGTGGTGATGTCCGCAGCCAAGCCGCCTGCGCCACTGGGGTCACAAGCGTTGAAACACATCACGCACATTGGCTGTGCGAGCACGGTTTCGGTGTTGTCGGGGGGGATTTTTGCAGTTGGAACTGCTGGGGGCTGAAATGCCATGCGTTGTCCCAATGACCGCCTCTCTGTCAAGAGGGGGTGGTAGGTGCCTAGATACAATCATTGCATTCTATTGGAAGCGACTTTAAGCTGTGACTGACCCTAAAACTTGGATGTGTTTGATTTGTGGCTGGATGTATGACGAAGCGGTGGGCGACCCCGAACACGGCATTCCAGCAGGGACCCGCTGGGAAGATGTGCCGCAAGACTGGACATGCCCGGAATGTGCGGTCGGCAAAGCAGACTTTGAAATGGTCGAAATTTAAGAGGGAGACAGGTGCTCAACAGCCCTGTCGGGGGATTTTTCACAACCCAAGGGGCGGTTCAAATTGAGTACAGCCGGAGCATCTTTCAAAGTGTTGGTGGTGGATGACAGCAACACCATTCGACGTAGTGCTGAAATTTTTCTGAAGCAAGGCGGCCATGAAGTGCTGCTGGCCGAAGATGGCTTTGATGCCTTGGCGAAAGTGAATGACTTTCAGCCGCAGCTCATCTTCTGCGACATTCTGATGCCGAAGCTGGATGGCTATCAGACTTGCGCCATCATCAAACGCAACGCACATTTTTCTGATACCCCCATTGTCATGCTCTCGTCCAAAGACGGTGTCTTTGACAAAGCGCGAGGACGCATGGTGGGCTGTCAAGAGTACCTGACCAAGCCATTTACCAAAGACCAATTGCTGCAGGCTGTCCAGCAGTTTGGCAAGGTGCCGTCTGCAGCGATTTGATTTAAAGACCAAGAGAGGAGAGGGGCATGACCATTCAAAAAGTACTGGTGGTGGATGACTCAAAAACGGAGTTGATGTTTTTGACGGATTTGCTGCAAAAACAGGGCTATCAAGTGCGCACGGCGGAGAATGCCCAAGAAGCATTGGCCCGACTGGGCGAAGAAAAGCCTGATCTCATCTTGATGGATGTGGTGATGCCTGGGCAAAACGGCTTTCAGCTCACACGTGCGATTGCCCGCGACCCGAAATATGCAGGGCTGCCCATCATCATGTGCACCAGCAAGAACCAAGAAACGGACCGTGTGTGGGGGCTGCGCCAAGGCGCCAGCGACTACATCACCAAACCGGTCAACCCCACCGAATTGCAAGCCAAGATCGCGGCGCTGCAAAGCGCCTGAGTTGAACTGCTATGGCAAATCGACAAGCGCTGCGTGAACTGCAGACTCGCTTGGCCGACCGCCTGCAGGCGGCGCGCACCAATACCTCTCAAGGTGCGAGCTGGCTGGCAGTGCAGGTGGCTGGGCATAACTACTTACTGCCGCTGGAGCAAGCGGGTGAAATCTTCTCTTGGCCTGGTGTGCTGCGCGTGCCCTATACCAACACATGGTTTTGGGGCGTTGCCAATTTGCGGGGCAGTTTGGTCGGCGTGGTGGATCTGGGTACGTACTTGGGCCACCCCATCGAACGCACCGAGCAGTCTTTGCAGGAAGTGAGCTTGCTGGTGGTCAACCCTGCACTCCAGGTGAATGTGGCCTTGGTGGTGGACAGGTTGTTGGGTTTGCGTGGCGCCGATGACTTTATCTCCACAGCCATTGAGCCAGCGCAGGATGCGCCCCAAGCCTCGGCGGGTATCGTTGCTGCCAGTTATACCGATAGTGCAGGTGGGAGTTGGCAAGTTTTGCAGTTGCACCAATTGGTGCAATCCCCAGACTTTCTAAGTATTCGCATCTGATCGTTTTGATTCTTCGAGGTTGAGCATGTCTTTAGTCCAGCAGATCAGCAGCATTTTTCGTCGTAAAAACAGCGATAAAGATGAGGGGGTGGAGGTGGTCGGCGCAGACGATGCCACCCAGCAAACGCTGACGGCCGATACGCTGCAAAGCGTGCAAGATACCGGTTTGATGGATGACTTGCTGGTAGAGCAAGGCACCATCGATGTGCCGCTGATGGGCCCCGCGCCTGCAGCCACCCACCAGCGTCGTTTGTTGACCATGCTGGCTTTGGGGGTGGTGCTGTTGGCGTTGGTGGCGGGCTGGGTGCTCCAGCAAGCGGACCGCTCAGCCAAACAGTTGGCGGCGACAGGCCAATCACTGATGCAGTCGCAGCGTTTGGCCAAGTCGGTGACGCAGGCCCTGCTGGGTAAGGACCAGGCGTTTACAGAACTCAAAGACAGCGCGTCGGTGCTGGGGCGCAATGTCCGCGCCTTGACCCAAGGGGATGCCGAGCTGGGGGTGCAAAGCGTGGATGCTGCTTTGGAGCAGGATTTGGGCTCGGTAAGCACCTTGGCGCAGCGGGCTGAAAAAAATGCCCAGGCAGTTTTGGCACAAAAAGCAGTGCTAACCCAGGCTGGTGATGCGCTGCGTGCTATCAATCGTCAGTCATCTAGCTTGCTGGAGCTGGCTGAAGCAGTGGCCAACAGCAAGCTGCAATCTGCGGCATCTGCCCCTGAAATTGCGGCCTCTAGCCAGCTTTTGATGCTGACGCAGCGTATTGGTAAATCAGCCAATGAGTTTCAAACGATTGATGGTGTCAGCCCGGAAGCCGTGTTCTTGCTGGGGCGTGACTTGAACTCTTTCAAAGAGCTGGCCGATGGCTTGCTCAAAGGGAGCTCAGACCTGCGCTTGCCTGCCGCGCGTGACCCGCAGGTGCGCGATCAACTGCTGGCCATGCTGGAGGAGTATGAGCAAACCCGCGCGCAAGCAGCATCGATTTTGAGCAACCTGCAAGGGCTGGTTGCGGCGCGTGAAGCGCAGAACTCCATCATTGCCGACAGCGAACCCTTGCGCACCCAGTTGGAAAACTTGCAGCAAAAGCTGTCGGAGCAGGCCGGTATCTCGGCAGGCCAGATGGCGATTTTGGTGATTCTGGGTCTGTTCGTCGTGGCTTGCGGTGTCGGTATTTCGCGCGTGCAGCTGCTCGACAGCCGCCAGCGCCAAGCGTTGGCGGAGCAGCAGCAACGTGATGCGCGTCACCAAGAGCAAGAAGCCAAGCGTGTCAATGATGCGAACCAGGCAGCGATTTTGCGACTGATGAACGAGTTGCAAAACGTGGCGGAAGGGGACTTGACCCAGGAAGCCACGGTGACGGAAGACATCACGGGGGCGATTGCTGACTCGGTGAACTACACGGTGGAAGAGCTTCGTTTGCTGGTGGGCAGTGTGCAGAACACGGCGCAGCGTGTGGCGCAGACGACTGCGCAGGTGGACAGCACTTCGTCCGAGTTGCTTGCGACTTCGGCGGAACAATTGCGCGAAATTCGTGAAACGGGTCAGTCGATTCTGGAGATGGCTGCGCGCATCAATACGGTGTCCAGCCAGGCCCAGGAATCGGCAGCGGTGGCCCGCCAGTCGCTGCAGGCGGCTGAACAAGGTCAGCATGCCGTGCAAAACACGATTGGTGGTATGAATGCCATTCGTGACCAGATTCAGGAGACTTCCAAGCGCATCAAACGCCTGGGTGAGTCCTCGCAAGAAATTGGCGAAATTACCGAACTGATTTCCGACATTACCGAGCAAACCAACGTCTTGGCGCTCAACGCCGCCATCCAAGCGGCCTCGGCCGGTGAAGCCGGGCGTGGCTTCTCGGTGGTGGCAGAAGAAGTGCAGCGTTTGGCGGAACGTTCCGCCGATGCAACGCGCCAGATCTCTGCCTTGGTGAAAACCATTCAGACCGACACCCAAGATGCGGTCGCGGCGATGGAGCGTTCCACCCAGGGCGTGGTGGAAGGGGCGCGCCTGTCGGACTCAGCAGGTACTGCTTTGACTGAAATTGATAGCGTCTCGCGCAGGCTGGCTGAGCTGATTGAGCAGATTTCACACACCGCCCAGAGTGAAGCAACATTGGCCAATGATGTGGCTGGCAATATTCAGCACATTTTTGCAGTGACGGAGCAAACGGGCGATAGCACGCGCACTACGGCAGAGCAGGTGCGTGACTTGGCGCATATGGCGGAAGAGCTGCGTCAATCGGTTTCCCGATTCAAGATTGGTTGAGTTTCTGACTTTCGATTGCACCAAGGATTTCGGCTGAAACATGCCAAGGATGGACGATGTCACCCACTGAAGTCACTGCTCCAACGGGACATGTCTCCCATGGGGAACAAGATTTAGGCCCATTGGCATGGGTGCTGGAGGAGTTGCGCAAATCATTGGACGCAGCCGTGAAAGCCACCCGCCGGTTTGTGCGCGAAGCGCAAGAGGCGAGTCATTCCGATCTGGGGGCATTGGACAGCAGCCCTTTGCGCACGGCCAAACAACAGCTGCACCAGTCCAGTGGTGCGCTGGAAATGGTGGGCATGCCGCAACCCGCACTGCTGCTGCGCGCCATGGAAACGGCTTTGCAGCACTATGTGCAAAATCCTGCCGACTGCACAGAAGCGGTGGCGCAGACGCTGGAGACAGCCAGTTTTGCTTTGCTGGAGTTTCTGGATGCCATCTTGGCAGGCAAGCAAATTTCCTCGGTGGCTTTGTTTCCGCAGTACCGCGACGTGCAGGCGCTGTATGGCAATCAGGGCAAGGTACATCCTGCGGATTTGTGGCCGATTGAGCGCAGACTCCGAGATCCGCAGTTGCCTCACTCGGTAGCCCCTCTGGACTATGGCCCAGAGCAGCGCAAAGTGTTAGATGCTGCGGTGCTGCAGATCGTCAAAGGGCAAGAGGTTGCTGCTGCCAGCGCGCGCATGCGTGACGTGTGTATCGGCTTTGCCCAAGCGCAGGCAGAGTCCGCCATGCGCATTTTCTGGAAGGTTGCCGCAGCCCATTTTGATGCGATGGCCCATGGGTTGCTCAAGGCGGACATCTACACCAAGCGCGTTGCCTCCCGTGTGCTGATGGTGTCGGTGGCTTTGGCCAAGGGCGATCCTGTGGCGCCAGAACGCTTGCTGCAAGACATGCTGTTTTTCTGTGCGCAAGCCGCGTCGAGCCCCGAGGCTGCACACGCTGCGTCTGTATGGCGTGCGGTGTACGACACATTTGGCCTGCAGCGCCATCATGCGGTCAACTATGAACAGCCGCGCTTTGGGCGTTTTGATCCTGCGTTGCTGGCACAAGCCCGCAAACGCATCGCCTCAGCCACTGAGTTGTGGTCTGCTTTGGCGGGGGGGGATGTACAAAAAATCAAACCCGCCGTGGATCAATTCAGCCTGGTGGCGGATTCACTGAGCAAGTTGCACCCCGACAGCCAGAATCTGGCCAAGGCATTGATGCAGGTGATGCATGCGGTGGCCACACGCGGGCAGCCTCCTTCGGCAGAAGTGGCCATGGAAGTTGCGACGTCGGTGTTGTACTTGCAGGCTGCGTTTGCTTCTTTGGATTTGGCCGATGAAGCCATGGCCTCCCACGGTGCCACGCTGGCGCAACGCTTGACCGCGGTGCTGGCAGGCGAGACGACCCAGCCTTTAGAGCCTTGGATGGAGCAGTTGTACCGCCAGGTGAGCGATCAGCAAACCATGGGCAGTGTCGTTGGGGAACTTCGAGGCACGCTGGCTGAGGCTGAAAAGCTGTTGGATCAGTATTTCCGCAACCCCGGTGACCGCTCGATGCTGGGGGCTGTGAGTGTGCATTTGGCGCAAATGCGGGGTGTGCTCTCGGTGCTGGGGCTCGATCAAGCATCGCTGGCCATGGTGCGTATGCGCCAGAACGTAGAGCGTTTGCAGCAAGAGGCGGTGCCCGAGGACGAACAGCGTGTGCTGTTTGAAAAAATGGGCAATAGCCTGGGCGCGTTGGGTTTTTTGATCGACATGCTCAGCTACCAGCGCAATATGGCGCGCAAGCTGTATGAGTTTGACGAAGAGGCTGGAGAGCTCAAACTGCTGATGGGGCGCGTGCGCGTACGTGCCAGCGACAGCGTGGAGCAAAAGCCGGTACAAGACGTGGTGCAGGCGCGCGTGGAGCAAATTGCGCAACCTGTGATTTTGCAAAGACCGCAAGCACCCGCAACGCCTGCGCCGTTATCTGTGCCAGTGCCCTCAGAGACGATGGCCGAGCCGCAGCCTGCGCCCCAACTTGAGGAGCGCGAGCTACCGGTAGCGCCTGCACCTGCGGCGTCACCGT
Source organism: Comamonas jiangduensis (assembly GCF_030162955.1). Classification (NCBI taxonomy): domain Bacteria; kingdom Pseudomonadati; phylum Pseudomonadota; class Betaproteobacteria; order Burkholderiales; family Comamonadaceae; genus Comamonas; species Comamonas jiangduensis. The sequence goes on from NZ_JARXOV010000013.1 coordinate 45,890, forward strand.
GGCCTGTTGCGTCTCAGGAGGCGCCGCTGCAGGTCGCTCCCGAAGATACGGACAGCGAACTGCTGCAAATCTTCCTGGAAGAAGCGCGGGAAGTGATCAGCAACGGCCGGGCCGCTTTGCAGGCCTTGGCGCAAGAGCCCGCCAATCTTGCCGAGCAAACAGTGTTGCGCAGAGCATTTCACACGCTCAAAGGCAGCTCCCGCATGGTGGGCTTAGAGGAATTTGGTCAAGCGGGCTGGGCGATGGAGCAAATGCTCAACGCATGGCTGGCGGAGCAAAAAGCCATGCCCGCTGCCATGCAGACCCTGTCACTCGATGCCTTGAATGGTTTTGAAGCATGGGTGAATGCGATTGAAGCCGATGCAGCACACCAGTGGCAATCCACGCCTTTCCGTGCCAGTGCCGATGCCATGCGCCTGGATGAGCGCTGGATTGCTCTGGATATGTCGGCGGTGCAAGGCTTGGCTGCATCAGCCATCGCTGAGCCTGTGGCGGTGTTGGATGAGGCACAGCTATCGGCGGCAGAGACATTGACATTGGCGTCGCCGCTTGCTGATGATGCACCGATACCCCAGGAGGTGGCGCAGCCAGCGCAGCATCCTGCCGAAGCCGAAGCCGAAGCCGAAGCCGAAGCCGAAGCCGAAGCCGAAGCCGAAGCCGAAGCCGTGTTGCCCGTAGCGCCGGCCGCGGAAGATGCGGGCTTATCCCTCGAGTTGGAGGAGCTTGCCAGCACGGACCAGCAGGCATCTCAAGACGCCGCACTGTGGTCGCAAGCCGCTGCAGCCGATGTGCCGCAAGCAGAAGAAATCAGCTTTGAGGAATTTGATGCGCTGTTGCAAACAGCGGGGGATGGCATTTCGGCCCCCATTTTGCCGCCCGCAGACAGTGAGCCTCAGGCGCCGGTGGCCATGGTTCCAGCGAATGTGCAAGAAGAGCTGCTTGTGCAGCCAGAGCCAGCACAGGCGCCGCCTGAGGAAGTGGCAGAGCCAGTGCCGGTTGTGCCCCAAGCCGGGGTCTCTGCACAAGAGGCGCAAGAGCTGTCTTCGGGCATGAAGCAAGTGGGCGACTTGTCCATTTCCTTGCCTTTGTTCAATGTCTATTTGGGCGAAGCAGAGGCATGGTCGTACCGTTTGCTCGATGCGCTGACGGCATGGCAAGAAAACCTGGATGAAGCCCAGCCCGACATGGTGGGGGCCTGGGCGCATTCCTTGGCGGGCAGTTCTGCCACCGTCGGTTTTGCCGCACTGTCAGACCTGGCGCGCAAGCTGGAGCATGCTTTGCAGCATGTGGCAAGCCAGCGCCAAGGTGATAAAGATCAGGTTGCATGTTTCGTCCGTGCTGCCGAAGAAATTCGTGGGGTGCTGCACCAGTTTGCTGCGGGGTTCTTGCCCACGGTATCTTCCGAGGTGGTGGAGGCGCTGCAGCGGATCTTGGATGCCGAGGCGGGTGCCAGTGCCGTAGAGCCCGCAGCCAGCGTGCAGTCCGATGCGCAAGCCTCAGCGGGGCTGGAGGCTATGGCTGCGGTGGATGCAGCGATGGCCCGTGCCGTGGATCTGGAGGATGCTGGTGACGATGACATCGACGCCATCGATGTCATTGATCCTGACTTGTTCCCCATCTTCGAAGAAGAAGCCATGGAGCTGCTGCCTACGCTGGGGGCTGCCATGCGCGAATGGGGGGCGCATCCCACGCGTCTGGAGGCGCGCAGCACCTTGCTGCGAGCGCTGCACACACTCAAGGGCAGTGCACGTTTGGCGGGTGCCATGCGCATGGGCGAAATGGCGCACCGTCTGGAGTCGGCACTCGAAGCGCTGGACGTTGATACCGTCACCACAGAGCAGATTGAGCCCTTGTTTGTGCGCTTGGATGCCATTGAGGCCGATTTCAACGTACTGCGTGCGTTGGGCGAGGCGGACAGCGATCCCCTCAAGGTGGAACCTGCAGCGGCGCCAACATCGCCTGCGGCGGACGCCGCACCTGCTGCTGTGCCGCACAGCGACAACCCCGCTACCTTTGCCCCGTCGTCCAACCCCGTGCCCAGCTTGGCTCCGGCAGCCCTGTCGGGCGTCTACCAGCCCGCACTGGCAGCAGCGGTGCGCCACCACACGCAACCAACAGTGCGTGTGCGTTCGCAACTGCTGGACCGCCTGATCAACGAGGCGGGGGAGGTCATGATTGCCCGCTCGCGTCTGGATGAGCGGGTGGGTGGCATCAAATCGTCGTTGAACGATTTGTCTGCGAACCTGGACAAGCTGCGCCAGCAACTGCGCGATATTGAAGTGCAGGCCGAGTCGCAAATGCAGTCGCGCATGCAACTGTCCAAAGAGGCCGGGGCCGACTTTGACCCGCTCGAGTTCGACCGCTTCACACGTGTGCAGGAGCTCACACGGATGATGGCGGAGTCGGTGAATGACGTTGCCACCGTGCAGCGCAATTTGCAGCGCGACGTGGCCGGTGCGGAAGACGACTTGATTGCCCAGGGCCGCCAGGCACGTGATCTGCAGCGGGATTTGCTGCGCACACGCATGGTGGAGTTTGATTCGATTGCCGAGCGTCTGTATGCCGTGGTGCGCTTGACGGCCAAAGACACGGGCAAACAGGTCAAGCTGGATTTGTCCGGCGGCACGATTGAAATGGACCGTGGCGTGCTCGAGCGCATGGTGCCTGCGTTTGAACACTTGCTGCGCAACTGCGTGGACCACGGCATTGAGCAGCCCGCACAGCGTCAGCAAGCGGGCAAGTCTGCGACGGGAACCATCAGCATCCAGGTGCAGCAAGCAGGCAATGATGTGGCCGTGACCTTCCAGGATGACGGTGCAGGTCTGGATGTGGCGCGCATTCGCCAAAAAGCGCTGGAGCAGGGCCTGATTACGCCCGAGGAGGCCGTGGATGCGGCGCGCGCCGCGCAACTGGTGTTCATGCCCGGCTTCACCACGGCCCAGCAACTGACCGGTGTTTCCGGTCGCGGCATCGGCATGGACGTGGTGCGCTCGGAAGTGCAGGCCTTGGGCGGCCGTATTGAAACCGAGACAGAACCAGGCAAGGGTTCGGCCTTCCGCCTGGTGTTGCCTTTGACCACCGCGGTGACACAGGTTGTCATGCTGCGGGCAGGAGACTTTGCGGTGGGCGTGCCCGCCAGTTTGGTGGAGATGGTGCGCCGGGTGCACCTGCCGGAGCTGGAAGCTGCGTACCACAGCGGTGTGCTGGTGGATGGCGATGAGCGCATACCGTTTTACTGGGCCGGTGCGGTGTGGAGCCAGTCGCCGCGCAGTGTGGATGTGGGTGTAGGCAAAACCCGCCCGGTGATTATTTTCCGCAGCGCATCGCAGCGCATTGCACTGCACGTGGACGAAGTGCTGGGGCACCAGGAAGTGGTGGTCAAGAACTTGGGGCCGCAAATGTCGCGCTTGCCGGGGCTGACGGGTATGTCGGTGCTGGCATCGGGTGCGGTGGTGCTGATTTACAACCCCGTGGCGTTGACGGCCGTGTATGGCGACAAAATTCGCCAGTTGGGCGAAGGCTTGCCTGCGCTGCTGGACGAGCCAACGGCCAAGCAGCTGCAGCGCGCAGCGCAGCCGCAGGAGCCCGTCTCCGGCCTGGTGGCTGCCAGCCAGGTGCCTCTGGTGATGGTGGTGGATGACTCCATCACCGTGCGCCGTGTTTCGCAGCGCTTGTTGCAGCGTGAAGGCTACCGGGTGGTGACGGCTGCCGATGGCCTGCAGGCGCTGGAGAAGCTGCAGGGCGAGGTGCCATGTGTGGTGCTGTCGGACATTGAAATGCCACGCATGGATGGCTTTGACTTGCTGCGCAATATCCGTGCACAGCCAGCGCTGCAACAGCTCCCCATCATCATGATCACCTCGCGCATTGCGCAAAAACACCGTGACCATGCGATGGAGCTGGGGGCCAACCATTACCTGGGTAAGCCCTATTCGGACGAAGAGCTCATGGGACTGGTGCACCACTATGCGCTTGGCAAGCCCTTGCCTGCGGCGTCTGGTGCGGCACCGATTGCGGCAGCGCTGTCTGCAGCAGGAGCCTCCAGCGACGATTAAGGCGCTGCCGTATTAAAAAAGAGAGCTGCTTGCGCTTGTTTTGATTGGTTTTCAGATATGAATCATGCTGAAATCCATGTTTAACAAGCGCCAGCAGCTCTCTTTTTGTGTGTTGCCAGGGTATGCGGCTGTCCCTCAGGGGCAAATGCGGGAGTGTGAGCGTGGCCGTGGTTCGTCGCTAAAATATGCAGTTATGCCCGCTGAATCTGCGCCTATCAATTTGACGCACCACTTCCTGATCGCCATGCCTGGTCTGGAGGATGAGTCCTTTTCCCGCAGCGTGGTGTATTTGTGTGAGCACAACGAGCGCGGCGCGCTCGGGCTGATCATCAACAAGCCCTCCACGCTGAGCCTGCAATCCCTGCTGAGCAAGATCGATCTGCCCCTGGGGCGCGAAGACCTGCAAGCAGATATGGTCTTGCGCGGAGGCCCCGTGCAAACCGACCGTGGCTTTGTGCTGCACGACCCCATCATCATCGAAGGTGCCAAGGAGGATGAGTCCGCCTACGCCTCGACACTGACCATTCCCGGCGGCCTGGAGATGACCACCTCCAAAGACGTGCTGGAAGCGATTGCCCATGGCGCAGGCCCACGCCGTGTGGTGGTGACGCTGGGCTATGCCTCCTGGGGCGAGGGGCAGCTGGAGTCCGAGCTGGGTGAAAACGCTTGGCTGACCGTGAATGCCGACCCCCAAGTCATCTTCGACACGCCCGTGGAAGAGCGCTACAACAAAGCCATGGGCTTGCTGGGGCTGCAGCCCTGGATGCTGTCGCCCGAAGCAGGACACGCATGAATTCCGACACTTCGTCCACACGGCCCAGCAATGCTGCTGCGCAGGCCGTGGATTTTCCTGCGCACATTCAGCAGTTCCTGGCCTTTGACTTTGGCACCAAGCGCACGGGTTGCGCCTCGGGCAACCGTGTCTTTGGTGGTGCCAGCCCGCTGCCCACCATCAAGGCAGAGGGCGCGGATGCGCGCTTTGCAGCGGTTGAGCAACTGATCAAGGAATGGCAGCCGCAGGCGCTGGTGATTGGCGTGCCTTATCACCCCGACGGCGCGCCGCATGAAAACACCGTACGTGCGCTGAAGTTTGGCCGCCAGTTGCGCGGCCGCTTCAACCTGCCCGTGTATGAAGTGGATGAGCGCTACAGCACCACCGAGGCTTTGGCTGGTGGTGCCAAAGATGCCGATGCTGCATCGGCCTGCATCATCTTGGAGCAATTTTTGAGGAGTCTTCCATGAGTCTTTCCGCTGGTTCTTTGGTGCTGGACGCCGAAGCCTTGTACAAGGAACTGCTGCGCGGTGTGCGCAGCCTGATGGGCCCCGACACGCAACTGGCCGGTGTGGCCTCGGGCGGTGCCTGGCTGGCCGAGCGCCTGCACAAGGATTTGGGGCTGGAGGGCAAGCCCGGCGTGCTGTCCTCGGCCCTGCACCGCGACGATTTCGCCCAGCGCGGCATGGCGCAAAGCGTGCAGACCCAGCTGGACTTTGATGTGAACGGCGCCGACATCCTGGTGCTGGACGATGTGCTCTACACCGGCCGCACGGTGCGCGCCATCCTCAACGAGTTGTACGACTATGGCCGCCCAGGTTGCGTGCGCCTGGCCGTGCTGGTGGACCGCGGTGGCCGTGAACTGCCCGTGGCCGCCGAATTTGCCGCCGCGCGTGTGGCGCTGCCCGCCAGCCAGTCGCTGGCATTGGCGCGCACAGAAGACGGCACCTTCCAATTTGAAGTCAAAGAGGCATAACGTGCTGTACAAGCGCAACCCCCAACTGAACAAGAACGGTGAGCTGATCCACCTGCTGTCCACCGAAGGCCTGTCCAAGGACATCCTGACTCACATCCTGGACACGGCCAGCAACTTCGTCAGCGTCAACGACCGCGAAGTCAAAAAAGTACCCCTGCTGCGCGGCAAGAGCGTGTTCAACCTGTTCTTTGAAAACAGCACCCGCACCCGCACCACGTTTGAGATTGCGGCCAAGCGCCTGTCTGCCGACGTGTTCAACCTGGACATCGCGCGCAGCTCGGCCAGCAAAGGCGAGACGCTGCTGGACACCATCGACAACCTGAGCGCCATGGCCGCCGACATCTTTGTGGTGCGCCACAGTGAGTCGGGCGCGCCGTATCTGATCGCCCAGCACGTGGCACCCCACGTGCACGTGGTCAATGCCGGTGACGGTCGTCACGCACACCCCACGCAGGGGCTGCTGGACATGTACACCATCCGTCACTACAAAAAAGATTTCTCCAACCTGCGCGTGGCGATTGTGGGCGACGTGCTGCACTCGCGCGTGGCGCGCTCGGACATCCATGCGCTGACCACCCTGGGCGCGGCCGAAGTGCGCGTGGTGGGCCCCCGCACCTTGGTACCTGCCGATTTGGCCAGCATGGGCGTGCGCGTGTTCCACAACCTGGAAGAGGGCATCAAGGACTGCGACGTCATCATCATGCTGCGCTTGCAGAACGAGCGCATGAGCGGCGCGCTGCTGCCTTCGAGCCAGGAATATTTCAAGAGCTTTGGCCTGACGGAAAAGCGCCTGGAGCTGGCCAAGCCCGATGCCATCGTGATGCACCCCGGCCCGATCAACCGCGGCGTGGAGATTGACTCTGCCGTGGTGGATGGCCCGCAGGCGGTGATCTTGTCGCAAGTGACGTTTGGTATCGCTGTGCGTATGGCGGTAATGTCCATCGTCGCCGGTAACGAGGCGTAATTGTTTTGATAGCTGCTAGCGCTTGCTGGATAAGCGCTAGCAGCCAATTTGGTGTGAAACCATGAAAATCTTGATTCAAAACGGCCGCGTGATTGATCCTGCACGCGGCTTCGACCAAGTGTGTGATGTGGCGGTGGCTGATGGCCGCGTGGTGGCGATTGGCCCAGCGCCCGCAGGCTTTGAGGCCGACCGCGTGGTCGATGCGTCTGGCCAGTGGGTGGTGCCTGGTTTGGTGGACCTGGCCGTGCGCCTGCGCGAACCAGGCCATGAGCACGAAGGCATGCTGCAGTCTGAAATGGCCGCCAGCGTGGCCGGTGGCGTGACCAGCCTGGTGTGCCTGCCCGATACCGACCCGGTACTGGACGAGCAGGGCCTGGTGGAAATGCTCAAGCTGCGCGCCAAGAAGCTGCACCAGTCGCGCCTGTTCCCCATGGGTGCTTTGACCAAGGATTTGAAGGGCGAAGTGCTGACCGAAATGGCAGAACTGAGCGAATCGGGCTGTGTGGCGTTTGGTCAGGCGGACACGCCCCTGTCCAGCATCACCACGCTCAGCCGGGCGCTGGCGTATGCCAACACCTTCGGCTATGCCGTGTGGCTGCGCCCGCAGGACAAGGACTTGGGCAAGGGCGTGGCCGCCAGCGGCGCGCTGGCCACGCGCATGGGCTTGGCGGGTGTGTCGGTGGCGGCAGAAACCATTGCCTTGCACACGATTTTTGAGCTGATCCGTGGCTCACAAACCCGCGTGCACCTGTGCCGCCTGTCCAGTGCTGCCGGCGTGGAGCTGGTGCGCAAGGCCAAGGCCGAGGGCCTGAATGTGACGGCGGACGTTTCCATCAACTCGCTGCACCTGACGGAAAACGATATCGGCTACTTCGACAGCAGTGCGCGCTTGGTGCCTGTGCTGCGCCAGCAGCGTGACCGCGATGCGCTGTCTGCGGCACTGGCCGACGGCACCATCGATGCGCTGGTGTCTGACCACTGCCCGGTGGATGACGACGCCAAGGTGCTGCCGTTTGCCGAAGCGGAACCCGGTGCCACGGGCGTGGAGTTGCTGCTGTCGCTGGCCGTGAAATGGTCACAAGACAGCAACGTGCCTTTGGCGCGTGCGCTGGAGGTGGTGACTGCGGCCCCCGCGCGCTTGCTGGGCAGTGCGTTGGGAACCTTGCAGGCCAGCCTGGGTCAGTTGGTAGAAGGTGGTGTGGCGGACTTGTGCGTCGTCAATCCGCAGGCTGCCTGGACCGTGGCTGCCGATGCGCTGGTCAGCCAGGGCAAGAGCACCCCATTCAATGGCTATGAGCTGCCCGCGCGGGTGCAGCTGACGCTGGTCAACGGCCATATCGCTTTTGAGCGCCAGTAACCGGCGGCGCTAAGTGGGCTGTGAGGGGGATGTAGTCGCAACAAGGTAAGGAGGAGGGGCCGGATGGCTGGAACTTGGCGTGCAATAGGTCGTTTTGCGCAGATGCTGCGTCATGCATTGCACGGCGTGCGTGTGGCGCGCCGTGAATTTCACCAGTTGGATGCCCCCAACCAGCAGCGCGCGGTTGAGCGCTGGGCCCGTGAATTCTTGCAAGCAGCCGGTGTGGCATTGCGCATTGAAGGCCAGCCCGTCACGCAAGGGCCGGTATTGCTGGTGGCCAATCACCAGTCATGGCTCGATATTCCCACGCTGCATGCCGCGCAGCATTGCCGCTTCGTCTCCAAAGCAGAAATTGCCCGTTGGCCTGTGGTGGGGCGCCTGGCCAGTGCGGCAGGTACATTGTTTGTGCGGCGCAGCTCCCGCCGAGACACGCAGCGCACCGTGCAAGCCATGGTGCAAGCGCTGGAGCAGGGCGATATTTTGGCGGTGTTCCCCGAAGGCACCGTGGGCACAGGGCGCGAGCTGCTGCCGTTTCACGGCAATATGCTGCAAGCGGCAATCGATGCGGACGTGCCGGTGCAGCCTGTGGCCCTGACCTTCATGGATGCCCGCACCGGGCAAGTCTCGCTGGTGCCGTGCGAGGCCTACCCCGATGAAGCCATGCTGCGCAGTTTGTGGCGCACGATTGGCACCGCCCATCTGGTGGCGGTGGTGCGCTACGGCACGCCAGAAAAATCCCAGGGCCGTGATCGCCGCACTTGGGCGCAAGACCTGCAAGCCCAGGTACAGGCTTTGCGCCAAGTACCTGTGCATCAAGCTGCGCCCCAGCCGGTTGTGCCACTGCCGCTGACAGTGGCCAAGTAAGCTTGCCCCTTCGCAGCGCTGGTGGGCGCATTGCCCCGATCTCTGCGACCCTCTGGACCCACGTTCTCAGCGCCCGCAGTGGCGCAAGCAACCAAGGAGACTTTATGAGCAGCTCCACCATCCACGCGGATGTGGCCGTCATCGGTGCGGGCACTGCGGGCATGCATGCCTTCAGCACCGCACGCCGGGCAGGAGCCAAGGTGGTCATGATCGATCATGGCCCTTTAGGCACCACATGTGCCCGCGTGGGCTGCATGCCGTCCAAGGCCGTGCTGCATGCCGCCAAACGCTGGAGCACGCTGCAAGCGCTGCTGTCCCCAGGCAGTGCGCTGCCTGCAGGCCACACCACGCCCCAGCAGTTGTGGACGCAGGCGCTGGCCATTCGTGATGAACTGGTGGCAGGCAATGTGCGCCAGGTGCACCAGCTTGCGGCCGAAGACTTGCTGCCTGGCAGCGCCCGCTTCGTAGACCCAGACACCGTGGCATTGAGCGATGGCCGTCGCGTGCAAGCCCGGGCGTTTATCGTGGCGACAGGCTCTGCAGCGATCAAACCTGCGGACCTGCAAACAGCGCTGGGCGACGCCTTGATCACCACCGATGAGCTGTTTTATCTGCCCGAGCTGCCCCGCAGCGTAGCGGTAATGGGACTGGGCGCGATTGGCCTGGAGATGGGTGTGGCCTTGCAGCGCCTGGGTGTGGATGTGGCCGCTGCAGGCCGCTCTGCCGTGGTTGCCAAAGTGGCAGACCCTGAAGTGGCCCAGGCTGCCAGCACCTATTTTGCGCAGCAACTGCCCATGGCACTCGGAGAAAAGCAGATCACGGTCACCCGGGCGGAGGGCGGCGTGCGGATGCAGGCTGGCAAGCTGGAGCACCAGGCCCAGTACCTGCTGGCAGCGCTGGGGCGCGCGCCGCGCCTGCAGGGGCTGGAGATGGCTTTGGCTGGTGTGCAGCTGGATGACCAATGGCGCCCAGTTATGGACGCAGCCCAGCCCGGCAGCTTGCGCTGTGCTGGCAGCATGGTGTTTTTGGCGGGAGATTCCGCGCCCGGCCCTGCGCTGATGCATGAAGCAGGCCACGAAGGCACACTGGCAGCGCAGCAAGCCTTGCGTGCTCTGGGTGATAGGGATTGGCCCCACATTGCTGAGCGCCACCGCACCACCCCCATGTCGATTGTGTTCAGCGACCCGGATATTGCCGAGGTGGGCACCCGCTTTGATCGCCTGGCCGCAGATGCAGTGATCGGCACCGTGACCGGCAAGGGCAGTGGGCGCTCCAAAATCATGCACGCGCCACACCATGTGCTGCGCATGTATGCCGAGCGCAGCACGGGCCGCCTGCTGGGTGCCAGCCTGCTGTGTGAAGGGGGTGAGCACCTGGCCCATCAACTGGCCTGGGCCGTACAACGGGGCGAAACCGTGGAGGGCATGCTGCAGCTGCCGTACTACCACCCTACCGTGGAAGAAATGATAGATACCGCCTTGCGTGACATGCGCCGCAGCCTGCAAAGTGCGTAATGGAGGGCGTGATAATGGATGCGCATAGCAAGCGCTGGGAGGGCTCGGGTGATGCGTAAATGGTGGATTCCTTTGGCCGCGTTGTTTGGCGCAACGGGGGTGGGCATGGCAGCTTACGCCTCGCATGGTTTGGGCTTTGTGTCAGACCCTGTAGCGCGTGAAGCCGCGCGCGCCACGTTGCAGATGGCCGTGCAGCAGCAACTATTTCATGCCCTGGCACTGCTGGGCGTGGGCATTCTGGCGCTCCAAGGCCGGTGCAACCGTTGGCTGTGTGCGGCGGGGGGGCTGTTTACGCTGGGCGTGCTGTTGTTTGCCGGTCTGATTTATCTGCGCACTTTCACAGGTGTTGAAGCCTTTCGCCCCTTCGTGCCTTGGGGTGGCACTTGCTTGATGCTGGCATGGCTGGCCTTGGGTGTGGGTGGCTTCCAAGCGGCGCGTGCTGCCACCGAGTGAGTGCACGCAGGCTCTAAACTTGGGCCATGAGCGACATCACCATCTTTCACAACCACCGCTGCAGCAACTCGCGCGGTGCCCTGCAAATCCTGCGTGACCGTGGGATTGAACCCAACATCGTGGACTACATTGCCACACCGCTGACTGCGCCCGAACTCTCAGAGCTGGTGGCGCATATCGGCGCGCCCGTGCGTGATTTGCTGCGTACCAAAGAAGCGCTCTACCAGGAACTGGGACTGGACAACCCCGTAGTGAGCGATGCGCAGATCATCCTGGCCGTGGCTGAACACCCCGTGCTGCTAAACCGCCCGATTGTGGTGACCCCCAAAGGCGCCAAGCTGTGCCGCCCGCCAGAGACGGTGCTGGAGCTGCTGTAAAGCCACAGGCAAAAGATAGACCGCACAGACGATGCCGGTGTATTTAAAAAGATAGCTGCCAGCGCTTGTTAAATATTGTTTTCGAATAGAAAAGTACTGGAAAACAAGGCCAAACAAGCGCTGGCAGCTTTTCTTTTGAAGGTTTCCCAAGTTTTTGAGTGGGCAAAGCTAGGGGTGAAGTCATATGCCGGCCCAGCGCTGCCAAGCATTTATGCCTTACCAACCCTATGACTGCAGTTCCCGATAGCAAACAGCGGCAGAAACAGTTGGAAGCCGCTCATTTCCCCCTGCTTAAATGATGCTGGAGCAAGTCTAACGTGATTGACGCTGCGACCCTTTATGGCCGGAAGACTGTTGGTTGATGAATCAAGTTGTATTAAGCTATATTTCTTTTCCAAGAAGAATAAATAATGTTTCTAATAAGGATATTTTAATTTTTTCTTGTTTTATATTAATTAATTATATTCAATTAATTTTAATAATTAAAAAAATTTAAATAATACGTAAATTTAATTTAAAGCACGTTAAATATAAAAAATTTTAAGTGCTAGAAAATATCATCACATATTTTAAAATCTCACCGTTAGCTGATATAGATTTGTGTAGCACGGAAGTTCGCCATAAATTCGTTAGTAATTCACTTCGAAATTTTAATTAGACCGACTGAAAAATTAGAAATCTCTGGCTTTTATTCAGCGATTAGCGAGTTGCTCGCTTAGGTTGGAAATTCCTCTTGGAAGCCTTCTTTGAAAGAATTGATATATTTATTTGAATAACAATATAGGAATATGAATTTTTATAAAATATAAAATCTGAAAATAGCTAGAGCAACATGAAAAAAATGTAATGAACGTGCAATCTTGGCGTCATCGTGTGTGAACTAAATTATCCCTGTTCGCTCAACGACTTCGATACAGGATGAACCCATGCGATTGCGTTCCATTAAATCAGTTTGTGGTCTTTTTCTCCTAATTTCAGCCCACGCGTTTGCTGCGTCGCCTGCTCCACTGAATCAAAGCAATATGTCTCTCAATTTGGCAAATGCTTTGGTGGAGGCAACGATGTCGGCATGCCACGCTCAAGGTCGCTCTGCCGTGGCTGCTGTGATTGACCGTGGTGGTCATCTGCTGTCTTTGCAGCGCGATGACAGTGTTGGGCCGCATAACACCGATGCAGCTATCAAGAAGGCATTCACCGCGCTTTCCACCAAGACGCCTTCGCGCATTTTTGCGGAAAACGCACGCAAGAACCCTGAATCCAACAACCTGAACACGATTGACAGCCTCTTGCTGATCGGCGGCGGCGTGCCCGTGAAAGTGGGCAGTGAAGTCATCGGCGCTATCGGTGTAGGTGGTGCAGGCGGCTCCGTCATTGACGAAGGCTGTGCTTTGGAAGCCATCGACAAAGTGCTGGGCACTTCCAAGTAATTGTTTTCTGAGTTTCGTTCTCTCTTCAACACCCCAACCCTTAGGAAATTTCCATGCAAAAAACCAAACTCTTTATCGGTGGCCTGCTGCTGAATGCTGCGATTGCTAGCTCTGCGCTGGCTGCATCGAACCCCTTGAGCGTGCACGTACTGAATTTGCAAGACGGCCTGCCCTCGGCGGGTGTCAACGTGACACTGGAAAAGAAGGTCGATAACAAGTGGGTGCAAATCAGTGAAGGTGTCACCAATGAGCAAGGCCGCATTCCTGCGCTCTACCCCTCCGAATCCACCATGGAAAAAGGTAACTACCGCGCAACATTCCAAACGGAGGAGTGGTTCAACAAACACAAGACCTCGACCTTCTTCCCAGAAATCCCCGTGATCTTCAAGGCTGATGGGTCAGTGCCTCACTACCACATTCCCCTGCTGCTGAGCCCTTACGGCTTCTCTAGCTACCGCGGCAACTGATTGCAATTTGACGAGCGGGCACTGGGTGGGTAAATCACAGCGACGAGCGGTATAGCAATCGCTGCTTCGCCCCAGTCACGTTGCAATAGCAACCAGTGATTTGAATTTTTCAAGTGACTGCAGCGCTCAGCACCATGGAGTACCTATAAGGTGATAGGGCCGCGAAGCACGGGTGCTTCGCGGCCCTATCTTCCGTCTGCAGCCCCACTCCGCAAAACTGCTAGAAACAGCGCCAAGCGCGCTGGTGCAAGTGCTCCGCCAGCGAGGAGAGCCCGCGCTTCTTGCTGGATGGGCGTAGGGCCATGTGTGGGATTGGCATCCAGCAGTACGCACATGGGGGCCTAGCCACGCTCTGCATAGGCTGTAGGGATCCGTTGCTTAACAGCCTGCCCGGAATTGCCAGTCGCGTGCTTTTTGTCGTTCTTCGCGCAGACGCTCCATCTGCTGAACGCTGCCGCCTTTGCGCGCCAGTTCATCGATTTTCTGAATGCGCTGTTGCTTGGCTTCACACTGTCGGCGGTTGTTGGTACTGCGCTGGGGCGGCGATTCGGCCTGGGCTTTGTCCAGCTCGCGTTCCATGCGATCCCATGCGCGTTCTTCGTGGCGCTGCTGCTGGTAAGCGTTGTGGGGGCCTTGGGCGTTGGTGCGGCGGGGCTGCGTTGCCGAGGGATGCACTTCCACCAGAGGTTCGGTCGACACCGCCTTGCCACCTGCACACGGCGCATCGCTGTAGCTGCTGCCGCAGCGGTATACCTCTTGCCCGTATGCAAAAGACAAAGTGAAAGCACACAGCCCTAGAGCGGTGCAGCCAGCAATCAAGGGGCGCAGCAGTTGGTTCATGGCTGGCATGCTAGGCCGAGCAGGCGCACCTTTCAAGTGCAGCCATCCAGAAATAAAAACCATAGCTTCCAGCGCTTGCTAGATAAGCGTGAAAGGCCAAAAAAGTGCTTATTGACCTGGTGGGTCTTGCGGCTTGCGTGATGGCTGCAAACGCTGGGTGGCGGCGCTGGTAGAGCCTTTGACCTGCTGCACGGCTTGGTTGAGGCTCTGTGTCGTGGCCTGATAGGCAGACTGCGTAGCGCCGCCCACACTGCGGCCGGCTTGTTTCACACTGTCTGCCGCTGCCTGCGCGGTGCTGACCACGCTGTGCTTGAGGCGTTGGTACACGGCCTGGCTGACTTGTGTGCCGCTGTCTTTGACGATGCGGCCCAGCAGTTGCGCAGCACGGCGCGTGGCGCTGGTGCGGATGGTGGTGCGCTCGGGCTGCTGCTGCGGTGCGCAATAGGCGTCAGCCACCAGACCCACGCGCAAGGTCAAAAAAGCATTCGCTGCGCCACTGGCCAGGCTGTTGGTGAGCAGCGCACCCATGCCACCCAGCCCCGGCACGCTGCCCATGGTGGAGGGCGCTGCGGCCTGCACGATCGGGGCGGTCAGCGCTGCGAAATCCACTTCTTCCATCCCATAGGCCACCAGCACGCAGGCGCCCACATTGCCGTACAGGTAAGACAGCTGGCGCAGTGAGGGGCGCAAGCCATAAATGCGCGCAATGCGCCAGACCAGTTGGATTTGGCTGATAAGCACCACCAGTCCATCCAGCCTGCCGTTTTGCAGCAGTGCGGTGCTGACCAGTACGCTGGTGGCACTGCGTTGGGTTTCGGCTTCCGCTGCGCTGCGCAGCAGCGTCAAAGCGGCTTCGATATCTTGCGCGGTGTGCAGCGGCTGGCCAGCCAAGCGCGGGTTGCGCGCCAAGTGAGCGCGCAGGCGCTGCGTATAGGCGGCCACCGCATGCAGATCTGCATCTCGCGGGTAGAGCAACGCTGCAGGCATGCGCCACAGCATGAGGGTGGGCACAGCCACCGTCAGTACCAGCAGGGTGAGCAAGCTCCAGAACACGGGCTGGCCTGCACCCGTGTGCAAACGGTCTGCGGCATCTGCCAACTGACTGACCATGGCCACCGCAAACACACCGCTCCAGATTACAAAGGCGGCTGTGGCAAGCTGCAGCAAACGGGTGGTCAAGCGTGACATGGGCAACATCCTCTGAAAAGCACAACGGCACCCAGTGTGCCTGAGTGCCGGTGGCGTTGCTGAAGGCCTAAAGCCGCAGGGTGTTAGGCGTTGCCGTTCACCAGCAACCCTTGTTTTTCAATAAAGCCCACCACCTCGTCCAGACCGTCCAGGGTTTTCAGATTGGTCATTACAAAAGGTTTCAGCCCTTTGGGTGTGGTGCGTTGCTGGATGGTGTCGCTGCGCATGATGGCCAGGTCTGCGCCCACGTGCGGGGCCAGGTCCGTTTTGTTGATGACAAACAGGTCACTCTTGGTGATACCGGGGCCGCCCTTGCGGGGGATTTTCTCGCCCGCTGCCACGTCGATGACGTAGATCGTCAGATCGCTCAGCTCTGGGCTGAAGGTGGCGGCCAGGTTGTCGCCACCGGATTCGATAAAGATGATGTCGGCGTTGGGAAAGTCCTTGAGCATGCGGTCAATCGCTTCCAGGTTGATGGACGCATCTTCCCGAATGGCAGTGTGCGGGCAGCCGCCAGTTTCCACACCCATGATGCGCTCGGGCGGCAGGGCGCCGCTGATGGTCAGCAGGCGCTGGTCTTCCTTGGTGTAGATGTCGTTGGTAATCGCCACCAAGTCCCACTTTGCGCGCATGGCCTTGCACAGCATTTCGAGGATGGTGGTTTTGCCCGAGCCAACAGGCCCGCCAATCCCTACGCGCAGCGGTGGCAGTTTTTTGGTGCGGTGGGGGATGTGGTGCAGTGCAGTACTCATGATCGGAACAGGCGGGAGTATTGGTGTTCATGACGGGCCGACAAAATGGCCAGCATGGGCGAAAAAGCTTGGCGCGCGGCATCGGGCAGTGCCAAGGCATGCTCGGCTGCGGCAGGAATCTCTTGGGCCAGCCGCGCCAAAATGCGCTGGCCCGCGCTCTGCCCCAGGGGCACGGCCTTGATGGCGGCCTGCACCATGTTTTCGGCCCAACCAAAGGCATAAGCCAGCAGCGCGTCGCGTGCGTTGGCGCCCGTCAGGTGGGCGGCCAAGGCAAAGGCCATCGGGTAGCTGGCGTCTTGCGCGGCCAGCCACTGCACCTGCGTTTGGGCTGCGTTATCAGCGGCGTAGCGGTTTTTGAGCCACTCCACCAAGGAGCGCCCCATCTGTTCGGTTTGCAAGCGCAGCTCACCGCTTTCCCGGGTATGGCGTACCCAGTCGTTCAGTTGGGCAAGGCGCGCCGTGTCATTGCAGGCCCAAGCGGGGAAAGCTTGGGCAATGGCTGCCATGTCACCGCGTGACTGCGTCAGTTGCAACTGCTCGACGATCCAATCCGATGCTTCAACTTCTGTAGTAACTAACGCAGCATTGACGGCCGCTTCCAGCCCTTCCGAGTAAGAGAAGCCACCAATCGGCAGGGCGGGCGATGCCAGCCACATGAGCTGCAGGAAGCTGCTGGCCGTCAGATGCAGGGGCGTGTTCATCCGCAACCACCTTGGCCGTGTGCATGGGGATGTGCATGGGCATGGCCACAGCAGCTGTCGCCATCTGCAGACTGGGGTGCGTGCGGATGAGCGTGGTCATGGTCATGGGAATGCCCGTGCCCATGGTGGTGGCTGTGTCCGTCGTTGGTCACATGGCCGCCGTAGGCGCCGCCTTCGGGCTCGAACGGCAGATCGGCCGCCACCACGGTCATGTGCATGCTGCGTAGCATGTCGGCCAGCACATGGTCGGGTTCTATCTTCAGGTGGTCGGGCTGCAGCTCAATCGGCACATGGCGGTTGCCCAGGTGGTAGGCAGCACGCATCAGGTCAAAGGCGGTGCCGTGCGTGGCGCAGGCGGTGATCTTCAGCACGCGCTGGGGCGCGGCAATGGCACGGATCAGCGACCCGTCTTCGGCCACCAGCACGTCGCCGCCGCGCACGGCCTGGCCGCGCGGCAGGAAGATGGCCAGTTCGCGCCCCTGGCTGTCTGTGGCGGCAAAGCGCGATTTCTGGCGCACGTCCCAGTCCAGCTCGACGGTGGCGGCGCGCTGCAGCAGCACTTTGGCCAGGCCTTGGCCCTGGGGCAGAAGTTTGTGGATGGTCAACATAGGGTACTTTCAAAAGGAGAGCTACAGACTGGCGCGCTTTGTGCATTCCCAAGCGCTTTCCTATCCAATAGCATGACAAACATGTCAACCCCCTCTGAACTCTCTCGGTCTGATAAGTCCGGCTGGCAGCCCTGCGGTGTGGGCCATGTGGCCGTCTACGGCACGCTGCGCACCGGCGCGGTGAATGACATTGCGCGGCTGCGCGGCGGCATGGTGATCACGGGTCGCACCACGCTGACGGGCACGTTGCACGACCTGGGCTGGTACCCCGGCCTGGTGCTGCAGGGCTCGCAGCAG
This sequence comes from Comamonas jiangduensis, assembly GCF_030162955.1. Classification (NCBI taxonomy): domain Bacteria; kingdom Pseudomonadati; phylum Pseudomonadota; class Betaproteobacteria; order Burkholderiales; family Comamonadaceae; genus Comamonas; species Comamonas jiangduensis. The sequence continues at coordinate 63,502 of NZ_JARXOV010000013.1, forward strand.
GTACTGGCCGAGGTCTATCCGCTGGACGCGGCTCTGGAGCAGGTGCTCGACGGCTACGAAGGCATCTGGCCCCAGGACACGGGCGAATACACCAAGCGCACCCTCACCGTGCCCGTGGCCCTGACCGGTGGCGGCACGCAGATGCTGGCAGTGCTGGTCTACGAGGCCTTGCCAGCGACCGTGCAGGCCGCGCCGGTGATTGACAGCGGCGACTGGCTGGCGTGGTTCAAGGCCCATAAGACAGCTCCCGGCGCGTGAGCGCTCAGAACAGGAAATAGCGCTGCGCCATGGGCAGGCTGCGTGCGGGCTCGCACGTCAGCAGTTGCCCATCGGCGCGCACGGCATAGGTCTGGGCATCCACCTCCATGCGCGGTGCCAGGTCGTTGTGGACCATGTGCTGCTTTTGCACGCCGCGGATGCCCTTCACGGCCGACAGGGTCTTGGCCAGGCCAAAGCGTTCGCCAATGCCGGCCGCCAGCCCCGCTTGCGAGACAAAGGTCAGCGAGGTCTTGGCAATCGCGCCGCCAAAGCTGGCGAACATGGGGCGGTAGTGCACGGGCTGGGGCGTGGGGATGGAAGCGTTCGGGTCGCCCATGGCGGCCATGGCGATGCTGCCGCCTTTCAAGATGCAAAACGGCTTGACGCCGAAGAAAGCTGGTTTCCAGATCACCAGATCGGCCCACTTGCCCACCTCGATGCTGCCCACCTCGTGGCTGATGCCGTGGGCAATCGCCGGGTTGATGGTGTACTTGGCGATATAGCGTTTGACGCGGAAGTTGTCGTTGCGTGCACCATCTCCAGTTAATGCACCGCGCTGTTGCTTCATCTTGTGCGCCGTTTGCCAGGTGCGCAAAATCACCTCACCCACGCGGCCCATGGCCTGGCTGTCGGAGCTGAACATGCTGATCGCACCAATGTCGTGCAGGATATCTTCGGCCGCAATCGTTTCCTTGCGGATGCGGCTTTCGGCAAAGGCCAGGTCCTCGGCAATGCCGGCGTCCAGGTGGTGGCACACCATCAACATGTCGACGTGCTCGTCCAGCGTGTTGATGGTGTAGGGGCGCGTGGGGTTGGTGGAGCTGGGCAGCACATTGGCCTCGCCCACCACCTTCAGGATGTCGGGCGCATGGCCGCCGCCCGCGCCTTCGGTGTGGAAGGTGTGGATGGTACGGCCCTTGAAGGCGGCCACGGTGTCTTCCACAAAGCCCGATTCATTGAGCGTGTCGGTGTGGATGGCGACCTGGGTGTCGGTCTCTTCGGCTACATCCAGGCAGTTGCTGATGGCTGCGGGCGTGCTGCCCCAGTCTTCGTGGAGTTTGAGGCCAATGGCTCCGGCGCTGATCTGCTCGTGCAAGCCGGCTGGCAGTGCCGCATTACCCTTGCCCAGAAAGCCCAAGTTCATGGGGAAGGCGTCGGCCGCTTGCAGCATGCGTTCCATGTGCCAGGGGCCGGGGGTGCAGGTGGTGGCAAAGGTGCCGGTGGCCGGGCCGGTGCCGCCGCCAATCATGGTGGTTATGCCGCTGGTCAGCGCCTCTTCAATCTGCTGTGGGGCAATGAAGTGGATGTGGGTGTCGATGCCGCCGGCGGTGACGATGTGGCCCTCGCAGGAGATGATTTCCGTGCCCGGGCCGATGATGATGTCCACGCCGGGCTGGGTGTCGGGGTTACCCGCTTTGCCAATCGCGGCAATGCGCCCGCCCTTGAGGCCAATGTCGGCCTTGACGATGCCCCAGTGGTCCAGGATCAGCGCATTCGTCAGCACGGTGTCCATGGCGCCTTGCTCGCGGCTGCGCTGGCTTTGCGCCATGCCGTCGCGGATGGTTTTTCCGCCACCAAACTTCACTTCTTCCCCATAGCCGCCCGCAGCCAAGGTGTAGTCTTGCTCGACTTCAACAATCAACTCGGTATCGGCCAGGCGCAGGCGGTCGCCCACGGTGGGGCCAAAGGTTTCGGCGTAGGCGCGTTTGTCCATGGTGGCCATCACATGTCTCCGGTAGAGCCACCGCAAGCGAGGCATGTGCCCCACTGGGGGGCAGTGAATGTACGTAGTAAGAAGGGGCGCTGGGGCATTACAGCGGCCCTTGAATCAGGCCGCGAAAGCCGTACACCTTGCGTGCACCGCCCATATCCACCAACTCCACCGTGCGTTGCTGGCCGGGCTCAAAGCGCACGGCCATGCCGCTGCCAATGTTCAAGCGTTTGCCGTGCGCTGCTGCACGGTCAAAGTCCAGACCGGCATTGGTCTCGGCAAAGTGGTAGTGCGAGCCCACTTGAATGGGGCGGTCGCTGGCGTTTTTCACCACCAGCGTGGTGATGGCGCGGCCCGGGTTGAGCACGTGCGTGCCTTCGTCTACCAAAATTTCTCCTGGGATCATATGCAGCCCTTTCTTCAGGCTAAACGCGTGAGCATGATTGCGCCCAGTATGGCAGTCAGGCCGCCCGCCACCTTGGCGATCGCGTGGTGGCGCTGCATGACGTGGTGGCCCACCACCATGCCTGTGACATGCAGCAGGGCCGAGCCGGCGGCCATGCCCACGATCACGCCCGCCGCAGGGGCGAAGGATGCTTCAAACAGCTCATAGCCGTGTGCGGCGCCATGGAAGAAGGAGAACACACCGGCCAGGCCAGCGGCTGCGCCCACAGCCATTTTTTGCTGCACCATGACGAGCAAGCCAAGCACCAAAACGGATGCGGCAATCATGGGCTCCATGGCGGGCACATGCAGGCCTGCAAAACCGGCAAGGCAGCCCGCAATCAAGAGCGCCACAAAGCCCGCAGGTGCGGCCCAGGCCTTGCGAGACGGGCCAAATGCCAATGCGCTCCAGGCCCCCACGGCCAGCATGGCGGCCAGGTGATCGGCACCCCCCAAGGGGTGGGCGATGGCGTGCATCAGGCTGTCCAGAAAATTGTGGTGGCCACCGCCATCAGTGCCAGCGTGGGCCAGGGCGGTGAGGGGCAGGGCCGTTGCTGCGGCAACGGAGGTGGCAATCAGGTGTGTGGTTTTCATAGCTGTTAGCGCTGGTCAAATAAGGGCTAGAGGCCAAAAAGGCTTGAAATTTGAGAGACTAGACGATGGGCTCATGCACCGTGACCAGCTTGGTGCCATCGGGGAAGGTGGCCTCGATCTGGATGTCTGGAATCATCTCGGCCACGCCCTCCATCACGTCGGCGCGGGTCAGCACGGTGCGGCCTTCGCTCATCAGTTGCGCCACGGTTTTGCCATCACGGGCGCCTTCCATCACAAAGGCGCTGATGAGGGCCACGGCTTCCGGGTAGTTCAGCTTGAGGCCGCGCGCCTGGCGGCGCTCGGCCAGCAAGGCGGCGGTGAAGATGAGCAACTTGTCTTTTTCTCGTGGAGTCAGTTCCATAATTTTTTTCGCTCTAAATGTTGTGATGGGCCAGCGCGTGGCTGTTGGCGGGGGTGGCGGGTGCAGCGGGTGCAGATGGAACGCTGGCAGAAAGCTCCAGGGCAGTGTGGGGCAGCGGTGCCAAAAGCAGCAGCAGGGCTTGCCACCATCTTTTGCAAAAGCCGTGCCAGTGCTGCCTTTGGTGCACAGGGCGGCATGCGCTTGCTTGAATGTGGTGCCGCATGGTCTGCAACTGCGGCGGTTGCAGGTTTTCTTGGTGCGTGGCGTGGTGAACCTGGTGCATGTTTGCCGTCTGTCGTTATTTGTTGCACCGCTTTGGTGAAAGTGGAGCGCCTTCGTCAAAGTGGCATATGGCTTGCAAAGGGGTGTGCAGACCGCTGTCTGCCGATGGCGGGCGCATTCAACCTGACCCCTGAGGAGCTTTTCATGACCCCACGCCGCTTCCCTCTCCATACTTTGGCCGCTGCCGCAACGGTCGCGGGCATGGGCTTTTCGGCCATGTCCGTACAGGCCGCAGACACCATCAAGGTGGGTGTGCTGCATGCACTGTCTGGCACCATGGCGATTTCAGAAACCGCGCTCAAAGACATGGCGCTGATGACCATCGAGGACATCAACGCCAAAGGCGGTGTGCTGGGCAAGAAGCTGGAGCCGGTGGTGATCGACACCGCCTCCAACTGGCCGCTGGCGGCGGAGAAGGCCAAGCAGCTGATCAGCCAGGACAAGGTGGCTGTGACCTTTGGTTGCTGGACCTCAGTGTGCCGCAAGTCGGTGCTGCCGGTGTATGAGGAAAACAATGCCCTGTTGTTTTACCCCGTGCAGTACGAGGGTGAGGAACTGTCGAAAAACGTGTTCTACACCGGTGCAGCGCCCAACCAGCAGGCCATTCCTGCGGTGGAATACCTGATGGGCGAGGACGGCGGCAGTGCCAAGCGCTGGGTGCTGCTGGGCACCGACTATGTCTATCCCCGCACGGCCAACAAGATCTTGCGCGCCTTCCTCAAGAGCAAGGGCGTGGCTGACAAAGACATCATGGAGGCTTACACCCCGTTTGGCCACAGCGACTACCAGACCATCGTGGCCGACATCAAGAAGTTCGCCGCCGGTGGCAAGACGGCGGTGATCTCCACCATCAACGGCGATTCCAACGTGCCCTTCTACAAAGAGCTGGGCAACGCTGGCATCAAGGCCACCGATGTGCCCGTGGTGGCCTTCTCGGTCGGGGAGGAAGAGCTGCGCGGCCTTGATCCCAAACCCCTGGTGGGCCACCTAGCCTCGTGGAACTACTTCATGAGCGTGAAGAACCCCACCAACGATGCCTGGATCAAGCAGTGGAGCGCCTATGCCAAGGCCAAGAACCTGCCCGGCCAGTCCACCAAGCCGCTGACCAACGACCCCATGGAAGCCACCTACGTCGGCATCCACATGTGGAAGCAGGCGGCTGAGAAGGCCAAGAGCACCGAAGCTGACAAAGTGATTGCCGCCATGGCGGGCCAGACCTTCAAGGCGCCCAGCGGCTTCACGCTGACCATGGATGCCAAAAACCACCACCTGCACAAGCCCGTGCTGATTGGTGAAATCAAGGCCGATGGCCAATTCAATGTGGTCTGGAAGACCAAAGGCCCGATCAAAGCGCAGCCTTGGAGCCCGTTCATCGAAGGCAACGACAAGAAAAAAGACGAGCCCGCGAAGCAGTGATGGCGGCTTGACGCGGCAGCCGTGCTGCAGCAGATGCCGCGTCTTGCACCTCCACCCCAAAGGCCCGTTCGCCCGAGCGGGCCTTTTGTGAATTGGATAGACCTATGTTGACCCCTTTCTTGCGCACCTTCCGGCCCTGGCTGGGTACAGCGCTGGCCTGCATGGCCCTGTGGCAGGCCCCAGCCCAGGCGCTGACGACCGAGCAAGCGTTGTCCATGGCCGATGGCGATAACAACAGCCGCATTGCCGCCATGCAAGACGCCGTGGCCACGGGTGAAGCAGCCCGTGTTTCGGACTTTTTGAATGCGCTGCGCGATGGTGAAGTGCAGTACACCGCCGAGCGGGCTTTCATCGTGCGGGGGGGCGAAGCCCGCGACCCCGTCACAGGACAGGTCACGCCCCTGCCCGAAGGGGCTGAAGATGCCAGCACCAACAACCGCATGCGCCGCGAGATCGGCAATGCACAGGCGGCGCTGAACCTGTTGGTGGGCAACGATGCAGAGCGGCTGGATGCCGCCAAGGCCATGCTCAAGGGCGCCACACCGGAGCGCCTGCCCATGCTGGAAAAAGCCCTGGCGCAGGAGTCAAATGCAGCGGTGAAGGCTGAGCTGGAGATGGCCCGCTCAGCAGCTTTGCTGGGCAGCGCAGATGCCCAGCAGCGCATAGCCGCCGCGCAGCTACTGGCCCAGCACGCCACCCCTGCCACACGCTTGCTGCTCAATGAACAGCTGACGCAGGAGCAGGATGAAAAAGTGCAGGCCGCGCTGCAACGTGCGCTGGCCGAAGTCAAAGACAAGCTGGCCTGGGGCGAACGCCTGGGCGTGGCTTTCACCGGCGTCAGCCTGGGCTCCATCCTGCTGCTGGTGGCGCTGGGCCTGGCGATTACGTATGGCCTGATGGGTGTGATCAATATGGCCCACGGCGAGTTGATGATGATCGGCGCCTACGCCACCTTTGTGGTGCAAGGCCTGTTTCGCAGCTATCTGCCCGACTTCTTTGACTGGTATTTGCTGGCGGCGGTGCCCGTAGCTTTTCTGGCCTCCGCCTTGGTGGGCGCGGTGATGGAGCGTGGCGTGCTGCGCTTTCTGTATGGCCGCCCGCTGGAGACCCTGCTGGCCACCTGGGGCATCTCCCTGGTGCTGATGCAACTGGTGCGCTCTACCTTCGGCGCGCAGAACGTGGCCGTGGAAAACCCGGTGTGGATGAGTGGCGGCTGGCAACTGCTGCCCAACCTGATGCTGCCTTTTAACCGGCTGGTCATCATCGCTTTTGCCTTTGCGGTGCTGGCGGGCGTGGCCTACCTGATTGCGCGCACCCGCCTGGGCCTGTTTGTGCGCAGTGTCACACAGAACCGCCCGATTGCATCGTGCATGGGGGTGAACACCGCCCGTGTGGACACGCTGGCGTTTGCGCTGGGCAGCGGTATCGCAGGGCTGGCCGGTTGTGCGCTGAGCCAAGTAGGCAATGTCGGGCCGGACTTGGGCCAGAGCTACATCGTGGATTCGTTCATGGTCGTGGTGCTGGGCGGCGTGGGCCAGCTGGCGGGCACGGTGTATGCCGCGCTGGGACTGGGCATCCTGAACAAGTTCCTCGAAGGCTGGACCGGCGCGGTGCTGGCCAAGATTGCCGTGCTGATTTTCATCATCGCCTTTATCCAGAAGCGGCCCCAGGGCATTTTTGCAATGAAAGGCCGCAGTGCGGAGGCATGACATGACAGCTTCAACTTTGAAATCGAATGTGTTCGTGCCCGTGGAGCTGCCGCGCCGCAAGCCGCTGTTGACCAAACCGGGTTGGGCCGCCTTCATGGTGGCGCTGATCGTGGTGTGCGCGCTGGCCCCGGTGCTCAACCTGTGGGTGGGCGAGGGCAGCGTGTTCCACCTGTCCGACTACGCGGTGCGCCTGCTGGGCAAGATCATGTGCTACGCCATCTGCGCGCTGGCCATGGACCTGATCTGGGGCTACACCGGCATCCTCAGTTTGGGCCACGGCCTGTTCTTTGCGCTGGGTGGCTATGTCATGGGCATGTACCTGAGCCGCCAGTCCGTGGGCGCTGAGGAACTGCCCGCTTTCATGGTGTTTCTGGCCTGGAAGGAGCTGCCGTGGTTCTGGGCGCTGTCGGACAGCTTCATCGCCACCTTCATACTGATCTTCGCGGTGCCCGGTGTGGTGGCCTTCGTGTTTGGCTGGTTTGCCTTTCGCTCGCGCATCAAGGGTGTCTATTTCTCCATCATCACGCAGGCGCTGACCTATGCGGCCATGCTGCTGTTCTTTCGCAATGAAACCGGCTTTGGCGGCAACAACGGCTTCACGGACTTCAAGCAAATCCTCGGCATGCCGCTGGCCACGCAGGAGATGCGCATGGCCCTGTTTGTGCTGACGGGCTGCACCCTGCTGGGCTGCTTTCTGCTGGCACGCTGGCTGGTGCGCAGCAAGTTTGGCCGCGTGCTGCAGGCCATTCGCGATGCGGAAACGCGCGTCATGTTCTCGGGCTATTCGCCACTGCCCTACAAGCTGACCATCTGGGTCATCAGCGCCATGATGTGCGGCCTGGCCGGGGCCTTGTACGTGCCCCAGGTGGGCATCATCAACCCGGTGGAAATGTCGGCCGCCAGCTCGATCGAGATCGCCGTGTGGACGGCCGTGGGCGGGCGTGGCAGCCTGATCGGCCCCATCGTCGGAGCCTTTGCTGTCAACGGCGCCAAGAGCTGGTTGACGGTGGCGGCACCGGAGTTCTGGCTGTATTTTCTGGGTGCTTTGTTTATTGCCGTGACGCTGTGGATGCCCAATGGCATCGTTGGCGTGGTGCGCAAGCTGCGCAGCAAGTTTGGATCGAAGCAAGAAGGAGGTGCGGCATGACCCCGGACCTGATGGAAGCGGGGGCCGTCCGCATGCGTGCCGCAGTCGAGAAGGCCGCGCACCACACCGCGTCGGGTGGCCGCAGCGCCAGCATGGCGCGCATTGCTGCACCGGGTGAGGTCGATGTGACCCATGGCCGCATCCTGTACCTGGAAGATGTGCACGTCAGCTTCGACGGCTTCAAGGCCATCAACGGCCTGAACCTGGACATTGCGCCGGGTGAGCTGCGCTGCATCATCGGCCCCAATGGCGCGGGCAAGACAACGATGATGGACATCATCACCGGCAAAACGCGGCCCGATAAAGGCTCGGTGTTCTTTGGCAGCACCATTGACTTGCTGCGCCATAACGAGCCGCAAATTGCGCAACTGGGCATTGGCCGCAAGTTCCAGAAGCCCACGGTGTTCGAGCAGCTGACGGTGTTCGAGAACCTGGAGCTGGCGCTCAAGACGCACAAGGGCGTGCAGCACTCCCTGTTCTTCCGGCTCGACAGCGCGCAAAGCGACCGGCTGGCCGGCATCCTGCACACCATCCACCTGGCCAGCGAAGTCCGCCGCCAGGCCGGCGTGCTCAGCCACGGCCAGAAGCAGTGGCTGGAGATCGGCATGCTGCTGATGCAGGAGCCCAAGTTGCTGCTGCTGGACGAACCCGTGGCTGGCATGACCGATGACGAAACCGCGCGCACTGCCGAGCTGTTCCTGACCCTCAAGGGCCAGCACTCGTTGATGGTGGTGGAGCACGACATGTCTTTCATCACCACCATCAGCGAGAAGGTCACCGTGCTGTGCGATGGCAGCGTGCTGGCCGAAGGCACGCTGGCCCAGGTGCAGGCCGACGATCGCGTGGTTGAGGTCTATCTGGGGCGTTGATGAATATGAAAAAGATAGCTGTTGGCGCAATCTGCATCAGCGCCGGAGGCCAAAAATGCTCAAAGTGAAAAACCTGCACCAGTACTATGGCGGCTCGCACATCTTGCGCGATGTGAGCGTGCAGGCCGAGCCTGGCAAAGTGACGGTGCTGCTGGGGCGCAACGGCGTGGGCAAGACCACGCTGCTCAAGAGCCTGATGGGGCTGGTGCCCATCAAAAGCGGTTCCATTGAATGGAACGGCAAGCCGATTGAAAAGCTCACGCCCTACGAGCGTGCCCGTGCAGGCATTGGCTTTGTGCCACAAGGCCGCGAGATTTTTGGGCGTTTGACGGTCGAGGAAAACCTGCGCATGGGCTTGGCCTACCAAAGCGGCAGCACGCCGATTCCGCCGGATCTGTACGCGCTGTTTCCCGTGCTGAAACAAATGCTGCCCCGCCGGGGCGGTGACCTCTCCGGCGGCCAGCAGCAGCAGCTCGCCATTGCGCGCGCGCTGGCTCCTGGGCCGGGTCTGCTGATTTTGGATGAGCCCACCGAAGGCATCCAGCCCAGCATCATCAAAGACATTGGCCGTGTTATCCGTATGCTGGCCAAGGAGCGTGGCATGGCAGTGCTGCTGTGCGAGCAGTACTACGACTTTGCCCAAGAGCTGGCTGATGAATACTTGGTTATGGAGCGCGGTGAGGTGATTGCCTACGGCCCCGGTTCAGAAATGAAGGATCAAGAGATTCAAAAGCTGGTGGCGATTTGACGGGCTGGGCTGTTGCCTGCCACAGCCATGGTGCGGTATCAGAGCGCAGGAATTACCATCGGTCTTTGATGCGAGGAGGCCCACGCCATGAAACGGGTGCGAGAGCTAGAGACCACCAGACTGTTGCTGCGCCAATGGAAGGATACAGACTATCCGGCCTTTGCACGGATGAGCGCTGATGCTGAAACCATGCGCTATTTCCCCAGCGTTCTTACTGAGAATGAGAGCCGAGTTATAGCTGATCGCTGCCGTGCGCTGATTGAATCGCGTGGATGGGGGGGGCTGGGCGGCAGAAAACAAAGCGAGCAAAGAGTTCATCGGTTGGATAGGTTTGCATGTTCCATCGGCTGAACTGCCTTTTGCTCCGTGTGTGGAAATCGGCTGGAGGCTTGCGCGCCATGCGTGGGGCAAAGGTCTGGCCACAGAGGGTGCGAGTGCGGCACTTGACTTTGCCTGGCATGAATTGGGGTTGTCTGAAGTGGTTGCATTCACCACGTTGGGCAACAAGCGTTCTGAGCGGGTCATGCAACGGCTGGGCATGGTGCGTGATGCGCTGACGTTTGAACACCCTGCGCTCCCTCAGGGGCATCCGCTGCGAGCGCATGTTCTATATAGAAAGACGTTGCTACAGGGGTAATTTGCGCTGAATGTATGCCCCCTGCGATGGAGGGGCGGTAAGGCGAGCAGTGCATTGGATGGAGCGGGCGCTGCTGCGCTTAGGGCTGGGGGCTAGGGTGGTGTTGGCGGTAGTACGCCCATTCATCCACCTCTTGGCCGCTGGGCAAGATGCAGATGGCATGCGCGCCGTGGGTCGTTGGCTCCATGCGCAACTTGCCGCCTTGCTGGATGCAGTACACCGAGGCTGGGTTGGCAATGCCTACATGGGGGTGTGAGGCAGTGATGGGGGCGGGTGGCGCAGCACAGGCGCTCATCAGCAGGGCGGCAGTGACAAGGCCCGCAGTTTTTTTCATGGCGATGCTCCAGGCAAGAAGAGAAGGGGGTGCCAGCATACAAACATGCCGGCTGGGGTGTGAAGCCGCAGGCACGCCAATTGAGCGAGGCAGCGTTGTTTAACGCGCTAAGGCTTTGCGGCCTTTGCTTGCCAAGGCCGCTTGGTACAGCGGCCAGACTTTGGGGACATAGGCATCCAGTTCGGCAATGCGTTGATCCCCTGCGGGGTGGGTGCTCAGGAACGTGGCCCCTTGCTGTCCACCTTTGATCTGCTGCATCTTTCGCCAGATGGAGGAGGCATGGCGTGGGTCATAACCAGCACGGGCCATCAACTCGAGACCGATGACATCGGATTCCAACTCCATGGCACGTGAATTGGGCAGGTGCACCAGCATTTGTGAGCCTGCGTCCATCAGCTCGCCCGGCATGCCGGTTGCTGCCGCCACGGTGCTGGTAATGAGGCTGGAGATGGTTTTTTGCGAGGCCTGTTCGCGTGAATGCTCACGCAGGGCGTGGGCAATTTCATGGCCCATCACCGCGGCGATTTCGTCGTCGGTCAGCTGCAGCTGGTTGATGAGGCCGGTGTACACGCCGATCTTGCCGCCGGGGGCGCAGAAGGCGTTGATGTCCTCGGACTCAAACACATTAATTTCCCAGGCCCAATTGCGGGCATCCGGGCGGAACACGCCCACCTGACCAATCAAGTCTTGACCGATGCGGCGCACGCGCTGGGTCATGGCGGGGTTGGTGTTGAGCTTTTTCTTGGACTGCGCATCCGCCGTGAGTTGCTGAAAACCTTTGGCGGCCTGGGCATTGATGGCTTCACTGGAAATCAGCATCAACTGGCTGCGCTGCAGACCAATCGCACCCGAGTTGGTGGTGCTGGCGCAGCCCAGCAAAGTGGCGCTTGTCAGCAACACGCTGCCCATGCGCAGCAACCAGCGGGAGAAGATGTCAAAGGCCATAGCGTTGGGCAGTCTGTAGCAAGCATACAAAACACCCGATTCAATCACAGCCCAGCCATGCGGCGGCAAAAGAGCGGGGGGCTACGCAAACAAGCCGCATGGTTTGCACCATGCGGCTTGATGGGCAGGAAAGCGCCTGCACGGTTTACTCGATGTTCAGCGCCACTGTTTTATCGACAGGCTTGGTGCGCTGCAGGGTCAGCGTCAGCACGCCCAAGTCCAGCTTGGCGGAGGATGCTGCGGCATCAATCTCGTGCGGCAGCTCCCAGCTGCGGCGCACTTGGCGTGGCGCCCCTTCGACGCTTTGCAGATGCACCATGTTGTCTTCAATGCGCAGTTGCAGTTGGTCACGGCGCAAACCGGGCACATCCACAGCCAGTGTGGTGGCGTCGTCGGTGTAGTTGACTTGAAAGTCCTGCAGAGGCTGTTGCGCGGCATTGGTTGCTGCCTGCATAAAGCGCTGCAGGGTGGCATCCGGACGGGATACGTGGCGGATGAGAGGGCTAGCGAGGAACATGCGAAAACTCCTTGTGTTGGGTTGGCGCTGTCTGCGCCTGGATGTTTCCTAAATGTGCACGCCCAGAGGCTTTTCAAGAGATTTTTTTGAAGAATAAATTTTGCGAAAAGCACTTGAAAAATGCCTAACCGTCTTTAATGGTGGTTATTTTTACGAATGCAATAAAAAAAAGGTGCTGCAAGCAGCACCTTCAAACCACGACAGGCATGGCCTGCAGAGGAGACAATCAGGGAGGTCAACCCGTGGGTGTTGTGACGCTTAGAAAGCAGCGCCGTGGGCAGCGAGCACGGGATTGCCTTGGACAGCGGTGGAGGGGCGTCCATCAGCCCCCACAGGTACTGTGCCGACCAAGGTGGAGCGGTAGAGCTGGCGGTCAAATTCCAGGTCAAAAATGTCTTGCGGTGCAACGTGGGCGGTAGAGCGGTTGTCCCAGAAAGCGATGGAGCCGGGCTCCCACTTGAAGCGCACGGTGAATTCGCTGCGCACCGCGTGTTCCCACAGCAACTCCAGCAACACACGGCTTTCGCGGGTGTGCAGGCCCGAGATGGTTTTGAGAAAGCCGGGGCTGATGAACAAAATCTTCTCTCCCGTCTCTGGGTGCAGGGTGATCAAAGGGTGCTCGCTGACCAAGGTGTTTTGCTGGATCAGTTCCAAATATTCCGCTGTGGGGTTGGCGCCTGCGGGTGGGCTGAAACGGTGCTCTCCACGCAGGGTGTTCAGGAAAGCTTTGAGTGGCTCGGACAAGGCTTCATACGCGGCCACCAAGTTGGTCCACTGGGTGTCACCACCGTAGGGGGGAATAGTTACGCCGCGCAAGATAGAGCCTGCGGGCGGGTTGACAGCGGCTGTGACGTCGGTGTGCCAGCCTGTCCAAGGGCGGCGCTCTGGCTCGCTGCTGTAGCTGTTGGCACGGCGGTGCTTGGCAATCGAATAGAGCTCCGGGTGACCATCCACATGGCCAAACACGGGGTGGCCAATGGTCAGCTCGCCAAACTGGCTGGAAAACGCCACATGCTGTTCATGGCTGAGGTGCTGTTCACGGAAGAACACCACTTTCCATTGCAGCAACGCGGAGTGAATGGTGTTCACTTCGGCTGCCGTGAGTGGCTGGTGCAGATCCACGCCGCCAATCAAGGCACCAATGTGGGCCGATTGGGGGGTGACGGTCACATGGGGGGTAGCTGTTTGTGCATCTTGCAAACGTTGCTGCAGCAGTTGGCGGGGCGAGAGATTCAATGGTGCGTTCATGGTGCAAATCTTTCAGGCGATGTTTTCAAAAAGTCGGATTTAGCGAGCCGGGCGTGTGCCTGCTTGTGCAAGGCGTTGGGCATTCGCTGGCAACAGGCCCAGTTCATCGAGCAAGGCATGGGTGCTGGCAATTTGGCTGCGAATGGCTTGGCTGGTGGCTTCTGGGCCTAAGAAAAGGTGTTGCCATTGGTTGGTGGCGACAAAGTCCTGCCATTCCTTGGTTTGGGTGGCACGGCGCAGCGCTTGCAGCCAATAGGCTTTTTGCGCAGGTGTTGCATTGGGAGCGGTCATCACGCCTTGGTAGGCATTGCTGACGTAGTCAATGCCCTGTTCTTTCCAGGTCGGTGCTTTCGCGAATACACCTTGCAGGCGTTCATCGGCAGCAATGGCAATCACGCGAATGCGGCCACTTTCCAGGTAAGGCAGCAAATTGGGCGTGGTGGCGGCGACCACATCCAAGTGCCCACCGACGAGCGCGCCCATGGACTCTGCGGAGGATTTGTAGGGAACGATGCGCAATTGCTGCACCGAGACACCTTCTTGCTTGAGCGGTTGCGCAATGCCCAAGTGGATGTGGTTGCCCAGCGTGTTGGAGATGCCAATCGACAGCCCCGAAGGGTCTTGCTTGAGGCGTGCGACCAAATCCTGGGCATTGCGCACAGGAGAGTCGGCACGCACCACCACGGTCACAAATTCGCGAAACAGCGTGGCCAGCGGTGTCAGGTTTTGCAGGTGTGCTGGCAAAGCGCCTTGCGCTTGGCTGGTGACGTAGCCGCTGCTCAGGGTGATCAGGCTGTGTGCATCACCTTTGTGGCGGGCCACGGTCTCCAGGGCCTGGATACTGTGCGCGCCAGGCTTGTTGGTGACGACGAAGTTGCTGGTAATGCCTTCTTTGGCCAGCACATCGGTGAGTTTGCGTGCCGCCATATCGAGTGCGGCGCCGGCCCCACCGGGGACAATGAATTCCAGATTTTTGCTGGGCTGCCAAGTGCTGTCGTCGCTGGCTTGGGCGGGGGCGCTCACCACGCACGCCATCGCCATGCATGCCATCCATTGAGTCACGGTGCGGCGGCGCTGGGCAAGGGGGCGGGTGTGGTGTTGCATGGGGTTTCCTTGGTCTCAAACACAGCGAATTGCTGTGCGATGGACTTTAGGATTTCCCCTTGTTCTATGGAACGAATGCTTTTTTATGTCTAAGTGACCAAAGCAGCTAAGTTGAGTTTCTTATTTGCTTTTTCACAGACCTTTTGCAGGTCTTTTCTCAGACTTTTTCACATGTGCCAGATGCGCGGCGTGGTGGGTGCAATGCCCCAATGCTGCGTGCGCCAGCACAGGCGCACCTGCTGCCACAACTGCATCAGTGGCTCCACCACGGGGGCCAAGCCTCGGAGCACCAGCATATGGTCATTGGGGGCGGTAATACCGCACCAGGTACCTTGCGGGTGGGCATCCAGCACTGCGCGGGTAGATTCCAGCAATTGCTCGCGCTGTGTGCGTGTGAGTGCTGTGCCACAAGCCAGCACCATGCTGCTCATGCACCGCTGTTGTGCCAGACCCAAAGGGCCATTCATGAGGAGGTGATCGTCTGCACGGAGGGTGCCGCGTTCCAGCCATGTGCCCGGCCATTCCATGTGCTGGGTAAAACTTCCGTGCTCAAAGGGCTCGTGTGCATGGGGCAGGCCAAAAGCGGTGATATCCCACGCTATCAACTCCGCCCCCTCGGCAATGTCCAGGTGCAGCAGGTTGTGGGCATCGCACTGGTTGTAGGCAATCGCTTCCAGCGGCAGCCATTCAAGGCGTGCGCCAGCGTCCAGCTGCAAATGCGTGCGCTGGGTGGCGGGGGCACCATTGGTTTTGTAAAAACGCGTGGCACCCGGTGTGGTGACCAGGGCATGCGCCCCTGGTGCCACCTGCACACGGATGTCCAGGGTATCACCGCCGACCAGTCCGCCCGGGGGGTGCACCAGCACGTTGTGGCAGACCGCATCGCCTTCGGGGTAGAGGCTGCGCAGCACACGCAAAGGGCCGTCATGGCGAAAGTGCACGCAGGTGCGCGCAGCGCGCACGGTGTATTGAAGATCAAGTTGAGCAAGCCAGGCCATGCGCATGCAGCAAGCAAGAAGTGCGCCTGTTGCACCAAGTTAGGGCGATGGCATATTCTTTAGGCCATGAATAGGGGCTAGGTGCTGTGTCTGTCGTCGGCAGAAAACCAACTGTCTTCATACACGGCCAGTGCCTCGTCGACCAGACAGGGGCCTGCACACTCCATGGGGGCTGTGGCGCTGGCAAACACATCGTGGCAGCTCAGGTTGATGGGGCGCAGGTCGGGGCGGATGTGGTGCAGCCGGGGCCAGTCCAGGCCAAACACCACGCGGCGCAGGCCCACGGCGCAGATGGCGCTGGCACACATGGCACAAGGCTCTGCACTGCAGTACAGCGTGGCCCCTGCAACTAGGTCAGCCTGCAGGCGGGCGGTGCCCAGCTGGCGCACGGCATTCATTTCAGCATGGCCGGTGCGATCCCCCGTTTCCTGGGTGTTGCTAAATGCTTCGGCCAGAATGCGCCCGTTGCTGGCCACCACAATGGCGCCAAACGGGCGGTTGCCGCGCAGGCGTGCTGCGTTGGCCCAGATAAACGACTGACGCAGCCAGTGGCTGTCGGTGTCGCTCAGATGGTGTTCGTCAGCAGGGGGCATCTGGTTGGCATGGCTGTTGGATTGAAAAAAGCGATCGTGCATGGTGGCCTTTCCTGGGTGGAGGGGAGGGGGCCGTGGCCCCGGTGCACAACGCCAAGGCCTCTGTCTCACAGCGCTTTAATGCACAGGGCATGCCAAGCAGATGGGGGCAAGCGGGGGCTTTACGGTAGAAATTTGTAAGCCTATGTGAGCCTGCCTGTGCTGGATGGCTTGCGCTGGCTGGTGGTAGGCGTGCGCCAGTGCGGCGTGTGGTGGTAAAAATAGGAGCTGCTAGCGCTTGTCTATCAAGCGCTGGAGTGCTATTTGATGCATATTTCTCCAGCAGCGCATCTGTGCTATGCATCGGTGTGGGCTGGGTGGTGCGCCAGCAGGGGGCGCCTGCATCCCCTCAAAAAAAAGGCCTGCACGAGGCAGGCCCAAGTCGAGGAACAAAACATGTACACCCAGTGACCCAGCTGCCAGCTGCGGCAGGGCAAGGTGCTTCAATGGCTGTGTGAGCTGCGGTGTGCCCAGGCTGTGGTGCGCTTTTCCACCCAGCTGAACAGTTCGTACATGGCCATGGCCATGGCGCCCACCACCAGCAAGCCCGCAAAGGCCAGCCCCATTTGCATGGAAGAGCCTGCCGAGATCAGCAAATAGCCAATGCCTTCGTTAGCGGCGGTCATCTCTGACACGGTGGTGCCCACAAAAGCCAGGGTGATGGCCACTTTGAGCGAGCCATAAAAATAAGGCAGCGAGCGGGGCAGGCCGACTTTGATCAGTACATCCCAGCGCTTGGCGCCCAGCACGCGCAGCACGTCTTCCAGTTCAGGCTCCAGCGTGGCCAGGCCCGTAGCGATGTTGACGGTGATGGGGAAAAAGCTGATGAGAAAGGCTGTCAAGATGGCAGGGCCAATGCCAATGCCCAGCCAGACCACCAAAATCGGCACAAAAGCTGCTTTGGGCAGGGCGTTGAACGCGGTCATCAGCGGGTAGACCGCCGCATAGGCCAGGCGAGAGCTGCCAATCAAAAAGCCCAGCAGCACGCCCACCACAATCGCAATGCCAAAGCCGGCCATGGTGACCCAGAAGGTGCGCCAGGCGTGGCCCGCAATCACGGCGTGGTATTCCATGAAGTCTTTGAGGATCAGTGCCGGGCTGGGAAAGATGAAGGGCGAGACCTCCAGCGCGGCGCACAGCACCTGCCACAGCACCACCACCGCCAGCAGCAAAATCCAGGGCGACCAGCGCTCCAGCTGTTTGTTGTTGAGTTTGTACATTCCGAATCCTTGGCTGCTTATTGGTTGATCACTGCACCGGTTTGGCGCATGGCACCGATGTGGCCGCGCAGCTCGTGGACGATGTCGGTGAACGCCTTGGTGTAGGTCAGCTCCAGATCGCGCGGGCGGGGAAACGCAATGTCTCGACGCACCACAAAGCGGCCGGGGCTTTTACTCATCACATACACGGTGTCGGCCAGAAACACCGATTCGCGCAGGTCGTGCGTGACCAGGATGACGTTGAACTGCTGCTCAGCGTGCAGGTCGCGCAAGATGCACCATAACTCTTCGCGCGTGAATGCGTCCAGCGCGCCAAACGGCTCGTCCAGCAGCAGCATTTGGGGCTCGTGGATCAGCGCGCGGCAGATGCTGGCGCGTTGCTGCATGCCGCCCGAAAGTTGCCAGGGGAATTTGTCCTCATAACCACCCAGCCCCACTTTTTGCAGCAGGTGGCGCGCGCGTGCTTCGTATTCCTTGCGCTTGGTTTTGAACTGACTGCGGTGGGGCTCCACAATTTCCAGCGGTAGCAGCACGTTGTCTACCGTGGTGCGCCAGGGCAGCAGTGAGGGCGACTGAAACGCCATGCCGGAAATTTTCAGCGGCCCGGTCACGGGCTGGCCATCGATCAAAATTTTGCCCATGGAGGGCATGCGCAGGCCGGTGGCCAGCTTCATGAAGGTGGATTTGCCGCAGCCCGAGGGGCCGACAATGGCAATGAATTCCCCGGTTTTGACCTGCAGGTCAATGGCTTCGACGGCAAAGTGGTTCTGCGCCAGCAACTCGTCGTTGTAGGCCAGCCAGACATCACGGAAATCAACAAAATAAGGGGCTGCAACGCTTTGCATACGGATCCATCACAAGGTGCGGTCAGGCAAGAGGACGCCTGACCGCAGGGTTAGATTGCGGCCTTACTTTTGGGGCAGCACGTCCAGCTGCGCCGCGCTGGGCAGGAAGCTGCCGTTCCAGACTGCTTGGGGATCAATGCGGGTCTTGGTGCCGAAGGCGTCCGAGACTTCCGAGGCCATCAGCGACAGGCGGCTGGCATCCAGGCGGCCAAAGCCTTCCTTGCGGGCGTCGGCGCTGTTGACCACGGTGTCAATCGCCAGCTGTAGGCGGCGGCTTTCCAGCGCCGCGTTGGCAATGCCGTCACGGGCTTTCACATACTGGATGGCGTCTGCTGGCTTGGCCATCACCTCCTTGGCGCCCTTGGCGAAGGCGGCCAAGAAGTTTTTGAGGGCTTCGGGGTTCTCTTTGATCAGCTTGGGGCTGGCAATGATCACGTTGCCGTAGTACTTCACCCCGTGGTCGGCGTACTGCATGACCACCACATCGCTGGCCTTGGCGCCGCGTGCTTCCAGGTTCAGCAAGCTGGTGAAGGTAAAGCCGGTGATGGCATCCACATCACCGCGCACCAGCATGGTTTCGCGCAGCGGGGGGTCCATGGCCGTCCAGGCCACGTTGCTCACCTTGTTGACTTTGGCAAAAGTGGGGAAGGCTTTGCGGCCCGCATCAAACACCGGCGCGCCCAGCTTTTTGCCGCTCAAATCAGCGGGTGTGGTGATGCCGCTTTTCTTGAGCGCCATCACCGCGGCGGGGGTGTTGTTGTAGACCACCATGACGGCCAAGGGCTTGTTGGGCGCCTCGGCGTTGTTGGCGTGAAACTCCATCAGCGAGGCCATGTCGGCAAAACCAATGTCGTAAGAGCCCGAGGCCACGCGCTGCACGGCGCCGCCCGAGCCGTTGCCGGCATCCACGCTCACATCCAGGCCCGCCTCTTTGAAGTACCCCTTGGCCACGGGCAGCAAAAAGAAGGCCGACGGCCCTTCAAAACGCCAGTCCAGCTGGAATTTGAGGGGGGTGTTTTGTGCGTGCGCGGCACCCAAACTGCTGGCCAAAGCCAAAGCGGCGGTGGCTTGCAAGAAACGACGTTTTTGCATGGGGGGCTCCTGGTTGCGAAGTGGTCCAAAAAGATCCGCTGCGGGGCTGTGTCTGCACAGCGTCTGCAGCTTCGCCAAGGAGTGAGCAAAAACAATGCCTGCTTTTTGTATGCAGTTTTTGTATGGCGTTGGGTTGCCACCGGGCGCAACCGGGCACCCTTGCGCTGGCTTGGTGCGCGTGCCTACGGGTTTGCACCAAGGTGACAGCGCAGTGCACGCAATGCGCTAAAAATGCTGCGTCGCACCAATATGGGCGTAGCCCCAAGGAATTTCGCACATGGCCCGCATTCAGTTTGCCGATTTTGAGGACGCCGTTTTTGCCGTGCAGCTGGTGTGCCCGCCTGCATTGCACCCCGGTGCGCACACGGACAACGTGCAGTTGCTGCAACTGGCGTCGCAGGCGCGTTGTGCGTTTTTTGCGGCCTTGGGCTATCGCGAAAACAATGTCGAGGGCGTGCAGATTTTTGTTGGCGATCAGGCCGTGCAGTACAAGGCTGAGGCCTTTCCACAGCAAGTGGTGCAGGTGCAGCTGGCCGTGCGCGATATGGCGGCCAAAGGCTTTGATCTGGCCTACCGGGTGGTGGATGCAGAAAGCGGGCAGCCCATCACGCTGGGCAAGATAGGCGTCGTCTGTGTGGATCGCAGCAGCAAACGCCCCTGCGCGGTGCCCGAGCGCTTGAAGCAACGGCTGGCGCAACTGGAGCTGTTGGCCGCCGAAGTCTGCTGAGGCCGTGCACAGACCAATAATAAAAATAAGAGCGGCTAGCGCTTTATTTCAAAGGAAATCACATGGTTTCTATGCTGAAAACCATGTTTTTCATGCGTTGGTAGCTATGCTTTTTGGTTTTAAGGCGGCGTGCAGCTGCTGTCCAAGCCCGCCAAACCGGTGACTTTTTGCCAGCTGCTGCGCTGCGCCAGACAGCTTTGCAAGCGCTCTTGGGCGGCACGTTGCTGGGCCTGCTGCGCCGCTTGGCTGCGTTCAGCTTGCAGCTGGGCCACTTTGGCGCGGATTTGCGGCATCACCGCCAAAGCGGCTTTCTCGCCCTCCAAAATAGCTTGGGCGCGCTGGGTAAAGTCTGCAGCGCCCATGTCCAGCACCTTGGGGCGCACGGTGATGTCTGCCGTTTTGAGTTCGGCCTGGCCCAGCCGGTGGCCCATGATGGCCAAGGACTGGCTCATGGTGCCCAGCAAGTTGCTGGGCTTTTGGCCGCGCGGCTTGTCGGAAATGTCTACCGCAATCACGATGTCGGCCCCCAGTTCACGCACTGCGTTGACGGGCACGGGGCTGACCACGCCGCCATCCACATAGTGGCTGTCGCCAATGCGCACCGGCTCAAAAACACCAGGAATGCTGCTGGAAGCGCGCACGGCCTGCCCGGTATTGCCGCGGGCAAACACGGTGCGCTTGCCATCTTCCAGGCGGGTGGCAACTGCCACAAACGGTTTGCCCAGCTTTTCCAGCGGCTGGTTGTTGACTTGGGCGTTGACGTAATCCTGCAACTTTTGGCCTTTGACGACCCCGCCCGAAGACCATTGCAGATCGCGAATGCTGGCTTCATCCAGCGCCACGGCTTTGGCTTGCAGCTCAAACGCATTCATGCCACTGGCATACAGCGCGCCCACCACACTGCCAGCGCTAGTGCCCGCCACCATGTCGGGGGTGAAACCATTGGCTTCCAGCATTTTGATGACGCCAATGTGGGCAAAGCCTTTGGCTGCACCGCCCCCCAGGGCAAGGCCGATGCGCACAGGCTGCGCGGTATGGTCGGTGCGCGCCGCAGGCAAGGGGGTGCTGGGCGTACTGCTGCATGCCGCCAGCAAAAGCGCGCAGGCACCCGCGGCAGAACGAAGAAAAGCTTGGAAATACATGGCGCAATCTTGCATAAATACCCGCTGTGCTACCTGTGGCTGCATCAAAAACGCTGCTGGCTTTGTGTGCATGGCGCAGCCGCTGCTATGGCGGGCAGCTTGGTTGCAGGCCTGCACTTGCACTTGTACCAACCGGCCAAACTGATCTGCAGCTACCCACACTGAGGCCGCCTATGAAAAAACCCGCGTACCTAGTAGATATGCGGGTTTTGAGGGCTTTTGAGACTATCCGAAAGCATCGGATGGTCCCCTCGGCAGGAATCGAACCTGCATCTGACCCTTAGGAGGGGTCCGTTCTATCCATTGAACTACAAAGGGACGCGGGCACATATTGTAAGTGTTGCAAATGCAGGGCTAGGCCAAACTGCGCAGTGCACGGCTGGCGGTCAGTCTTTGCTTCTGGTGTAGATCAAGTCCACAGCGGTTTGCACGCCAGTTTGACCGCGCAAGGTCAGGCGGCGTGAGAGGTCGTAGAAGATGAACAAGGTGCCCATCGCGCCGGACAGGCTTTGCTCATAGGCCACATACAAGTCTTTGGACAAGCGTTTGCCTACTGTCACCGCAGCCCCCTGTGTGCCATCTTCGCTGGGGCCTTTGAGGCCCACTTCATCAAACCCCAGCTGGCTGGCGAAGTTGCCCGTGCCCCCGCCCCCGCTGAGCAGGGCCAGTGCCGCTTGTTGCAGCAGTGCGGTTTCCGCACCGCCCGCTGCCGCGCTGCGGCCCATGACCACCCAGGAGAGCTTTTCGGCATCGGACATTTCGGGCTCGGAAAACAAGGTCACCCGCGGGTCGTTGGCGCTGCCAGTGACTTTGACGCCGGCCTTGACTTCAATATTGGGCCGCACGGCCACGATGTCGATGGCAGGGTTGGCGTAGGGGCCGTTGAAGCGCACGGTGCCACTTTGCACATCCAGCGATTGCCCCCAGGCGCGGTAGCGCCCGTTGACGGTGTGGATCTCACCCGTGATCCGAGGTCCATTGCTCACTTGCAACTGGCCTTCTAAGCGGGTCGTGATGCCGTAGCCCTGCAGTGCAAAGTCATTGCCCAGATCCAGTTGGACTTGAATGTGGGGTGGCTGTGCTGCCTGCACGGAGCCTGCTTCTTGCGCTTTTTGCATGCGGGCGGCGGCTTGGTCGGCCTTGTCTTGCGCGGCTTGGCGGATGGCGGCGGACGTGATGTGCACATCGCTGTCGAGCGTGGGTGCCGAGCTGTCTGCCAGCATGATGGCAGCGCGGTCAACCTTCAAATCGCCGAGGAGGCTGAAGCGCCCGCGCTCCAGCGTGGCTTGCAATCCGCCGCTGACGCTGAGCTGGCGGTCGCCACGCACCAGCACTTGCAGGCGTTCGGCGACGGCTCGAATGTCCATGCGCATGCCTGGGCTGTCTGAAGCAGGTTGGGAGTTGTATTCCACAAAGCCAGACCCTTTGAGCGTGCCGCCGTCTTTGGGGGCAGAAGTCAGGTTGCCGCTTTGCCCCAGAATGCGTGTGCTGCTGCCTTCGCCGCCCTGCAGGTACAGCTCGGTAATGTCCAGGCGTGTGCCTTGCAGGCGGGCACGCAGTCGGCCATTTTTCAGGTCTACGCCGTCCAGCAAAGACAGCACACTGAGCTCGTCCGCGCTGAGTTGCCCATCCCAGCGCGGGGCACTGCGCGTGCCCGACACGGTGGCATTGGCATTGAATGTGCCGCTGACACGCCAGCCCGGCGGTGCCACCAAAGCCCAGATGCCAATATTAGGCAAGGCCGCTTGGATCGTGCCATTGATGGGAGCATTTTCAGGCCAGCTAAAGCCGTCCTGGGTCGCGCGCAATTGACTGCGCACATCGGCTTGAATTTGGCCTGCTCGCTCGGAGTTCCAGACCAGTTGGCCGCGCAGGTCATTGCCCTGGGCACTGACTTGCAAGCGCAGTTCTTGCAAACGGGTGCGCATGCCAATGCCGCGCAGGGTGCGTGCCTGTACCTGACCGCTTTGGGCATTGATTTCGCTGGCACCCGTACTACGTACTACGGTGATGTTGCTGGAGTCAGTGTCTTCCACCAGCAAGCGGATGTCACCGCTGGCGCGCTCCAGCAGCACATCGGCGCGCAGTTGGCGGCCTGTGGTGTCAATGTTCCAGCTGCCTTGCACCACCAGGTCACCGCCAACACCGGCGCTTGCGAGCAACGGCGCTTTGGGGTTGGGGCTGAACGCATCCACCCAGGCCAGAGGAATGCCACTTAAGCGCCCCTGCGATTGCAGCGCCCAAGCGCCGTTGCCTGCCTTACGCAGCAGCAGAGGTTGCCACTCGATACTGGCTGTTTGTGCGCCTTGGCTGCTGGGCGGGGTTACGACCAGCTGGCTGCCACTGGCTTGAATGCGTGTGCTGCGCACCGGGTTGCCGGTGGTGCGTTGGCTGGCAGAGACTGGCGCGCTCAGTTTGATTTGCCACGCCTGGCTGTCGCTGCCTTGCGGGCTCCAGCGCGCGCTCAGCGCATCAATCTTGGCTTGCCAGTCAGTGGGTGCAGCGCCTTGTGCCACCCACAGACCTGCCGTCAGCGCTGTTTGCAGCGCCACGGATTGCGCGCCTTGTTGTGCTTT
This sequence comes from Comamonas jiangduensis, assembly GCF_030162955.1. Classification (NCBI taxonomy): domain Bacteria; kingdom Pseudomonadati; phylum Pseudomonadota; class Betaproteobacteria; order Burkholderiales; family Comamonadaceae; genus Comamonas; species Comamonas jiangduensis. The sequence goes on from NZ_JARXOV010000013.1 coordinate 87,058, forward strand.
GCCATCTAGGTTGATACGCAGGCTCTCAGGGCTGCCGGAAAACTGCAGTTGCAGTTGTGGCAACTGTGTAGCAATGCCATTCGCAGGGCGGTAGCTGAATGAATTGGCTTGTAACTTCCCCTCTAGCTGCAAGCCGCTGGCTTGCAAAGGCGCTGCAGGGTTTTCCAGGCGTTGTTGTAGTTTTTGCCATCCACCGCGCCAGTTCAGTGCAGCAGAGGCGTTGCCCGCCAGTTGGGCGCCCGCCAGAGGGTCTGTGCCCAAGGGCAGGCGTGAAAGCCACTGCCCCAGTGGTTCTGCAGCGCTGATTTGCAACTGCAGCTGGCCTTGGCCTGTGGCTGGGCCAGCATTCAAGTTGGCATCCAACTGGGCGCCTGGGAACTGGGCTTGCAGCGTCCCTTCGATGGTCTGGGTGCTGTGGTTCCAGCTGAGCGCATTCGCTTGAAGCTCTGCTTGCAAGGCATTCAGCTGGAGATCGCGGATATGCAGAACCGGCGCCTTCCACTGGCCTTCGGCGCGCGCGCTGGCGATGCGCAAAGCTCTGGCGTTGCGCGTGGGCTGAGACTGCAGGTTCAGTGCAAATTGCACTTGCTGCTCAGCATCCGTGCTGGCTTGCAACCGGCCTGAAATCGGTGCGGCATCCAAACTGCTGTAGAGGTCTGCGGGGTTCAATCCATCGATGACGGCGGTGGCCTCGATGGTTTGGAGCTTGGTATCCAGACTGCCTTGGGCTTGCAGCTGGGCCTGCCGATCGGTTGGCGCGTTGGCTTTGCCCAAGAAGATGCGCGCTTGCTCCAGCGTCCACGTTTGCACACCATCAAAGTGTGCATCTGCCACCACGGCGCGCACGGGCAATGCTTGTTGGTCCCAAGGCCCGGGCCGCGCGTTGTGCAAATCGGCATGCAGCTTCCAGCCGGTGCGATCGGGCCCGGCTTGCAGCGTGCCGCTCAAATCCGTGTGTGGCCCGTTGGACATGAACAATGCCGCATCCACATGGCGCAGATCGGCCTGCGCTTGCTCTACAGGCTGTGCCAGCCAAGGGCGAAGGATGGCGCTGACATTGGCGGACAAGCTGTTGTCCGTTGGGTCGGGCGTGCCCGCCGTGTTAGCCGTATTAGCAGCATGTGGGGTATGGGCTTGGGCTTTGATGGTGAGCTTGGCCGCTTCGGTGGCCAGCGTGCCGTGGATGTCGGCACTGGCAGTGATGGGGAGGGTTTGCGAAGGCTGGTGTGGCAGGGCCGCTTTGATCGCGCCTTGCAATTGGGCTTCCAGCTGCATGGGGGCGGCGGCTTGCAGCTTGGCCTGGGCTTCATACAAGCCGCCGGCATAGTGCAAGCTGCTGACTTGCAACTCATGGTGGCTGCCGGTGTAGCGGTATTGCCCATACAGCGCGGTCACGGTGGTCTCTGGTGGCCCCTCCCAGACTAATTTTTCGATGCGCACCGGTATATCTAGGCGCATGGGCAGCTGCAGTGATTGCAATGGCGTGGTGGGGGTGTCTTCTTTGGGCTGTGGCGTGCTGCGAATGCGCAACTCATCCATGTTCACGCGGCCAAAGCGCAGCTCTCGCTGCAGCAAAGGCTGCAAGCGCCAAGCGATGTCGGTACCTTTGATCTCCACTTGCAAGGCGGGGCTGGTCCAGCGCAACCAGTCAATGCGACCGCCATGGCGCAAGCTGCCTTCAATGCCATCGGCCTCGAGCTTTTGGTCTGCAGGCATCCAGCTGGCAACACGGGCCAGCGTGCGCTGCAAAGAATCGGCCTGACCGGCCCACCACCAAGCCATGCCCAGCAGCGCGCAAACCGCAATCAGTGACAGGGCAATCGCCATCATCAGCCAGCGCAGCCATCGGCGGCGACGACGCGGTGGCGCTGCGGGGGGCTTGGAAGGCGGAGTGTTTGCGCTCTCCAGCGAGGGTTCTTGACGTTCTTGCATGCAATCAGAAGTTGAAGCCCAAGCGCAGGTGCAAGCGCACCTTCTTGGTTTCCAGGCCATAGGCCAGGTCGGCTTGCAGTGGGCCTACGGGGCTGCGCCAGCGAATGCCGGTGCCCACGCCGACAAAGACGGTGTAGGTGTCCAGTGAATCTGTGACCGTACCTGCATCGACAAACATGGCGTGTTCCCAATCGTTGCGGTTGCCCGCAATCGTGATGGGGCGTTGCCATTCCACGCTGCCCGACGCCATATAGCGACCACCGATGAGTTTGTCGTTGTCGGTACGCGCGCCAATGCTTTGGTAGCTGTAGCCGCGCACGGTGGTGTCGCCGCCCGAGAGAAACAGCTGGGTGATCGGCACCACCGTGTTGCTATTGGCAATCACCGCACCGCCATTGGCCCGAAAAGCCAGCCGGCTGCGCCGTCCGGTTTCTCCTTCGTTGCGATCCAGTGGCATCAGGTACAGCCAGCGGGCGGCCATGCGGCCAAAGGGTTTGCGCTCGGGGGTGATGGTGCTACCCGCGCCCACTTCCCAGCCCAGGCCATAGCCGCGCGTGGGGCTGGTCGGGTTGTTGAAGTAGCGGCCCGTCCAGCCATAGTTGAGCGTGAGGGACGAGCTGGACGGTGGTGCCCCTTCGCCCTGCGCCTTAGCCATGTCGTATTGCAGGTAGTAGCCACGGTCGATCTTGTCTTCGCTTTTGCCGCGCCCGGCCACCAAGCTCACACTGTTGGCGGTGTAGTCCGCCAGTTCTTCACGGGCAGCTTTGCCGCCCACAAAGTAATTCCAGCCACTGTAGTCGGGCAACGATGTGATGCGGGTGGACAGCAAGGGGTTCTTTTTGTCCAGTTGCAGCTTGCTTTGGGCGCGCCAGTCCAGATACGGCACGCGGTTGTGCGTGTGGTCGACAGAGAAGCGAAAGCCAGTATCGGTGCTGACCCCCAAGCCGTAGACCCACTTTTGCAGCTTGGCCTCGCGCACTTGCGCAATCACAGGGGCATGCACTTCGGTGTCACCGGGCTGCGCGACCTCGGTGGCCAGCGTCAGAAACACGGAGTCGTAATAGCCGCTGTTGGCCAAACGTTGCTGGGTGTCGAGCAAGGTGGTTTGGCGGTATTCATCGCCCACGGGCAGGCGTGCCAGGCGAATGAGGCCCGACGGGTTGTAGCGCTGCGCGCCTTCAATCACCAAAGGGCCAAAGTAATACGCAGGCCCGGGTTCATAGGTGACGGTGAGCTGCGCTTGCTGGGTGTCGGTGTCAATGTCGGCGCGGCTTTCCGTGAGGCTGGCCGTGGGGTAGCGGCGATTTTGCAAGCGGCGTATGCCGTCATTTTTGGCATTGCTCCACGCGGACTGGGTGAACTGGGCCCCCTCGGGCAGCGCCCAGTTGCGGCGAATGCCTTCGCGCATGTTCAGCCCTTTGGGGTCGTCAGCATTGGTGCCGCTGAAGTCCACGCGGGCCTGTGCAATGGTGGTGGGTGTGCCGGGCTCCACCTTGACCAAGACTTTGAGGGGTGTGTCCGGGTCGTCAGGGGTGTCAATCAACTGCAGCTCTATGCTGGGCGAAAAATACCCCATGGTGCCCAGCAGGCTGCGGATGTTGGCGTCCGCCGCGCCCAGCAGGCGGCCCAGTTCGCTGCGGCGCAAATCGCTCAACTGGCGGTAGCGCTGCAGCTCCATGTGCTCTTGCAGCAGCTCGCGCACATCTTTGGGGGCTTGGACTTCCAGCGTGAAACTGGCCGGGCCCACAGCGGACGGGGAATTTCGGTCTTTGGACAGCAGGCTGCAGCCAGACAGCAGCAGCGCACTGGCTAACAAAAACGCCGACGGCAACGCCGACGTCTTTGAGAGAAAAGGCTTGGGCATGAACCTATTTTGACAGCAGCCTCATGGTTTCTTCCAGACCTTTTAATGTAAGGGGGTACATTCGCCCGCCCATGAGTTGGCGAATGATGTCAATACTTTGGCGGTATTCCCACACGCCCTGAGGCTCGGGGTTGATCCATGCATGGTGCGGGAAAGCATTGGTAAGTCTTTGCAACCATTCGGCACCGGGCTCATCGTTGTTGTATTCCACGCTGCCGCCGGGCTGGATGATTTCATACGGGCTCATGGTGGCATCGCCCACAAAGATCAGCTTGTAGTCTTTGTTGTACTTGCGAATGATGTCCCAGGTGTCGAATTTCTCGGCAAAGCGGCGGCGGTTGTTCTTCCACATGAAGTCGTAGACGCAGTTGTGGAAGTAATAAAACTCCAGGTGCTTGAACTCGCTTTTGACGGCGCTGAACAACTCTTCCACCCGCTGGATGTGGTCGTCCATGGTGCCGCCCACGTCCATCAGCAGCAGCACCTTCACGTTGTTGTGGCGCTCGGGCACCATCTTGATGTCCAGCCAGCCCGCGTTGGCGGCGGTGCTGCGGATGGTGTCGGGCAAGTCCAGCTCCAGGTTGCTGCCTTGGCGGGCAAACTTGCGCAGGCGGCGCAGGGCCACCTTGATGTTGCGCGTGCCCAGCTCTTGCGTGTCGTCGTAGTCACGGTAGGCGCGCTGCTCCCACACTTTGACGGCGCTGCGGTTTTTGCCGGGGCCGCCAATGCGCACGCCCTGCGGGTTGTAGCCGCCGTGGCCATAGGGGCTGGTGCCGCCCGTGCCAATCCATTTGTTGCCGCCTTCGTGGCGGCCTTTTTGCTCTTCCAGGCGCTTCTTTAAAGTCTCCATCAACTCATCCCAGCCCATCTTCTCGATGGCGGCTTTTTGCTCGGGCGTGAGTTCTTTGTCCAGCAGCTTGCGCAGCCACTCTTCGGGCAGATCTTTTTTGAAATCGGCCACCATTTCCACGCCTTTGAAGTAGGCGGCAAAGGCGCGGTCAAACTTGTCGTAGTGCTTCTCATCTTTGACGACGATGGTGCGGGCGAGGAAGTAAAAATCATCCAGGCTCCAGCCGTCTTCGCTGCGCGGGCCCACCACACCGGCCTCCAGCGCCTGCAGCAGCATCAAAAATTCCTTGACCGATACCGGCAGTTTGGCAGCGCGCAAGGTGTAGAAAAAGTCGATCAACATGGGGAAGAGTCTAAAAAGAGAGCTGCTAGCGCTGGTTTTATTTGGGTTTCAGATAGTTTTCATGCTTATATCAAGCATTGACAGGCGCTAGCTGCTGCAGTTTTGCAAGCAAGCGCTGCTGTGCGGCGGGCCATTCGGCTGCCAGCATGCTGTACATGACTGTGTCGCGCACCGTGCCGTCCCAGCGTGGGGTGTGGTGGCGGATGACGCCATCTTTGTGCGCACCCAGCCGCTCAATGGCCTGCTGGCTGCGGGTGTTCAGAATGTCGGTGCGCCAGCCCACCACGGCGCAGCCCAGCGTCTCAAAGGCATGCTGCATCAACAGCAGCTTGGCAGCGGTATTGACGTGGCTGCGTTGCACGCTGGCGGCGTACCAGGTGTAGCCAATTTCCAGGCGCTGGGCGCCGGGCACGATGTCGTGGTAGCTGCTGGTGCCCAGCACTTGGCCGCTGTGGGCATCGGTGACGACAAAGGGGTAGCGCGTGCCTTGGGCTTGCATCTCCAGCGCTTTGTCGATGTAGGCCGTGGTTTCATCGGGCGCTGGCACCCAGGTCACGCGCAGATTCCACAGCTGGCCGTCTGCCGCCGCCGCTTGCAGGCCTGCGGTGTGCGCCAGTGTCAGGGGCTGCAAACGAACGCCCCAGCCTTGCAACTGGACGGGTGCAACAAAAGCAGGCATGGCGTCAGGCATACGGGGCTCGGCTTTCAACGCAATCAATCGGCTTCGGCTTCTTCCAGCGCAGCTTTGGATTTTTGGCGGTTGCGCCAGATGCGCGCCAGGTGCAAGCCTGCACCACCGCCGAGGCCGACCATCAAAATACCCACCATGCTGGAGCCGCTGTAGCCGTCGCTAAAGATGTCGATGCCCACAGCTTGCCCGAGGCCATAGCCAGCCAGTGCGCCCAGCATGAAGCACACCGCGTCAGACACCCCTTCCAGCAGCAGTTTTTGCGCAGAAGCCATTGTTGATCTCCCTGATGATTGGTGGTGAAGCCTGTAAAGCTACGACAAGCGGCGGTTTTGCGCATTGGGGCAAGTCTGCAAAGGGGGTGTCAGCGCCACGTCAGCGCACACGCGCGCCAGGGTCAGCGGTTGCGCTGGTTCATGAACACCAGTTTTTCAAACAGGCTCATGTCCTGTTCGTTCTTCAGCAGTGCGCCCACCAGCGGCGGCACAGACACTTTTTGGTCGGGCGATTGCAGCGCTTCCAGCGGAATGTCTTCGGCCACCAGCAGCTTGAGCCAGTCGATCAGCTCGCTGGTCGAAGGCTTTTTTTTCAGGCCGGGCAGGCCGCGCACGTCGTAGAAGGTCTTGAGCGCGGCGCTGAGCAAGTCACCCTTGAGGGTGGGAAAGTGCACCGCCACGATTTGGCGCATGGTGTCTGCGTCGGGGAACTTGATGTAGTGGAAAAAGCAGCGGCGCAAGAACGCGTCGGGCAGTTCTTTTTCGTTGTTCGAGGTGATGAACACCAGCGGGCGGTGCTTGGCGCGGACCATCTCGCGGGTTTCGTAGCAGTAAAACTCCATGCGGTCGATTTCGCGCAGCAAATCGTTGGGGAACTCAATGTCTGCTTTGTCGATTTCATCGATCAGCAAGGCCACGGGCTGCTCGGAAGTGAACGCCTGCCAAAGCACGCCTTTGACAATGTAGTTGCGGATGTCTTGCGTGCGTTCGTCGCCCAACTGGCTGTCGCGCAGACGCGAAACCGCGTCATATTCGTACAGGCCCTGCTGTGCCTTGGTGGTGGACTTGATGTGCCATTGCAGCAAAGGCATGTGCAGGGCTGCGGCCACTTCTTCGGCCAGCATGGTTTTGCCCGTGCCAGGCTCCCCTTTCACCAGCAGCGGGCGCTGTAGCTGGATGGCGGCGTTGACGGCCAACATCAAGTCTTGGGTGGCAACGTAATTGTCAGAACCTTGGAATTTCATGGGCGTGATATCAGCGTAAACATTGATGTGAGTGCTTGACAACTGCTCTGATAATGAATTTTCGCGAGCAGATCCCAGCTACAACTTTGCAAAGGATTTTGTGCACAAATGATCAAAACATGGACCACGGTGTTTGCAATGTTTGTCGCTTGTGCGACGTCGTCCGCCACTGCCCAAACGGCGCAGGGCGATATCCAGGCAGGTAAAGGCAAGGTGGCCATGTGTATTGGCTGCCATGGCATTCCGGGCTACCAAGCCAGTTTTCCGGAGGTGCACAAGGTACCGATGATCGGAGGGCAGTCTGCCGCATATATGGCTGCAGCACTAGACGCTTACCGCAAAGGGGATCGTCGCCATCCGACAATGCGCGGGATTGCGCAGTCGCTGAGCGATCAAGATATTGCTGATGTCTCTGCATACTACGAGGCACAAAGCCCCTCACGTGCTGAAGTGCAGCCCCATGACCCGCCGGCCCAGGTCGCCGCCTTGATCGAAAAAGGCGCGTGCTTTAGCTGCCACGGGCAAAACTTTGGCAAACCCATTGATGCCAGCTACCCCAAAGTGGCGGGTCAGCATGCGGACTATGTGTTGGTGGCGCTGAAATCGTATAAAACGACGGACAACGCCAGGGTGGGGCGCAGCAACGGCATCATGGCGCCGATTGCGCAGCAGTTCAGCAACCAAGAGCTCAAGCTGCTGGCCAACTACATTGGCAAGCTGGACGGTGATTTGAAAACCGTGCCCCAGCCGCATTTCCGCTGAACAGTAGGTTGCGGCCAATCTGCCTTCTGCGCCCCCCTCAAAAAACAAAGCCCGCACAGTGCGGGCTTTGTTTTTGGGGCATTGGCAAGCTGCTTAGTCTTTGGTGGCGCGGCGCTGCACGGCGGCGACGTACTGGTTGCCATCGGGCGGATGGCCGTTGCGCTGGCTGTCGGCCAGCATTTGGCCCAGGCATTCCATCACTTCATGGTGCGCTTTGTGTAAGTCACCACGGCGCTTGGCCAGCAGCTCCACTGCCTGGCGTATGCCGCGGGGCTGGTCAATGCTGCATTGTTCGCTGATGGACAGGTGCATGGACAGGTGCAAGAACGGGTTGGTGCGCTCTGGCTCCAGATCGTAATTGCGTTGGACGGCAGCCTCTACATCGTCCAGCTCGGCGAAGTATTCGGGGTGTTCATCAATCCACAGGCTGGCCAGTGTCTCAATCGCCTTCATGGGGGCGTTGGTGTTCATTTTGCTGCGTACGCTGCAAAAAAAACGGCGTACGTCAGCTTGGGTGGGGTTGAAAAGCATGATGGCCGCTAGCGTAGCATGACCATGGAAAACCAGTCGCCAAGGTGCCAAACACCAGGCTGCCGCGCAAGCGTAAGATCGCACGCTTTGGGTGTGCAGCTCTTGGGTGTGGGTTCATGGATTTTCAGACTTGGTTGGCGTTTTTTTCGGCGTGCGTGTTTATTGCCATCTCTCCCGGCTCTGGCGCGGTGCTGTCCATGAGCCACGGCCTGGCCTACGGTGTGCGCCAGACTTCCGCCACCATTGGTGGTCTGCAACTGGGCTTGCTGCTCATTCTTTTGATAGCCGGTGGGGGCGTGGGCGCAGTGCTGATTGCCTCCGATGTAGCCTTTACGGTGGTGAAAGTGCTGGGTGCTTGCTACCTGATTTATCTGGGGTGGAGCCAGTTGCGCAGTGTGGGTAACGGGGTGGATGTGGGGCATTTGCAAGCTACGCCCCTGCCTTGGCAGCAGCGCACGTTATCGGGTTTTTTGACCAATGCGACCAACCCCAAGGGCATCATTTTCATGGTGGCGGTATTGCCGCAGTTTTTAAGCACCCAGCGCCCGCTGTGGGTGCAGTTGCTGGTGATGTCGGTGACCTGTCTGGCCGTAGATACCGTGGTCATGCACGGCTATGCGGCCAGTGCCAGTGCTTTGCGCCGCTGGATGCGCAGCGCAGAAGCGATGCGTTGGCAAAACCGGATTTTTGGCGGCCTGCTGATGCTGGTGGGGGCGGGGCTGTTTTTTGTGCAGCGTTCTGTGCACCAAGGGTAATCCTCAGGCTTGCAGGCTTGCAAAATAAATCATAGCTGCTGGCGCTTGCCGCATAAGCGCTAGAGGCTGATTGGATGCATGAGGCTTAAGGGGCAACCCTTGTCGCGCGGCCGACTGACGGCATGCGCCATGCTTTCTAGATTGCAGGCATGAAAACTTTCCACTCTTATGCCGAACTGCGCGCCTGCGCAGGCCAAGAAGTTGCTGTGACAGACTGGGTGACCATCACCCAGGCGCAGGTCAATCTGTTTGCCGATGCGACAGGCGATCACCAGTGGATCCACGTCGATCCTGTCAAAGCTGCGCAAGGCCCTTTTGGAGGGCCGATTGCGCATGGTTTTTTGTCACTGTCGCTGCTGCCGCTGTTTTTTGAAAAAGCAGTGCGTATCCAGGGCGCCACGATGGGTGTGAACTATGGGCTGAACAAAGTGCGTTTTCCTGCGCCAGTGCCTGTGGGCAGCCGTGTGCGCGCACGGGTGGGGGTGCAGGCGGTGGAGCCCGTGGGGCCGGACAGTGTGCAAATCACCTGGTTGGTGACGGTAGAGCGTGAAGGCGGCGACAAGCCCGTGTGTGTGGCGGAGTCGCTGTCACGCAGTTATGGCGCGGCGATGGGTGATTGGTAAGCGGGGTTGCAGCCCCCAGCGCCGCGTCCAGCGTGGTGCCGGGGGCGTGGGTGATTAATGTTCGCCGCTGGGAATCAGCCCGGCATCGCGTGCAGCTTGTGCTTGGGCGATGACCTCGGCACGGCTGACGGTGGACTGGGCGCTGGTTTCATCGGCGCGCAGCACGACGTTGTCGCCGTGCACCACTTGCCCGGCAGCACGTGCGGCTTGGTAATCGGCAATCACTTGGGCGCGGGTCAACTGGCTGTCGGTGCGCAGCTCATCAGCGCGCAGCGGGGTTTGGTCGCTGGCAAATGCCGCAGTGCTAGCCAACGCAATCACAACACCCATGGTACGAATCGCAAACATCTGATTTCCTTTCAATCATCTAAAAACATAGCGTCTTAGGCGGCGCATGTTGAATAGAGTGAAGGAATGTGTTTGCAGTTCAGTGTTTATTGCTCCCAGTATTTACAACACACTGTTGCTGAAAATGGGACAGTGAGTGGTTCAATGTGCGGCTGTGCCTGTCGGCGTGATGAAGCCGTTTTGGCGCCAGGCTTCAAACACGGTCACGGCCACGGCGTTGGACAGGTTCAGGCTGCGCTGGCCCGCCAGCATGGGCAGGCGCAGGCGCTGCGTGGTGGGAAAAGATTCGCGCAGCGCGGGTGCGAGGCCGCGGGTTTCGCAGCCAAAGACAAAGTAGTCGCCGGGCTGAAATTGCAGACTGTGCGCAGGCTGGCTGCCGTGGGTGGTCATGGCAAACATGCGTGTGGGGTTGGGCTGCATGGTGTCCAGAAAGGCTTGCCAGTTGGCATGGCGGCGCGTGCTGGTGTATTCGTGGTAATCCAGACCTGCACGGCGCATCAGGCGGTCTTCCATCGAAAAGCCCAGGGGCTCAATCAGGTGCAACTGGCACCCGGTATTGGCGGCCAGGCGGATGATGTTGCCTGTATTCGGTGGAATCTCAGGCTCTACAAGAACGATATGAAACATGGCGGCGTATTGTCCGCTTTTGGGCTTGTCCTTGCCGGTGTTTATGGTGTCCGGGCCATGCAAAGCACATCAATCTGGCGCGCACCGGCTTGCAGCAGGCAATGGCTGGCTGCGGTCAGGGTGGCGCCGGTGGTCATGACGTCATCAATCAGCAGCACATGTCGGTCGGTAATGCGGTGGCGCTGTGCATCTGCCACTGCAAAGGCGTGGCGCAGATTGCGCAAGCGTTGTGCCCGGGTCAAATCGCTTTGCGCGGTTGTGTGGCGCGTGCGTTGCAGGCAGTGGGGGAGGTATTGCTCGGGGCTCAGGTGCCGTGCCAGTTGTGCGGCGGGGTTGTATCCGCGCTCTCGCATGCGCTGCGGTGACAGGGGGATGGGGATGAGTACATCGGCCGTCTCGAGGAGGTTGATGACCTGTGGGTCTTGTCGCATCCAGCGTGCAAAGTGTGCGGCCAGTGCGGGCTGCTGCGCGAATTTCCAGCGGGCAATCAACGTATTGCACGGGTAGCTGTAGTCCATCCATGCATGGGCGTGTTGCCAGATGGCGGGTTTTTGCAAGCATGTGCCACAGCGGGGGCGCTCAGCGCTCAAGCCGGGCAACGCCATAGCGCAACCGGTGCAGCGAAAGACGGGGTGGAAAAAGCGCTGCTGGCAGGCGGCGCACAGCACATCGGCACTGGGCCATGCACGGCAAGCCAGGCATTGGCTGGGAAGCGTGAGGCGGTCTTTGCTAAAAGGGGATAGCCATGTTGGCCAGCGCGGCAGCATGAAATCAATATACTGCCGCGGCACCCGCGACTGCCATGCCGTATGGCGGCGGGGTTGTGCAGTGAATATTTCATGTCTGAGAACTTGCCCCCCACCATTGATCCGATGGCTGCCGCACGCTGGCAGCTTGCTGCCCCTGCGCAATCGCCTTGGCTGCACGAAGAGGTGGGGCGCCGCATGGAAGATCGTTTGCAATGGATTTGCCGTACACCGAAAACATGGTGTGACTGGCAGCCTGTGCGTGGAGGTATCCAGGCGCATACCCTGGTGGTGCAGCGTTATCCGCAAGCCCAGTGCCATGTGGTGGAGGTGGCGCCGCGCATGCAGGCCGTGGCGCAAGCGCAGTGGGCCAAGCCTTGGTGGAAGTCGGGTTGGGGCGGCGCGAAAACCTGGGTAGAAATGCCAGCGAAAGGCTCGGTAGAAATGCTGTGGGCCAATATGGCACTGCACCACCAAGCGCAGCCTATGCGCATGCTCCAAGCCTGGCATGACGCTTTGGCGGTGGATGGGTTTGTGATGTTTTCATGTTTTGGACCAGATACCGCCAAAGAGCTGCGGCAGCTGTATGTCCAAATGGGCTGGCCTGCAGCGGGCCACAGCTTTACCGACATGCATGATTGGGGTGACATGCTGGTGCAGGCCGGTTTTGCAGAACCCGTGATGGACATGGAGACGATCACCTTGACTTTTGCCACGCCTGAGCGCTTGCTGCAAGAGCTGCGTGAGCTGGGGTGCAACTTGCACCCTCAGCGCTTTGCAGGGTTGCGCGGCAAAGCGTGGCTCAACGCTTTGCATCGGGCTATAGACCAGCACTTGCGCGTTGACAGCAGTGAGGGACAGATTGCTCTGACCTTTGAGCTGGTGTATGGCCATGCATTCAAGCCAGCTCCGCGCGTCGCAGTGGAGCGCGAAAGCGCTGTCTCTTTGGATCAAATGCGCAGCATGCTTCAAAAAGGCAGGGAGCAGGGTTTGCGATAGGCGAAATGCCGCTTTTGCTGCTTTGATTTAAAACAAAGCGCACTACAATTTTTTCAAACTACTGATAGCAAGCACGCGTGGAAATGCCACTCTGCGCGGTGCAAAGCCATAGGGCCCGAGGGCCTCTTCAGGGGAGACAAAATTGGTGTGTCGCTATGCCTTGCAGACAGGCTCGAGCGCAAATCTTGCGTCGGCCTGCAGTGTGTTTGTTTCTTGGGGTCTTGCGTGGCCATTCGCACGCAGCCTGCCTCTCCATCGGTCGAAGTCTGCGCAACGTCCTACAGCACGTCGTTGTAGCAGTCGTGCTTCCTGCTTGAAATCCCTGTACGCATTTGTGTCGCCGCCTTGCAGACTGCCAGTGCGGCAGCGCAGTGCTGCGTGCCAGGTGCCTTGATCCGCCCGCTTTCTTTGCAAGATGTCGCGTGGAACTGCAGGGCAGCTACGCAACGGAATTCCGGAGGCTTAGACGCAAGTGAGAATTATGAAAAGCAGATTTTCCCCACTGGTTTCTCTGGGTACGGCGGCAGCGGCATGGGTAGCAAGTGCGGCACATGCGGTGCAAGATTTGCCCGGTGGCCCGGCCGTAAAGCAGTTGAACTTGCATCCACCCGTTACGCGCATTGCCCAAGAGCAGCACTTTCTGCACTGGATGATGCTGTCCATTTGCGTGGTGATTTTTGTGGGTGTGTTTGCGGTGATGTTTTATTCCATCTGGAAGCATCGCAAATCACAGGGTGCCAAAGCAGCCAACTTTCATGAGTCTGCGACCGTGGAGGTGATCTGGACGGTCATTCCCTTCATCATCGTGATCTTGATGGCTCTGCCTGCCACCAAGGTTTTGGTGGCGCAAAAAGATACGACGAATGCAGAGCTGACCATCAAGGTCACGGGCTACCAGTGGAAATGGGGTTATGACTACCTCAAGGGGCCGGGAGAGGGCTTGAGCTTTTTATCAACCATTGACAGCAGCCACCGTGCGATGTCGGACAGCGGTGACGTGAGCCAAGCGCCGAATGACTACCTGCTGCGCGTAGACCACCCGTTGGTGGTGCCCGTAGGCAAGAAGGTGCGCATCATCACCACCGCCAATGATGTGATTCACAGTTTCATGGTGCCGGCGTTTGGCATCAAGCAAGACGCGATACCTGGCTTTGTGCGCGATACCTGGTTCAAAGCAGAAAAGCCCGGCGACTATTACGGCCAGTGCGCGGAGTTGTGTGGCAAAGAACATGCCTATATGCCAATTCACGTGAAGGTGCTGGATACAGGGCCCTATGCCGCGTGGGTGGAAGAGCAGCAAAAGCTGGCAGCTGCAAAAAAAGATGACCCCACCAAAGAATGGAAGCTTGATGAGCTGATTGCCCGTGGTGCCAAGGTGTATGCGGCCAATTGCGCGGCCTGCCATCAGGCCAATGGCAAGGGCGCTGGCGCAATCAAGCCGCTGGATGGCAGTGCGCTGGTGCGAGGTAGCTTGGCAGAGCCGATGCATGTGGTGCTGGAAGGCCGTGTCAACGGCACCATGCCTTCGTGGAAGCAATTGAGTGACGTGGAGTTGGCCGCTGTGCTGACTTATGTGAAAAATCACTGGAGCAATCAGACCGGGCAGTTGATTCAGCCTGCGCAGTTTACGGCTGCGCGCCAGGGCAAATTTCCAGAAGGTGAAGCCGCACCGGCAGCACAACCGTCGCCTCCTGCAGCAGCCGCAGAAACGCCGCCCGCAGATGCGGCCAACGTGAGTCATGCAATGCCGGTACAGGTGTTCTTTGCGTCGGGTCAAAGCGCACTGGATACCAAGGCTCAGGCGCAAGTCCAAGCTGCTGCAGCATGGTTGAACGCGCATGCGGATATCAAAGTCGCCTTGTCTGGCTTTGTGGATGCCACGGGCAGTGCGGATGTGAATGCCGAGCTGGCCAAGCAGCGGGCACAGGCCGTCGCTAAAGCCTTGACAGATGCGGGCGTTGCTGCAGAGCGCATTGAAATGCGCAAACCCCAAACCATTACCGACAGCACAGGCGCTGATGAGCAAGCGCGTCGTGTCGATATCGTGGCTGCGCAGTGAGCGCATTGAACAGACAGAGCGAGGGAGACACGCACATGAGCGCCATTTACCCACCTTCTCATGACGCCGTTCACGACGATCACCGCCATGATCATCACCACGCCACGCCCACGGGCTGGCGCCGCTGGCTGTATGCCACCAACCATAAAGATATTGGCACGCTGTATTTGCTGTTCAGCTTCACCATGCTGATGATTGGTGGTGTGCTGGCACTGCTGATTCGGGCAGAGCTGTTTCAGCCCGGTCTGCAACTGGTCAACCCAGAGCTGTTTAACCAGCTGACCACGATGCACGGCTTGATCATGGTGTTTGGCGCCATCATGCCCGCCTTTGTGGGCTTTGCGAACTGGATGCTGCCGCTGCAAATCGGTGCTTCAGACATGGCGTTCGCGCGCATGAACAACTTCAGTTTCTGGCTGATGGTGCCCGCCGGCATCATGCTGGTGGCTTCGTTTTTTATGCCCGGGGGAGCGCCTGCTGCAGGCTGGACGCTGTACGCACCGCTGACGCTGCAGATGGGCCCCTCGATGGACACCAGTATTTTTGCCATGCACATCATGGGGGCTAGCTCCATCATGGGGTCGATCAACATCATCGTCACCATCTTGAACATGCGCGCGCCCGGCATGACGCTGATGAAAATGCCCATGTTTGCCTGGACCTGGCTGATTACGGCCTACCTGCTGATTGCCGTGATGCCAGTGCTGGCCGGTGCCATCACCATGACGCTGACCGACCGCCACTTTGGCACCAGTTTCTTCAACCCCGCAGGTGGGGGCGATCCGGTGATGTACCAGCACATCTTCTGGTTCTTTGGCCACCCCGAGGTCTACATCATGATCTTGCCGGCCTTTGGCATCATCAGCCAGATCGTGCCAGCCTTCAGTCGCAAGAAGCTGTTCGGCTATGCCTCCATGGTCTACGCGACCAGCTCTATCGCCATCCTCAGCTTCATCGTCTGGGCGCACCACATGTTCACCACGGGCATGCCGGTGACGGGGCAACTGTTTTTCATGTATTCCACCATGCTGATCTCGGTGCCCACGGCGGTGAAGATTTTCAACTGGGTGGCCACCATGTGGCGCGGCTCCATGACGTTTGAGACGCCCATGTTGTTTTCGGTGGGCTTTATCTTTGTCTTCACCATGGGTGGGTTTACGGGTCTGATTCTGTCCATGGCACCCATCGACATTCAGTTGCAAGACACCTACTACGTGGTGGCGCACTTTCACTATGTGCTGGTCGCTGGCTCGCTGTTTTCCATGTTTGCTGCCTACTACTACTGGTCGCCCAAGTGGACGGGGGTGATGTACTCCGAGCGCCGGGGGCAGGTCCATTTTTGGGGCTCTTTGGTTTTCTTCAACATCACTTTCTTCCCCATGCACTTCTTGGGCTTGGCAGGTATGCCGCGCCGCTATGCCGACTATCCGATGCAGTTTGCAGACTTCAATGCTGTGGCATCGGTGGGGGCGCTGGGCTTTGGTTTGATGCAGGTGTATTTCTTCCTGGCAGTGGTGGTCCCTGCCATGCGCGGCAAGGGTGCCAAAGCTCCGCAAAAGCCCTGGGAGGCTGCAGAAGGTCTGGAGTGGGAAGTGCCTTCGCCCGCACCTTTCCACACGTTTGAAACCCCTCCCAAACTCGACAGCACGGCCACCCGTGTGATTGGATAAAACCATGATGCACCTTAAACACAGCAACTCCATGCCCAGCCGCACTGAGACGTGGCAACTCCAGCGCCAGCGCAATGCACGCATGGCGTGGATCTTGGCGTCGATTGCCGCCACATTTTTTATCGGCTTTGTCGCCAAGATGGCCTGGCTTGGCGGCTAACACTCAGGCATGCACATGCAACAGCACAAGCGCCGCGCCAATTTGCAGATGGTCACCAAGCTCTTGGTGATCACCATCGGCATGTTTGCTTTTGGGTATGCCCTCATACCCATTTACAAGCATGTGTGCGAGGCGCTGGGTATCAACATTCTCACGATTTCTGAGCGGCAGGTGCCGGGTAACGGCGTGGTGGGTAAGCTGCCTGCGAACACCCAAGTCGATACCAGCCGCACTATCACCGTGGAGTTTGATGCCAACGCGCGTGGCCCGTGGGACTTCAAACCGGAAAAGGTGTCCATGCAGGTGCACCCGGGCGAGCTGGCCACGGTGTTGTACGAGTTTCAAAATGTGCAAGACCGCGCTATGGCGGCGCAGGCCATTCCCAGTTATGCACCGCGCAATGCTGCGCCGCATTTCACCAAACTGGAATGTTTTTGCTTTAACCAGTATGAGCTGCAGCCTGGTGAAAAAAAAGAATGGCCGGTGGCGTTTGTGATCGACCCCAAGCTGCCTAAAGACGTGACCACGATTACCTTGAGCTACACCTTTTTTGAAGTGGGTGGGCGTGTGCCTGCCGCGCCCACTTCCCCTGTGGTCACGGGCAGCGTCAAAGGGCAGGAGGAGCAGCCGTCTTGAGTACCCCACCACCACGACCTCCGTCGCGCTGGCGATCCATTCAAGCCATGGCTTGGGCTTTGCTGGGGGTGCGCAAAGGCAGTGAATGGCACAAAGACTCCGCGCACATCAAGCCGCTACAAATTGTGGCGGTAGGAGTGGCGGCGATTTTTGTCTTTGTATTGATGTTGATAGCGATCGTGAATTGGGTGGTTTAGCGCACAGCGCTGGGCCGATACGCAATGGTTGGGACACGCAATGGTTGAGATGCGTGATTACAGGAGCTGACATGGCGACACCGCAGACTGCAAGCACCCCTTACTACTATGTTCCCGCAGCGTCGGGGTACCCCATCTGGGCGGCAGCCGGCTTGTTTTTTGTGGTGCTGGGTGCCGGGATGTGGGTGAACGGCCACCAATGGGGCATGTGGAGCTTTGTGTTTGGCCTGTCGTGGTGGCTGGTGGTGCTCTACCGCTGGTTCCACGAAGCAGCCATCGAAAGTGAGCAGGGGCTGCTGGGTCGCAAGATTGATTTGTCTTACCGCTGGAGCATGAGCTGGTTCATCTTTTCAGAAGTGATGTTCTTTGGCGCTTTCTTTACCACCTTGTGGTGGGGGCGAGCGCACTCCGTACCTGCCTTGGGTAGCTTGGACAATGCTTTGCTGTGGCCCGGTTTCAGCGCGGTGTGGCCCAGTGTGATGCCGGGTGCCACCGCTTCTCCCGCAGGTACGGTCGAAGCCTTTCAAACCGTGGGTCCGTTTTGGTTGCCCACCATCAATACCGCGTTGCTACTGACTTCTGGCGTCACACTCACCATTGCGCACCATGCATTGCGATTGGGGCAGCGCACCAAAACGGTGGCTTGGATGTGGGTGACCGTGTTGCTGGGCATCACGTTCTTGTGTGTACAAGGTTATGAGTACTTTCACCTTTACACCGACTTGAACTTGAAGATGTCTTCCGGCATTTTTGGCTCCACCTTCTACTTGCTCACGGGCTTTCACGGCTTTCATGTGTTTGTGGGGATGTTGATGCTGCTGTTCATCACCCTGCGGCTGCAAAGTGGGCATTTCACGGCCGAGCGCCATTTCGGCTTTGAAGGCGCCGCGTGGTACTGGCACTTTGTGGATGTGGTGTGGCTGGGCTTGTACATCCTGGTGTACTGGATGTAGGGTTCAGGCTGCGGCCTAGCGCAGAGCCGCAGCAAACTGGTAGCAACAACGACTGAAACAATGCATAAAAGAGAGCGGTTGGCGTACGTAAATATTGGGTTTCAATATGAAAAAGCATTGAAGCGCAATATCTTCAAGCGCCAGCAGTTCTCTTTTTTATTTCAACGCGAGATGGGCAAGCCCGTGGGCTGGATGTACCCCAGCTTCCATGCCAGCAGCAAACACACAAACAAGACCACCGACAGCAGCACCCGCACGGTCAGCGCGCGGGCCATGTTTTTGCTGCGCTGCTCGTCACTGTGCGCATCGCTTTTGCGCAGCATAAAAAAACCGGCGCTGGCAAGGCAGACCACAATGGCCAGCAAGAAAAGGGCGATGGCATATGTCATGTCATCCATTATCGGGAGGCCTGTATGACGCGCAAGCGGGGCAACCTGCGGTGGTGGATCGCCACGCTGTGTGGCGTCTGCGGGGTGTTGCTGGGCATTGCGCTGGGTTTGTGGCAGCTGGATAGGGCGGCGCAAAAAAAGCAGTTGCACGCAGCAGCGCAGGCACAGGCAGAGGCGCCCTTGCTGGATGCAGGCTTGCTCAGCCAGCGTTTTGCGCACAATCTGCGAGATGGTGGCGATGCTGGAGCGTGGCTGCACCGTCGCATTCAACTTCAAGGACAGTGGCTCGCTGCCTATACGGTGTATCTGGACAACCGCCAGATGCAAGGGCGCCCCGGTTTTTATGTGCTGACGCCGCTGCAACTGGAAGATGGCGGCGTGGTCTTGGTGCAGCGCGGCTGGATTGCGCGCAACTTTCAAGATCGCACCGCGCTGCAGCCCGTCACAACACCGGCTGGTAGCGTGCAGGTGCAAGGGGTGCTGGCAGGCCCGCCCGCGCGGCTGTATGCCTTGGGGCAAGAGGATGTTGCGCCGCCGCAGCAGCCCCGTATTCAGCAAAATTTGTCGCTGCCGGCCTATGCCAAGGCCACAGGGCTGGCGCTGTGGCCTCTGACCGTGGTGCAAACGGACGCGGCCAGTGAAGGGCTGCTGCGTGACTGGCCCCAGCCCAGCAGCGGCATTGCCACACACCAAGGTTATGCCTTCCAATGGTTTGCGATTGCCGCAGTCCTTGCCACCATGTTGTTGTGGTTCCAATTTTTGCGCCCTCGCCGGCGCCGTCTTTCACGCCATGCCATCCAAACACACTGATTTGCAGCCCTTGGGGCTAACCGTTCACAGCACGCCCAGCATGCACAGCCTGGCACAGGGCGTGCAAGACCATGCAACCCAGCGCACAGGCCGCTGGAAAATGTTTGCTGTGCTGCTGGTGTGTGCAGCGCCGGTGATTGCGTCGTACTTCACCTATTACGTGGTACGTCCGGAAGGGCGTCGCAATTTTGGAGCGTTGATTGCACCGCAAAAAGACATGCCTGCGGCACTCATGGCCACGACGCTGGAGGGGCAAGCTGTGCCCCTGTCTTCATTAAAGGGGCAGTGGCTCTTGCTCAGTACTTCGGATGCGGCATGCGATGCGCAGTGCGAAACCCATTTGTATTTACAGCGCCAACTGCGCGAAGGCTTGGGGCGAGAAAAAGACCGCCTTGATTGGGTGTGGCTGATTCAAGATGGGCAGCCGCCATCTGCGGCGCTGCAAACTGCGCTGCAGTCTGCGCAAGTGCTGCAGGTCGATGCCACGGCCTTGCAAACGTGGCTGCAACCGCAAGAAGGTGCCAAGCTGTCCGACCATTTGTATGTGGTGGACCCGCAAGGGCACTGGATGATGCGCTTTCCTGCACACCTGGACAAAGCGAGCGCACCGCAGGCCAAGCGCGATTTGGAGCGCCTGCTGAGGGCATCGTCTTCTTGGGATCAGCCCGGGCGCTGATGCCTACAAGCCTTTGCAGAGGTCGTGTTTGTGTTTGCGGTTATGGTTGTGCGATTGACTGGATTGTTTGACTGAGATTGCCATGCACAGAAGACGCGCTTTGCACTCCCTGCTGGTGGGGGCTACCACCCTCACCGCAGCCTCTTTATTGCTGGGCTGCAAGCCTGAAAAAATGAGCTTTGAAGGGGTAGACATCACGGGGGCTGCTTACGGAAAAGACTTTCCTTTGTTCGATACACAGGGCAAGCAACGCTCGGTGCAAGAATTCGCAGGGAAAGTGGTGGTGGTTTTTTTTGGTTACACCCAATGCCCTGATGTGTGTCCCACCACATTGCAAGAGTTGGTGGAGGTGAAAGCCACCCTGGGCGCGCAAGGCGATCGGGTGCAAGGTGTATTCGTTTCGCTGGACCCCGAGCGCGACACTCCTGAAGTCTTGCAAGCCTATGCGGCTGCGTTTGATCCTTCCATGGTGGCCCTGACTGGCTCGCCAGAGCAGATCATGGCGGTCGCCAAAGATTTCAAGGTCTTTTTTAAAAAGGTGGAAGGCAAGCAGCCCGGCAGCTACACGCTGGACCATTCCGCAGGTATGTATGTGTATGACCCCAAGGGGCAGCTGCGTGTTTACCACCGTTATGGCCAAGGGGCCGCCGCACTGGCCAAGGATGCCAAAGCCTTGCTGGATGAAGCCGCTGCGTAAATAGCGACGCAGCGCAGGCTCCCTGCGCTTTTGATGCAAATTTTTGCGTCAAAACAGATTCATTTTGTAACTTGCACGGTAGCATGTTACGGATGTGCTGTTTTCACCCGGTTGGCGGTGCACGGCCAGTCATCCTTGTATGAACATTAAAGCCGCAAGCTCAAGCACCGAGTCTGAACCCATATCACCGCATGCATTGCCCTCTTTTATCGGCGGTGGGCCGAACACCGCTGCGGCAGCGGTTATGTGGGGAGAGTGGGTGAGAGAGGCATGGAATGCCGCGCCCGATGGCATTTTGCTGGTCGATAGCAGCGGCACCATCATCTCCAGCAATGCAGCCATGAGTTTGATCTCTGGCTTTGCACAAAATGAGCTGGAAGGCCAAGCTGTCGAGATGCTGGTGCCAGAAAGCATGCACGCTTCACACAAGGTGGATGTGCACCGTTTCTTCTTGCAGCCAAGGCGCCACAGCATGGGCATGGGACGCACTTTGTGGCTGCAACGCAAAGATGGAGCCCACGTTCCTGTGGACATTGCACTGGGCAACTTTGACCGTGATGGCGCACCGCTGGTGGTGGCTTTTGTGCGTGATGTCACAGAAATGCGCCGCTTGGAAGAGCGCATGCAATACCAAGCCACGCACGACATTTTGACGGGGCTGCACAACCGGTGGTCATTCACCCAGCGTCTGCGTGAGAGCCTGCAGCAAACGCAAGTGACGGGCGAGCCCGTAGCGCTTTTGCTGCTTGATCTGGATAACTTTAAGTCGATCAACGATGGCTACGGGCATGCTGCCGGTGACCATGTGCTGCAAGAGGTGGCCAAACGTTTGAAGTCCGTGATTCGCAACCAAGGCGTGCTTTCGCGTCTGGGCGGAGACGAATTTACGGTGCTGGTGCCTGACACTGATATGGAGCAGGCCCAGTCTTGGGCGCAGCAAATTTTGTTTGCCATGTCTACGCCATGCCGGTGGGGGCATGTGCTGCTGGACTTTGGCGCCAGTATCGGCGTGGCCATTTCTCCGACCGACTCTCGAGATCCATCCACGCTGCTGCGGTATGCGGACATGGCCATGTACCGTGCAAAAGAGCATGGCCGGGGCAACTTTGTGTTCTACGAAGACAGCATGGGCCATGAGATGGCTGAGAAAGTCTTGCTCTCTGAGCGCTTGCGGCTGGCATTAGGCTATGAAGGCATCAAGTTGTATTACCAGCCGCAGATCGATATCCGCACCGGGCAAGTCTGTGGTGCCGAGGCCTTGGTGCGCTGGAAAGACCCGTTGCTGGGAGAAATTACGCCAGATCGCTTCATCCCTGTGGCTGAATCGTCCGGCCTCATTATTGGGCTGGGCAACTATGTGCTGGGTGCGGCCTGCAAGCAGATCAGTTTGTGGCTGCAGCAGGGGCAGCCCGTGCGCATTGCGGTGAATTTGTCGGCGCAACAGCTGCGCCAGCCCAACTTGGTGCAGCTGGTGCGTGATGCCTTAGAGCGTTACCAAGTGCCTCCGTCTTGGTTGGAGCTGGAAGTGACGGAAACGCAGGCGATGCAAGACCCAGAGCATGCCTGTCGCATGCTGGCTGAGTTGGCGGGCCTGGGGGTAAGTTTGGCCCTGGATGATTTTGGGAACGGCCATTCTTCGTTGGCATATTTGCAGCACTTGCCGGTTCAGCGGCTGAAGCTGGGCAAAGACTTTATGCGTACGGGTCGCTTGGGTAGCAAGCTTTTGCGGGCGATGATTCAGTTTGGCCACGCTTTGAATCTGCAAGTGGTGGCGGAAGGCGTAGAAACCGAGGAGCAGCGCAGCCAGCTAGAAGCGATGGGCTGTGAGTGCTACCAAGGTTGGCTGGCTTCGAAAGCGATGACTGCTTTGGAGTTCGAAACATGGCACAGCCAGCGCTGACATTGCCTGAGCAGCTACAAAAAATCCACCCGAAGGTGGATTTTTTGTATGCAGAGGGCGCGTTACTGGTTGCTGATTTTTTGCTCTTTAATCAGGCGGCTTAACTCCGCCGTATCTTTCTGGATGCGGTTGGCCAGCCCCTCCGGGGAAGTGCCGACCATTTGCCAGCCTTGCTGGAACAATTTTTCTCGCACGGCAGGGCTGCGGGCAATCTCTACCAGCATGGCCGCCAGCTTGGTGCGGATCTCTGCGGGCATGGAGCTGGGCGCGGCAAACGCATTCCAAATTTGCAGGTCAAAGTTTTTGATACCAGCCTCCGCCAAGCTCGGAACGCCAGGGGCCAAAGCACTGCGGCCGCTGGAGGTCACGCCAATCAAGCGCAGCTTGCCGGCTTGCGCCTGAGCCATGGCCAGCGCTGGGGGCAGCAAGGCCATTTGCAGTTGGCCGCCCATCATGGCCGTAGCAACCTGGGGGTAGCCGCTGTAGGGAACATGGATCGGCGCAATACCGCTGCGCGCTTTCAGCAGCTCGGTGCCGAGGTGACCAATCGTGCCTACACCGGGGGTGCCGTAGCTCCAGGTGTCACCCGCTTTTTGTGCCGCTGCAAAGAAAGATTGGGCATCGGCATCTTTGGGAACCCCGGGTTGCTCGACAGGAGCGGTCAACACCAGCGGCGAAACGCCAATCAAGGTCAGCGGTGCCAAGTCTTTGAGGGGGTCATAAGGCGTGGCAGGGTTGAGGATTTTGGCAATCGTCATATTGCCATTGATCATCAAACCAATCGTATGGTTGTCTTGGGCGCGGGCCACTTCGGTGGCGCCAATATTGCCGCCAGCCCCCACTTTGTTTTCCACAATGACCGGCTGGCCCAGTAGTTTGGACAAGGGCTCCGAGAAGGTGCGAGCGGTCAAGTCGGGCGAGGAGCCACCTGGAAAACCCACCACAATGCGTACCGGTTTGGTGGGCCAGGCAGCCGTAGAAGCTGCAAAAACAGAACTGGTGGCAGAGGCTGCCACCAAAGCAGTACCTGCAGCCAATATGGTGCGGCGAGCAATCAAAGAGAGGGTGGTCATCGTGCGTTGAGCATAAAAACTGCAAGAAGAGAAAAATCCTTGCAGGAAAAAAAGAAAGCCCGAAGATTATCCGGGCTTGCGTAGGCAGCAATCTGGCATATTTCAGCCAGACCGCGCAAGAACTTTTTTAGGCGAACTCAGTCAGCGCTTTTTTCATCTTTTTCATAGCAGCCACTTCAATTTGGCGAATGCGCTCAGCGCTCACACCATACTCTGCAGCCAGCTCATGCAGCGTCATGCCGCCCGTGCCGTCATCGTTTACTTTCAGCCAGCGCTCTTCCACGATGCGGCGGCTGCGGTCATCCAGCAATTCAAGGGCCTGGGCAATGCCATCGGTCGCCAATACATCACGTTGGCGCATCTCAATCATATTGGTGGGCTCGTGCGCCGCATCCGACAGGTACGCGATGGGCCCAAAAGCGTGCTCACCATCATCACTGGGGCTGGGGTCAAGCAGCACATCACCGCCCGACAAGCGAGTTTCCATCTCCATGACTTCTTCGCGCTTGACGTTGAGTTTGGCGGCCATCGCTTCAATTTGCTGCTCCGTCAAGGTTTCGCGCAGCGCCAAGTCGTCATCCATGACGGCATCGGCTTGCATGCCTTGCTTCATGGAGCGCAGATTGAAAAACAACTTGCGCTGGGCCTTGGTGGTTGCCACTTTGACCATGCGCCAGTTCTTCAAGATGTATTCGTGGATCTCTGCCTTGATCCAGTGCATGGCGTAGCTGACCAGCCGAACGTTTTGCTCGGGGTCAAAGCGCTTGACGGCCTTCATCAGGCCCACATTGCCTTCTTGGATCAAATCGCCCTGGGGCAAGCCGTAGCCCAAATACTGGCGCGAGATCGACACCACCAAGCGCAGGTGGGACATGATCAGACGCCCGGCAGAATCCAGATCATTGTGTTCTTTGAGTTTGCGGGCGTAGTCCTGCTCTTCTTCTTGAGTGAGCATAGGCAGGCGGTTCACCGCAGTAATGTAGGCATCCAAGTTGCCCAGCGGAGGTACCAATGCCCAAGGATTCGCAGGTGCCAAGGCCGAAGCAGCGAGGGTGCCGGTTTGGTTTGTCATTGCACTGATCCTTTCATCCATTGCTCCATATTAGCACTCTCTAAGACCGAGTGCTAAGCCATAAGTTCCCATGGGGGTTGTCAGTTGGTGGCCGGCTGTGCCTGCACCGTGGGAGTATCGAGTTTCGACCAACACTCTTGTAGAGTGCGCAAGCGTTTGCAAGTTTCAAAAAAGTTGAATGTGTGATGTGGGAAAGTCCTTCTCGGCCTGTGGCTTTTGTGTGTTTAGCGCTCAGCATGGCGCTGGTGGGTAGTTATGTAGCGTTGTCCAAACCGTTGGCGGCCTTGTTCCCTGTTTTTTTGCTGGCATGGTTGCGCTTTGGTATTGGCGCGGTGGCTATGGCCCGTTGGCTGAAAAAGACACCGTGCGACGCGCCCTTGGCACCACGCACGCGGTGGTTGCTGTTTCTGGAGTCCTTCTTTGGCAACTTCCTGTTCACACTGTGCATGGTGACGGGCGTGAGCCTGACGGGCGCGGTCACGGCCGGTGTCACTATGGCTTCCATTCCGGTGGCAGTGGCCTTGTTGAGCTGGTTGTTGCTGCGCGAGCAGATCATGCCGCGCACGTGGCTGGCGGTGGTGCTGGCCGTGGCGGGGATTGCGCTGTATGCAGCGGCCAAGCCGGTTGAGGCAACGGTTGCCCATGCGTATGCCTGGCTGGGTCAGTGGCTGCTGGTGGCGGCGGTGCTGTGTGAGGCGGCCTACGCCGTGATTGGCAAGCGCTTGACGGCGGTGCTCAGCCCCAAACGCATCAGCGCCATCATCAATTTATGGGGTTTTGTGCTGTCCACACCTATGGGCTTGTATGTGGCGTGGCAGTTTGACTTTGCGGCCGTCAGCCTGCCGATGTGGGGGCTGCTGCTGTTTTACGCCCTGGCCGCTTGCGTGTGGACGGTGTGGTTGTGGATGACCGGGTTGCGCGCTGTGCCCGCAGCGCAGGCGGGCATTTTTACGGTGCTGTTGCCCATCAGCGCTGCGCTGGTGGGGGTGCTGGTGCTGGGCGAGCACATCAGTGCACTGCAGTGGCTGGCGCTGGGTATTGCCTTGTTGGGTGTGGTCGTAGCGACTTGGCCCGCGCGCAAGGTCTGAGCGTAGGCCGCTGGCGCTGGCTGTTTCTGCACAATCGATGCCTATGCAAGATGCACTTTCTCTTTCTCCAGTGGCTGTGGTGACCACCACCGTGGCCACGCAGGCGCAGGCCGACTATCTGGCGCAAGGCGCCGTCACAGCCCTGCTGGCGGCGTGTGGGCAGGTGGAGCCCATCACTTCCCACTATGTGTGGCAAGCCCAACTGGCGCAAAGCGCCGAATGGCGCGTTGTGCTGAAAACGCTGCCTCAGGCTGTGGCGCCATTGTGGGCGTGGCTTCAAGCACACCACCCTTACGAGGTGCCGCAGCTGTTGTTGCGCACCGAATACGCCGATAGCGCCTATGCCGCATGGGTGGCTGCCCAGGTGCAACTGCAATTGCCCGATGGCGCCGGGTGATGCAATAAAAAAGTAGCTGCTGGCGCAGGTTTATCAAGTATTTCAATATGAAAAGTATTGGAAACGGTTGATTTGTAGGCGCCAGCAGCTATGAAAAAAAAAAGCCCCGCATTGCGGGGCTTTGATGGCAGAGGGCAGTCGGCCTCTGGTCGCTCAGGCCAGCAGGGCCTGTGCAAACTCCTTGGCATTGAAGGTTTCCAGGTCTTCCACCTTTTCACCCACGCCGATGAAGTACACGGGAATGGGGCGCTCTTGCGCAATGGCTGCCAGCACGCCGCCTTTGGCGGTGCCGTCCAGTTTGGTGACGATCAGGCCGGTCAAGCCCAGCGCCTCGTCGAATGCTTTGACCTGGTTGAGCGCGTTTTGGCCGGTGTTGCCGTCAATGACCAGCAGTACCTCGTGCGGGGCAGAGCCATCGGCCTTGCTGATCACCCGTTTGATCTTTCTCAGCTCTTCCATCAGGTGCAGCTGGGTGGGCAGGCGGCCAGCGGTGTCGACCAAGACCACGTCTTTCTTGCGCGCCTTGCCAGCGCTGACGGCGTCAAAGCTGACGGCGGCCGGGTCACCGCCAGCCTGGCTGATGATTTCTACCGTGTTGCGGGTGGCCCATACGCCCAACTGCTCGCGCGCGGCAGCGCGGAAGGTGTCGGCGGCGGCCAGCAGCACGGATTGGTCGTGGTCGGCCAGGTGCTTGGTCAGCTTGCCAATTGACGTGGTTTTGCCTGCGCCGTTCACGCCTGCCACCATGATCACGGTGGGCGTGTGCGCACCAATCACCAGTGGCTTTTCCAGCGGCTTGAGCAGGTCGGACAGCGCAGCCGCCAGCAGCGCCTTGACGGCGGCGGGTTCGGTGGTTTTGCTGTCTTTGACGCGGCGCTTGAGGTCGTCCAGCAAATGCAGGGTAGCTTTGACGCCGGTGTCGGCCATCAGCAGGGCGTCCTCCAGCTCCTCGTACAGGGCATCATCAATCTTGGTGCCGGTAAACACCGTGGTGATGCTGGTGCCGGTTTTGCGCAGGCCCGCCTTGAGGCGGTCCATCCAGTTACCGCGGTCACTCGTAGCTTCGGGTTTGGCCTGGGGCTCGGGGGCTTGCGTAAAAATTTCGGGCGCAGGCACTTCTGGTGCGACACTGTCAGGAACTTCTTCCTTGTCGCCCATACCGAAGGTATTGCGCAGCCAACCGCCGACCGAAGCGGGCTTGGCGGCAGGGGTCGAAGGCACCGCTTCCACGGGGGAAGCAGCGGCGGGTGCGACGCTCTCAGACTGCTCTAGGGCAGGAGTGGTGTCGGCTTGTGGGGCTTTTTTCTTGAAAAAACTGAACATTGGCGGGTTCTTGGAGGGTAGGGACAGTTCATTACTGAACCATCCCCCCCTAAGAACCGGACTTGCGACTTTCATCGCATCCGGCTCAAGCACAACATGTCCGATTCTTTAGGGACCCTGATTTTACTCAGTAGCCTCTAGTGAAATCGAACGCAAAGCCTTCTTTGAGGCCGGCTTGACAACTGATAAACCAAGAGCATGCAGCTGGGTGTGGCACACCGGGTGCAAAAGCACTCGGTTGGACATTGCATCTGATCCGCCATCCACTCTGCGAACAATGTGGTGGTCGTGCCATTTGCCTTGATAGTCCAGAGGTTTCGCGCAAAGCGCACAACGTCCGTTTTGGGAAATGAAAAGCATCGAAGTTTCGTACTTGTACGACATGCTATTAGCCATGCGTTTCGTTCTTAACTCTTCGCCG
This sequence comes from Comamonas jiangduensis, assembly GCF_030162955.1. NCBI lineage: Bacteria > Pseudomonadati > Pseudomonadota > Betaproteobacteria > Burkholderiales > Comamonadaceae > Comamonas > Comamonas jiangduensis. Next base: position 114,886 of record NZ_JARXOV010000013.1, read on the forward strand.
TACTTCTCCCATTGAGGATCAAAAGGGTTGTATTCCTTTTTGATTTTTACGTGGCGCACGATTTTTGTATCAGCAAGCTTTAACAATTTGATCGTGCACGAACTTTCGGCCACCTTCACATTTGCAGCGAACTCGCTCCTGTCTTTAGTGCGTTGCCAGTAACGGCCTATGCACCATGATAGGGGCTTATTCGGATGCCGCCTTCTGGCCCAGCGCGCGAGGCGCCAGTAAATCAGGCTATCCATCCGACTGAAGGCTTCTTTCGCCACCACCGGACGGTGGTACTGCGCCCAGCCCCGAAGAACTGAATTCAGTTTGGCAATGAGATTTGCCTGCTTCATCGATATATTTTTTCTCACGATTTCTCTGACCTTGCGATAAAACGCTTGCACGTTCTTCTTGCTTGGCTTGATGAGTAACTTCCCCTTGTATTTGCGGAAGTTCCATCCCAAGAAATCGAATCCTCTATCTATGTGCACGACTTTCGTCTTTTCCAGCGACAGTCGCAGTCCTCGTTGTGCAAGGAAAGCTTCTATCCAAGGCCTGATTTCGTTGTGCAGCAACTCTTGCGAGTTGCCCGTCACGACAAAATCGTCGGCGTACCGGATCACATTGATTTTTAGATTCCTGGCTCTCGTTATTCCATGCTGCGCAAG
>NZ_JARXOV010000014.1:0-103489 GCF_030162955.1 Comamonas jiangduensis
TCTTAAGCATGTCTAAATTTCAAAAAATAATAAATATTGTTGTTTTTATAAATAAGTTGCATAATTCGCGCAGTTGCCTGGAAACGCATCCGTCTTTGGCGGCACTTAGCAAGTAGATCACGTTGATCCTTGCACGAAATATCTTCGCGAGATTTGTCGCACCGTTGGCTGCAGAGCAGCAGCCATCGAGTTATCTCAAGCTCAAGCAGGCAGACCAAGCCTGCGTTCAGATTGATTCAGATTCCACATCTCCCTATTGCAATGGGCAAGTACTTTGTTACGCCCGCATCACGACAGACTAATTGCGGTCGCTTTCAAGCGACTTTCGCAGTGCAGCGAACACAGAAAAACAGCAGCTACTGCCGAGTTTTCCGGTTTGACAAAACCTTTGCATCGACCGAAGCAGCCAAGATTTACGCCGTGACTCAGGGCTGGGTGCACGCGTTGCAATGTCTTGATTAGGCCTCCGGCAGAGACCTTTTCTTCATCCTCCGGTTGCGACGGACTCCCAATCCCCACAGCCATACAACAAACGATGTGCCAATCCTGGCCATCCATTCATAAAAAGGCTTTTCCATGAGCAACAAAATCTACGTTGGTAATCTTCCTTATTCCGTCACGAACGACAGCTTGGAAAGTAACTTTGCCGAATTCGGCACCGTGACTTCCGCCAAGATCATGATGGACCGCGACAGTGGTCGCTCCAAGGGCTTTGGCTTTGTCGAAATGGCATCTGCCGATGCTTCTCAAGCAGCCATTCAAGCGCTCAACGGCATGTCCGTCGACGGTCGCTCCATTGTGGTTAACTTGGCCAAGCCTCGTGAAGAGGGCAGCCGCTCCGGTGGCGGCAGAGAGTTCCGCGCAAGCAACCGCTCTGATGTTGGCTACGGCAACGGTGGCTTCGGCGGCGGTCGCTACTGATCGGCATCTAGCCCCTACAAAAAAAGCGCCTTGTTAGGCGCTTTTTTTGTGCGTGCGATCCATGCGCAATGAGCAGGGCGGCTGCAGCCGCCTTGCAATCCCGCCCCAGGGAAAATCCGGCGCGCCAACACGCAGGTAAACCGCGTGAAGCAGTGTGTGCCAGCGTTTAGGGGATGGATTCCGAAATGTATTCGTGTAAAAAAATGAGCATGTAGCGCTTGTTGAACGATGTTTTCAGATGGGAAAGTATCTGAACTCATCGATTAGTAAGCGCTACATGCTCATTTTTTATTTGTCTGTGGGTGTGCATTACGCTTGCTGGTCTGTGGCTGCCGTGGCAGTCTTGGCAACTTCACGCAAGCAACGACATTCTGAGGGAGAGCCTTCTTGGCAAGCTCAATCGCACCGGGTCTGGTGGCCCTGCATGGCAACTGCACCGAAACCCTGGCTGACACACTGATGGCATGGATGCGCGCGCATCCGCTGGCGCCGCTGGAGCAAGAAATCGTGCTGGTGCAAAGCAATGGCACGGCCGAGTGGCTCAAGATGCGCATGGCCGAGCAACTGGGCGTGTGCGCTGCCGCCAAGGTGGAGTTGCCGGCGCGCTTTATCTGGCGCACCTACCGGCAGATTCTGGGCAAGCAGGCGGTACCCCCAGCGTCGCCCCTGGAAAAAGTGCCGCTGACGTGGCGCCTTATGCGCTTGCTGCCTGCCTGCCTGCACGAGCCCGCCTTTGCCCCGATTGCGAATTACTTGCGTGCCGATGAGCCAGAGCGTTTGTTGCAACTGGCAGAGCGGCTGGCCGACCTGTTCGACCAGTACCAAATCTACCGTGCAGACTGGCTGCAGGCGTGGGAGGCGGGGCATGATGTGCTGCCCCAACTGGGCAAGCCGGAGCAAGCCCTGCCCGCTGGTCAGCAGTGGCAACCCCTGCTGTGGCGCGCGATTGTGCAAGACCTGACGGCGTTGGAAAAAGCCGCAACGCGCACCGCCTTGCAAGCCTTGGTACTGCGCACCTTGCGCGAGGCACCGCCCGCCAGTGTGCAGGTGGCTTCGCGCGTGGTGCTGTTTGGCCTCAGCCATGTGCCGCTGGCCATGCTGGGTTTTTTGGATGCACTGGCACGCCACACCCAAGTGGTGTTGGCCGTGCCCAACCCATGCCGCTACCACTGGGCCGATGCGATTGACGGGCGCGAGTTGCTGCGCATGCAGCGCCGCCGCCAGCCGCTGAAGCACGGACGTGATTTGGCTCTGGTGCCGCTGGAGGCCATGCACGCCCATGCCCACCCGCTGCTGGCTGCCTGGGGCCGCCAAAGCCGCGACTATGTGCGGTTGCTGGATGAGTTCGATCAGACCTTGGATACCGTGCACCCGACGGTCTGGCCCCGTGTGGATGTGTTTGACGATGCGCCTGCCAACCAGGGCACGCTGCTGCAGCAGGTGCAGCGCAGCATGCGCGATTTGCTGCCGCTCCAGGAGCACCCGCGGGCTGCGCAGCCTGAACACCGCATTCCCGCCAGCGATGGCTCCATCGTCTTTCACAGTGCCCACAGCCTGGTGCGTGAGCTGGAGGTGCTGCACGATCAACTGCTCAGTTTGCTTGCGCAGCCCCCCGCGCCAGGGCAAGCACCGCTGCAGCCGCGCGATGTCATCGTCATGCTGCCGGACATTCAAAAAGCCGCGCCCTCGATTCGGGCGGTGTTTGGTCAGTATGGCCGCACCGATGCACGTTTTATCCCGTTTGATATTGCGGACCTGAGCGCCCGCGCCGCCAGCCCCATGCTGGTGGCGCTGCAATGGCTGCTGCGCCTGCCGCAGCAGCGCTGCCGCCTCAGTGAGCTGTGCGATTTGCTGGATGTGCCTGCTGTGGCGGCCCGCTTTGGGCTGGCCGCGCAAGATGTGCCCCAACTCACGCAGTGGATGGCGGGTGCCGGTATTCGCTGGGGCCTGAGTGACGCACAGCGCAGCAGTTTGGGGCTGGCGGCGTGCGGTGACCACAACAGCGCATGGTTTGGCCTGCGCCGCATGCTGCTGGGCTATGCCACAGGTGGCCGCAGCATTACCGCCGACAACGGCATGCAGCAAACCCCAGCGTGGAGGGAGATTGAGCCCTATGACGAAGTCGGCGGACTGGATGCCGAGTTGGCCGGTGTGCTGGCCGCCGTGCTGGAGCGCCTGATGCGCTGGTGGAACGATGCGCTGCAAGATGCGCAGCCCGATGTGTGGGCCCAGCGCCTGCGCCAGCTGGCGCAAGACATGTTTGCGCCGCAAGACGATGTGGAGCAGGCCTTGCTCGACGGGCTGGAACAATCGCTGGCCCGCTGGCAGGAAGCCTGCGACCAAGCTGGCTACGCACAGCCTATTCCACTGGCTGTGGCGCAGGAAGCCTGGTTGCAGGCGCTGGAGCAGCCGTCGCTGGAGCAGCGTTTTCGCGCAGGCGGTGTGACCTTTGCCACCCCCATGCCGATGCGGGCGATTCCGTTTGAAGTGGTGTGCTTGCTGGGCATGAACGATGGCGACTACCCGCGCCGCGCCACACGCAATGACTTTGACCTGATGCAGCAAAGCGGACAGTACCGCCCCGGTGACCGGGCACGGCGTGACCACGACCGCCAATTGATGCTGGAGGCCGTGCTGTCAGCGCGGCGCACGCTCTATATCAGCTGGGCTGGTCACCATGTGCGCGACAACAGTGAACAACCGCCGTCGGTGCTGGTGTCGCAGTTGCGCGAATATCTTGCCGCCGGTTGGCAAGGAGAAAGCGATTTGCTGCAAGAGCGCACCTGGAGCCATCCGCTGCAGCCCTTCAGCCGCCGCTACTTTGAGGCAGATTCCAAGGTGCACACCTATGCCCGCGAGTGGCGTGCCGCGCATGCGCAGATGCAGATGCAGGTGCAGCCCGGTGGTGCGGTGGCCGCTGTACCCGAGGTGCCACCGTTTGTGCCCGATGCCCAAGTCCCGCTGACGGTGGCGCAGCTCACGCAGTTTGTGCGCAACCCTGCCAAGGCTTTTTTCCGCCAGCGATTGAGCGTCTACTTTGAAGAAGACGACAGCGCGGTGCCCGATGACGAGGTCTTTCAGCTCGAAGGCCTGCAAGCCTACGGGCTGGTGCAGACCTTGCAGCAGCAGTTTGTGGCCGATTGGGAGGCCCGTGCAGGCCAGAGCGCCGATGGCGATGTGGCCGTGCAACTGCTGCAACAACGCATTCACAGCCTGCAGCGCGCAGGCCAGCTGCCTTTGGCCGGTCTGGGCCAGCGTGAGGCGCAGCAGTTGCAGGACAGCGTGCTACCCGGCCTGCAGGCGTGGCAACGTGTGCGCGCCGCGTACCCCCAAGCCGCGCCGCGCCAGCGCCTGCAGTTTGTGCACGGCGGCGCAGTGCTGGAAGACTGGCTGGATCCACTGTGGCTGCCCGCCAGCCCTGTGCCGGGGGTGCTGCCGCTGTGGCTGCTGCTGGATCCGCGTGATGTGCGGGACAGCAAAGGGCAGGTACGCCGCGATCGACTGCTGCCGGTGTATATCCGCAGCGTGGTTGCTGCAGCCTGTGGTGTAGAGGTGCAGGGCACCGTGATTGGGCGCGATGCCAGCTTGCACGTGCAGGCCATGCCGCAAGCACTGGCGCAGCAGGCGCTGCAAGACTTGCTGGCCTTGTGGCAGCAAGGCATGAACCAGCCGCTGCCGCTGCCCTACAAAACGGGCTTGGCCTTGGCAGCCCCCATGGGCGATATGCAAGCCGCTGCCAGTGCCTATGAAGGAGGTTTTAAACACCATGGTGAGTGTGAAGATATGAGCTGGCAGCGCTTGTTTGCGGACTTCGCTGCGCTGACCGAGGACGGTCAGCTGCCCGGTTTGGCACAGACGGTGTATGTGCCCCTGCATGCATGGTGCGACAGCTGCGTGCAAGTGGTGTGCGAAGGGCAAGTCGTATGAGCACGCGCCACCGCTTGGATGCTGCCACGTTCCCCCTGCATGGCAGCCGTTTGATTGAAGCCAGCGCAGGCACCGGCAAGACCTGGACGATTGCGGCCCTGTACCTGCGTCTGGTGCTGGGGCACGGGGGGGAGCAAGGCTTTAGCCGACCGCTGATGCCCGCTGAGATTTTGGTGATGACCTTCACGCGTGCTGCCACGCGGGAGTTGTCAGACCGTATTCGTGCAAGGCTGGTAGACGCCGTGGCTTGCTTTCGGGGGCAGCAGCCCGTGGCCGCCCATGATGCACTGTTACAGACGCTGCTGGCAGCCTACCCCGAAGGGGCGCAACGCGAGCAAGCCGCATGGCGCCTGGCCATGGCGGCGGAGAGCATGGACGATGCCGCCATCTTCACCATTGATGCCTGGTGCCAGCGCATGCTGCGTGAGCATGCATTTGACAGTGGCAATCTGTTTGAAGAAACGCTGGAAAGCGATGAAAGTCAGCGCCTGCTGGATGCTGTACACGACTACTGGCGCCAGCAGTGCTACCCCTTGAACGGTGCGCAACTGGAGGTGGTGCTGGGCGTGTGGAAAAACGTCGATGCCTTGTTGGCGGACATGCAGCGACTGGGGCAAGACAGGGTGCTCTCAGCGCATGGCGCCGGCAGTTTGGCCGAATGTGTAGAACGCGCGCAGCATGACTATGACGCGGCTGTGCAAGCCCTGGCCCAAGGCTGGGAGGCCAAGGCCCAGCGGTTGCAGCATTGGCTGGACGCGCAGCTGGATGGCGCAGCGTATTTGTGGGACAAGCGCAAGCTGCAACCAGCGCGCTACACAGGCTGGCTGCGCGACGTTGCAGCGTGGGCGCAAGACCCGCAGCACACGCCTCTGAAGTTGAGTGATGCCGCCGTGCACCGCCTCAGCCCTAAAGGCATGGCCGAGGCTTGCAAGGGCTCGACCATGGATGTGCTGTTGCCTGAGGAGTTTGCGCAACTGCAGCAGTTGCTGGTGCAACTGCAGAATGTGCAGCAGCCTGCGATTGCGCTGCGCCTGCACGCGGCTGCGCAGGTGCAAGCCCGCCTGCAATGGCTCAAACGCCAAGCGGGCACCTTTGGCTTTGCCGACATGCTGCAGCGCCTGGATACGGCGCTGGGCAGTGACAACGGTGCCAATTTGCGCAGCGGCATCCTGGCGCAATACCCGGTGGCGCTGATTGATGAATTCCAAGACACCTCGCCGCTGCAATACCGGCTGTTTGACCGCGTTTACCGCACGGCCGACAACGACCCGGCCAGTGCCCTGCTGCTGATTGGTGACCCCAAGCAATCCATCTACGGTTTTCGGGGCGCAGACATTTACAGCTACCTGCGCGCCCGCGAAGCTACCGAAGGCCGTCACTATGTGCTGGATGTGAACTACCGCTCCACGCAGGGCGTGGTGCAGGCAGTGAACGAATGGTTTGTGCAGGCTGAGCAGCGCGCGGGCGAGGGTGCCTTCATGTTCCGCGCGTGGGAAGACGGCAAGGTGCGCAACCCCTTGCCGTTTGACCCGGTGCGTGCGCATGGGCGCAAGGAAGTGCTGCAAAGCCATGGTGAGGCATTGCCCGCCTTGCAGATGTGGTGGTACGACGCACAGGGGGACAACGACAGCCGTGCGCCGGTCAGCAGCGATGCGCTGCGCCAGCACATGGCCGCAGCCTGTGCCGAGCAGATCGTGCAGTGGCTCAGCGATGCCCACGTAGGTTTTGCGCAGACAGGGCAGCCTTTGCAGTGGCTGCGCCCGCGCGATATGGCGGTGCTGGTGCGCACGGGCAAGGAAGCGACGGCGGTGCGCCAGCAATTGCAGCGCCGGGGCGTGGCCTCCGTGTACTTGTCGGACCAAGATTCGGTGTTTGCCAGCGCTGAGGCGCAAGACCTGCAGCTGTGGCTGCGCGCCGTGGCAGCGCCCTTGGAGGTGCGTGGTGTGCGCGCCGGACTGGCCACGCGCATGATGGGTCTGAGCTTGGACGAGCTGACATGGCTGGCCAGCAATGATGAAGCCTTTGACGGTTACAGCGAGCAACTGCGCAAGCTGCACGGTGTGTGGCAGCGCCAGGGCGTGCTGGCCATGCTGCGCCAGACGCTGCATGCCATGCAATTGCCTGCGCGCTGGCTGGCAGAGGTCGGTGGTGAGCGCCGCTTGACCAACTTTTTGCACCTGGCGGAATTGCTGCAAAACGCGGCCGCAACGCTGGAGGGCGAGCAGGCGCTGATCCGCTGGCTGGCCACGCAGATCGAAACACCGGGCAAAGGCGTGGACGAGCAGGTGGTGCGGCTGGAAAGCGATGCGGACCTGGTGAAAATTGTGACCGTGCACAAAAGCAAGGGACTGGAATATCCGGTCGTGTTTTTGCCATTCGCGTCGGACTTTCGGGCCTACGGCGATGACTTGGTGCGCGTGCCGCAAAGCGATGGCAGCCGCCGCCTGGAGTTGAGCCCCAGCGATGCAGAACTGGCCCAGGCGGATACCGAGCGTTTGCGTGAAGACTTGCGCCTGCTGTATGTGGCGCTGACCCGCCCGCGCCATCTGCTGTGGATGGGCTTGGGGGCGCTGCGCAAAGGCAATAGCAAGCAGTGCGTCAACCATGAAAGCGCCAGCGGCTATTTGCTCAATGGGGGCGAGGCAGCAACCGCACAACAGTGGTGGCAAGCGCTGGAAGTGCTGGCCCAATCGTGCCCCGACATGCAACTGCAGCGGCTGCCGCAGGAGATCTCGCGCAGCCTGTGGCGCTCGCAAGAATCAGAGCAGCCACTGCAGGCCGTATCTGCGTATACGGCAGATTTTGATCGCAACTGGGGCATAGCCAGCTTCTCTGCGCTGGTGCGTGGAGCCACAGGCAAAGCACAGATCGTGCTGCCCGTGGCTGCCATGCGGCCTGCCGATGATGAACGCATGGCGGGTGAGGTGCTGGCCAGCAAGCCCAGTTTGCACAAGGCCGCCGCCGATGCACCCGTGTGGCACCGCTTCAAGCGCGGGGAACTGGTCGGTAATTTCATCCATGACCAGCTTGAGTGGCTGGAGGGCGAAGACTTTGCCCTGCCTGCCGATGGGCAAGGCCCGCTGGCCCAGCGCTTGCTGCGCCGCTGTGAGCGTGCAGGCCGCAGTGATGAGGCGCAAGACGTGGTCAGCTGGCTGGCCGCCGTGGTGCATCACCGCGTGCCCCTCTTGGAGTGCAGCTTGGCGCAGCTGGCGTTGCGCCTGCCGGAAATGGAGTTTTGGCTGCCCTTGGCACAGTTGCCTGCCGACCGCGTTGATGCCTTGTGCCGCGAACATATCTTGCCAGGGCAAGACCGCCCGGCCTTGCCCGCGCAGCGCAGCCTGCACGGTATGTTGATGGGCTTTGCGGACTTGGTGTTTGCGCACCAGGGGCGCTATTGGGTGCTGGATTACAAAACCAACCACTTGGGGGTGGAGGCCGCAGCGTATACCGATGCCGCGCTGGCGCAGGCCATGCTGCAGCACCGCTATGACGTGCAGGCTGCGCTGTACATGCTGGCCCTGCACCGGCTGCTGCAAAGCCGCCTGGGGCAAGGCTATGAACCTGCGCAGCATTTGGGTGGTGCGGTGTACTACTTTTTGCGCGGGCTGGATGGCCCTGCGCAGGCCGTGCACCATGTGCCCCCTGTGCTGGCGCTGTTGCAGGCCCTGGAAGCTTTGTTGGAAGAGGTGAGCGCATGAGTCGCAAACGCACACGCGATACCACCACGTTGGATATGTTTGCCGAAGCTGTGGCGCATCAACCGTTGACACCAGCGCTGACCTTGGACGTGCTGCGCGACTGGGCCGATGCGGGCATGCTGCGCCGCTTGGATGTGGCACTGGCTGCCTGGGTGCTGGAGCAAGATGCACAGGCAACGCCTTGTACCCTGGTGGCAGTCACTGTGCTGGCGCAGATGGAGGGGCGGGGCCACAGTTGCTTGCCACTGGCGCAACTGGTGAACGCCCCCAACGCCGTGCTGGGCTGGGAGGCGCAAGAGCAGCCTGCGCTGCAGGCACTGTGGGCGCAACTGCCCCTGCACTGCCACGACTGGCTGGTGGCGCTGCAAGCCAGCCCCTTGGTGCGGGTGATGAGCAGGCATGCCGACCACGGTCAGCCCCTGGTACTGGCCGCCAGCGACAGTGCGCAGCCCCTGCTGTATTTGCGCCGCTACTGGGACCATGAACGTACCGTAGCCAGCCACATCCTGCAGCGCAGCCAGGCACGCCCTGTGGCGCTGGATGCAACGGCTGCGCGCAAGTGGCTGGATGCGTTCTTTCCCCCTTCGGGCGCCGAAGACTGCAATTGGCAGAAAGTGGCTTGCGCGCTGGCGCTGCGGGGGCATTTCTCGGTCATCACCGGCGGCCCTGGTACCGGCAAAACCTATACCGCCGCGCGCTTGCTGGCGCTGCTGTTTGCCACGGCGCCGAATGCCGCCCAGCTGCGGGTGGCGCTGGCTGCGCCTACGGGCAAAGCGGCTGCGCGCCTGAAGCAATCGATTGAATCGGCCTTGCACGGCTTGCAAGCCAGTGTGGGCGATGCGCTGGACTTGCCCGGGCTGGTGCAGCGCGTGGGCGCCGCGCGCACCCTGCATGCCTTGCTGGGCGCGCGGCCCGATACGCGCCACTGGGGCTACCACGCAGGCCGCCCGCTGGATGTGGATGTGCTGATCGTGGACGAAGCGTCCATGGTGCACCTGGAAATGATGTCAGCCCTGCTCGAAGCCTTGCCGCCCACCGCGCGGCTGATTTTGCTGGGAGACAAAGACCAGCTGGCCTCGGTGGAAGCCGGTGCGGTGCTGGGCGATCTGTGCCGTGATGCAGCAGCTGGCCGCTATGGTGCTGACACCGTGGATTTTGTCGAGCGTGTGGCGGGTGAACGCATTCCCGCGGATTTCCATGCGCCAGCGGCGGCACCTGCCTTGGCGCAGCACACCGCCATGCTGCGTGCCAGCCGCCGTTTTGCGGGGCCGATTGCGGCCTTGGCCACGGCCGTCAATGCCGGTGATGCCGCTGCCAGCGTGCAGGTGCTGCAGGCAGAAATGGCTGCGCAGGGGGATGCCGCGCGCATTGCCATGCGGGAAGACGGCCGGCTGCCTTTTGTGCATGCACTGGCCTGGCTTGGCCGGGGTGATGCGCCCGGTTACAGCGCCTACGCACAGGCTTTGCAGCGCTGGGCACAGGTGCAGCCAAGGAGCGACCTTGCCGCTGCCCACCCCCTGTGGGTGCGCGAGGTGTTGCAGGCCTTTGACCGCTTTCGCCTGCTGTGCGCCGTGCGCGAAGGTGCGTGGGGCGTGGCAGGCCTGAACCAGGCGGTGGTGGCTACACTGCGCGCACAAGGCGTGATTGCCGCTGAGGGTGAGTGGTATGCCGGGCGGCCGGTGATGGTGCAGCGCAATGACGCAGCGCTGGGCTTGTTCAACGGTGACATTGGCATGGCTCTGCCCAGTGCAGCGCCGGGGCATGGGCTGCGTGTGTACTTCTTGCAGGGTGAGGAGCTGCGCTCCGTCAGCGTGGCGCGGCTGGCCCATGTGGAAACGGCGTTTGCCATGACGGTGCACAAAAGCCAGGGCTCAGAGTTTGAGCACACGGCGCTGGTGCTGTCTGCGCAAGCGGGTGGTGTGCTGGGGCGTGAGCTGGTGTACACCGGCATCACACGCGCACGCCAGCACTTCACGCTGATGGCAGAGCGCCCCGGCCTGCTGGCGGCGGCCATTGCCAGCCCCACCCGCCGCTCCAGCGGATTGTTGCGCTTTCTGGAAGGGGAATTCAATTCCTGAAATGAGAGCTTGTAGCGCTTGCTGCATAAGCGTTAGAGCCTTGTTTTGCATAAATTCATGGGGCGCTACTTGCTGCGGCCAGGGGTGGCGTGCCTAGAATGCGCACCATGTTGTCTCAGCCTGCATCGCCCCCAGCACGCCGCGCCATCACTGCGGTGTTGGTGCTGTGGCTGTGCGTGCTGGCTGCGGGCGTCTGGGCCCCTGTGGCGCGGGCGCAGTTGGCCGCCCAAGGGGTGGAGCGTCTGTGCTCTGGAGAGATGGCGCCGCAGTGGGCGCCCAGCCCGGCAACCCATGCGGGCCACGGTGAAGCCTTGGGCACGGCGCTGCACCACCAGATTGACTGCCCTTTGTGCATGCCCGTGCTGGCGCCACCTACCAGCGCACAGACCAGTTGCGTGCACAGCCTGCCCGCGCAAGCCCCGGTTGCGCGGGCGCAGATGCGGCTTTCGCGTCTTGCCTTTCACTGGCCGCCGCCGCGTGGCCCGCCGCTGTAAACATCCTGCTTTTCTTGCCCCTTCTCACCGCCAAGCGCGGTGGAGCTTGTGTATTTTGTGAAAGAAATTTGAGATGTTGAAAGCTAGCAACTGGATCTTGGGCGCGCTGATGGGCGCCACTGTCATCACTTCTGCCTGGGCGCACCCCGAGGCCGCGCACGTCGAGGCGCACAACGTCTGGGCGCGCGCGAGCGTACCAGGCCAGCAGGCCAGCGGCGCCTTTATGCAACTGACCGCGCGCGAGCCGTTGCGTTTGGTGGGGGTGGAGACGCCTGCTGCTGCGTCGGGTGAGATCCATGAAATGAAAATGGAAGGCGATGTGATGCGCATGCGCCAGATTGAGGGACTGGACTTGCCCCAAGGCCAGATGGTGGAACTCAAGCCCGGTGGTTATCACCTGATGTTCCAGCAGCTCAAAGCGCCTTTGCAAGACGGCAGTGAAGTGCCTGTCACGCTGGTGTTTACCGATGCCAAGGGCGAGACTTCGCGCTTGCACCTGCAAGTGCCGGTCAAGCGCCTGGCACCCAAACCCGCACATGGCGCTGCAGCGGCACCCGGCCACGGCGCAGCGCACAACCACTAAGGGTGTGAAACCCTGAAAAAAAAAACAAGCCCTGCACTGCAGGGCTTGTTTTTTGCGGGGCACAGCGTGCGGCCTCAGGTGGTGGCTTGGGGCCAGATTTCCACACCCAGGTTGAGCATCAGCCGGTTGGCCCAGCCAAACAGCGCTGCGGAATGCAGCATGTCCAGCACTTCCAAATCGCTCAATCCTGCGTCGCGCAGCGCTTGGATATGGCCTGCACCCAGCTGGGCCGGGGTGCGCGTGAGCACCAAGCTGGCTTGGATGATGGCGCGCTCGCGGGCGTTGGTGCCTGCGGTGTCGGGGTCATCGAACAGCTGGGCCATCACGTCATTGCGCTTGGCCAGTTGTTCAAAACGCTGGGCGTGTACCGAGGCGCAGTACACGCAGCGGTTGCTGCGCGAAACAGCGGTGGCAGCCACCTCACGTTCCGCCCGCGACAACCCGCCGGGCGCATACATGATGGCGTTGAAGGCTTGCGAGCGCTCCAGCAAGACCTCGGGTTGGCGGCCCAGCAGCAGGTAAAAGTCCATGGTCTTAGCCTTGGGGTGGCTGACTTCCAGTACTTTTTGTTGCGCGGGTGTGGCTGTGGCGGGGTCGAGCACGGGCAGCCATGCTTTCCAGTCCAGCGTTTCGCTGGTAAAGCCATTGCGGCGCAAAGGCTCGCCAGGGGCGGGCAAGTTGGCGGGGTGCACAAACGGGGCTGCTTCTGTGGTTGCCTCCATGTGCTGTGCCACACCGCCCAAGGCCACCATGGCCTGCACACCTGCCAGCAAACGTGCCTGGTAGGCCACAAAGCCAATCAGTTGTGCCAGCAGCACGGTGCCATCCACCGACAGGCCTGCCGCAGGAATTGCCAGCAAGGTGGCTTGATCGCTGTGGGCGGGGTTGAGCGCCAGGGTGCGCACAAAGTGCAGCATGGCATCCAGACGGGCGTTGCCCGTGGTGCTGCCGGCGGTCTCCAGAATGCGGCGCAAGGCAGGCGATACCGCATCACCCAGCGCGATGGCGCGGGCACGGTACTCTGCTTCCAGTGCGGGAATGCCGCTGACACGGGCTTGCTCGGCCGCGAAGACCAGACGCTCGGCTTGGGACAGGTCTCCTGCCAGGGAGTCGCCCAGCAACAGGTCTTCACAAGCCTGGGTGGCGAGGGCCACCTTGCTGCGTTCGTGGCGGGTGGCAAACAGGGGGGTGTCGGCGCGCAGCCCCGCCAGGCGGTCAATGGTGTCGGTCATGGAGAACTCTTTTCAAGATTGCAGTTGGCGGATACGGGCGCTGCTGTCGGCAGGCTGCCATTCATGGCCTTCCAGTTCGGGCTCTGCATAGCGTTGCAGTTGGGCAAAGTGCTGCGCAATATCGGCTTGGTAGAACAGCGCGGCCAGCCCTTGGGCCAGCTTGCGTGCACCATCGCTGATGGCGGGGATATCGCCCGATACCGTGCCGTGCGAGAGGGCCGCAGGGTAGCAAAAGCAGTGGATGTGCTGCAGGCCGGGCAGGTCGCCCTGAAATTCGAACAACGGGCCCAGATCGGGAGATGCGGACAGCTCGGCATCTTCTTGCCCGGCTGCGGGCGTGAAGCGTTGGCCCCACAGGCGCACATGGGGTGCAATGTCGGCAAATTCGGGGCGCAGGCGCCAGTCAATCGCAAAGCCGGTGGAGACAATCAAAAAGTCCAGCACGAACACCCCAAGCGTGGTGTGGACATGCAGCTTGTCTTGCACCGCCTCCACACGTTGTACAGCGCAGCCCAAGTTAAAGTGGGCATTGGCGTGGCGCGACACCCGCAGGGTGCTGCCTTGCGGCGGTGGCACTTGCTGGGCATTGATGTAGTGGCGGATGCGCCATTTCCATTCGTCGGGCAGCAGGTACTGTCCGTGCGTCAGCCCGGGGGTGCCTGAGCCTTTGGATTTGTTGATGCGCGGCAAATCGGTGCGGCGCACCAGCAGGTCGACGCTGGCGGCACCGTTTTCCAGCGCAGTAGCAGCGCTGTCCATGGCGGAAGCGCCTGCGCCCACCACGCCGACATGCAGGCCCGCGAGCTGGGCGTAATCCATGGCATCTGAAGAGTGCGCCCAGAACTGAGGAGGCACGCCGTGCAAAAATGCGGGAAGCTGCGCGCCACCCAGTCCGTCGCGGCCCGTGGCCACCACCAGGCGGCGGGTATACCAGGTGGTGGTGCTGCCGTGGGCCTGCACATCCACTTCAACGATACCGCTGGCTTGCGGGCGCACGGCCAGCACGGCATGGTTGTTGCGCACATCGGCGCCGGTGACGCGGCGGTACCAGCGCAGATAGTCCATCCATTGCAGGCGCGGTATTTTGTCCAATGCCGCCCATGCGGCGTTGCCAAACTGGGCGATAAACCATGCGCGAAAGCTCAGCGACGGAATGCCCATGGCTGGGCCCGTCAGCTCTTTGGGGGAGCGCAAGGTTTCCATGCGCGCGGTGGTGGCCCAAGGCCCTTCAAAGTCCTGGGGGGCACGGTCCAGCAGTACAGGGCGGATGCCCACCTGCCCCAAGGCCACATGCAGTGCCAGGCCGGCTTGCCCTGCCCCGATGATGAGCACATCGTGCACTGCCTGACCCAGGTGCGAGGTGGCGGGAATCCACGCCTTGGCAGGCCAGCCGAGGGTGAGGAAATCATCTTGCAAGCGTTCTTCCAAGGCCTGCAAGCCTGGTGCTTGTGGGGTTTGAGGGGCAGTCGTGGACATAAACAAAACTTCAAAAAACCAAAAGCGCCTACCAGCAAAGGACTAGCAGGCGCCGCAACCGGGGGAGCCAGAGTGCCAGATCAATCGATCTTGATCTGCGCATCCTTCACCACTTGTGCCCACTTTTTGCGATCGGTGTGCACGGTTTGCTTGAACTGCTCGGGCGATTCGATGCGCAGCGTATTGCCCTGTGACACAAACCGCTCTCGCACTTCAGGCAGTTGCTGGGCTTCGTGGATGGCTTGGCTCAGCTTCTGGATGATGGGTGCGGGTGTGCCCTTGGGGGCAAAAATGCCAAACCAGATGGAGCTGTTAAAGCCTGCAGTGCCGGGAATGCCACTGGATGCAATGGTGGGCACTTCTTTGACAGCATCCACCGGGGTGGAAGTGGTGACGCCCAGCAAGCGTACCTTGTCAGCCTTGTAGTGCGGCAGCACGCTTTGCACCTGGTTCATGATGCAGCAAGTCTCGCCGCGCACGACCGAACCAATCGCCTCGGGGCCACCTTTATAGGGCACATGCACCATCTCCAAACCCAATCGGGCATTGAGTTCTGCAAATGCCATGTGTGTGCCCGCACCATTGCCGGTGGAGGCGTAGTTGTACTTGCCCGGATGGGCTTTGACCTCGGCCACAAACTCTTGCAGGTTCTTCACGTCAATCACCTTGGGATTGATGGTCAGCACGTTGGCCACGTCGATGATCGGCGCCACGGGGACAAAGTCGGCCTCCACATCAAAAGGCAGGTTTTTGTACAGGGCCGCATTGCTGCCGTGGGTGGCGGCCGTGCCGAAGTAGAAGGTGTAGCCGTCAGGTTTGGCACGGGCAACGTATTCGCTGCCGATGTTGCCAGCTGCACCGGGCTTGTAATCAATGATGACAGGCTGACCCAGGCGCTTGGACAGGGGCTCCTGCACCTGGCGCCCCACCATGTCCACCCCAGAGCCTGCGTTAAAGCCCATGATCAGGCTGATGGGCTGTTGAGGCCATGCCTTGGCATCGGCGGCTGTGGCGCTGCTCAAAGGCAGTGCGCAGAAACTGGCCACGGCCGCCATTGCGACCGCAGTGGACAACGAAACGCCAGGCAAAGAACGGGGCAGCAAACGCATGGTGTGGGTACTCAAAAAGCCTTGAATTTCTTTATTGTGGTTTAAAAATAATTACGGACTTTTATATGCTTATGTCGAATAAAGAAGTGGCGTTGTGGGCAGTCAGTCCGGGAGTGCCGCGCAGAGGCACGCCAGTGTGCGTTGCAAATGACAAGCGCTTTGTCATGCGGTGCATTAAGCTGCGTCTTACGTCGCCCGAGCTTTGCGTGGCTTGGGTTTTTTAGGGGTTTTGACTGCACAGGGGTGGGTATGACTGATTCATCAGCTTTTGGCTTTGGTAAATTCATTCCGGGGTTCGACTTTCTGCAAAACCTGGGTAAGTCCGGGGCGACGCCTTCGGGCTTGCCGCCGTTTTCGCACTGGGTGGCTCCCACGGTCAGCGTGGAAGAAATTGACAAGCGCATTGAGGAGCTGAAAGCGGTGCACTTTTGGCTGGAGCAAAACAGCAAGGCTTTGGCGGCTACCGTGCAGGCGCTGGAAGTGCAAAAGATGACGCTGTCCACGCTCAAGGGCATGAACGTGAACCTCTCCGAAATGGCCAAGGCATTTCCGTTTGCGGCGGCAGCCACGGCGCCCGCCAAGAATCCGCTGACTGACTGGCCGATGTCTGCCGCAGCGCAGCCTGCAGAACCAGTGGCGCAGCCCTCCCAACCTCAGCCTCAGCAAGCGCCAGAAACACCCAAGGCACAGGCTGCATCGTCCAGCGCGGAAACGGCAGAAAGCCCCAGCGATGCTGCACAAACCGCCAATATGGCAACGGCGATGCAGTGGTGGGGCGCTTTGACCCAGCAGTTTCAGCATATTGCGCAACAGGCCATGCAAGACCCTGCCCAGCAGCAAGCTATGCTCAAGGCCACGCAGATGTCCACAGACTTTGCGAAAACGGCGGTAAAAACCGCCAGCGACTTGGTGCGCCAAGCCGTAGCGCAGGCCAAGCCGCAAAAATCTGCGGCAGCCCCGGCCAGCAAAGCGGCTGCCACTGCCCGTCAAAGCGCGCCAGCGCAGAAAAAACCTGCGGCATCCCCACCAGCGGCGGCCAAAAAAGTGGCATCTGCTGCCAAGAAAGCGCCCGCAGCCGCCGCCAAGACGCAGCGCGTAGCCGCGAAGAAACCCACGGTGCGCAAACCCCGCACCGCTTGAGTTCCCGAACGCAGGTGCTGCGCCAACGCATGTGCAAGCTGGGACAAGGAGCTGCTGCTTGATGCCATTTTTCCCCTGTGCCCACGCTGGCCATGCGGTGTGGCAACAAGCCGTCCAGCAGGTCGTGGTGCAACTGCATGCGCAGATCAGCATGCAAAAGCTGCAGGCGCAATGCCCGCTCGGGGTGATTTATGTGTCTGCGTGCTATGCCAGCCACGCGCGTGAAATTGTGGCCATGCTGTCGCAGGCTTTGCCGCAGGTGCAGGACTGGGTGGGCTGCGTGGCTCATACGGTGCTGGCCGGTGACATGGATTACGGGCAGACTGGCGCAGTGGCGGTCATGTTGCCTCGGTTGCAAACGCATGAGTACCAAGTGTTTTCCGGGGTGACGCCCTGGCATGCCAGGCAGTTGGTGCCGCATACGGTCTTGGTGCATGGCGACGCCACCGCCGCCCTGCACACTGCGAATATGCAACTGCTGCGAGAACAGCTGGGCGATGCCTGTCTGACCGGTGGGGTGTGTGATCTGCAGGGCCACCACGCGCAGTGGGCATGGAGCGCTGGTGAAGCACAGCATATGCCGCGGAGCATTGGCGGCGGCGGTGTCCAAGTGGGCGGTTTTTCCGGGGTGGCTTTTGCTGCCGGCGTGGAGTGTATCGCCGTGGGCATGCAGGGCTGCAAGCCCATAGGGGCCAGCCACACCATCACCAGCGTGGATGGTGATGTGGTGCTGGAACTGGATGGTCAACCAGCGTTGGAAGTGTTTTTCAGCAATGTGGATTGGGGCGATGTGTTTGCGCAGCGCAACCCGGATGCAGATGCGATTTGGCGCAAGGTGCAGCAGACGATGATTGCCATGGCTGCGCCCGGAGACTATGTACAGGGCGCATGCATTGCTGCCCAGGCCCGTGTGATGCGCGTGGCAGGCATTGATCTGCTGCGCCAAGGGGTGGTGGTGCAGGGCACGCCCCAGCTTGGCGAGACCATGACGCCTTGCCAGGCCGATGAGCAGGCTATGCGCACGGATATGCGCCGCGCATGTGCGCAGCTGTGGGAGCTGCTCACGGCTGCGGCGTTGCAGCCAGCAGCGTCAGACGCGACGGCTCCGATGGGGCGCAGCATCTGCGGTGCCGTTTACATTCGTAACCAACGCCGCCATGCCCCAGCGCGACTGCCTCAGGTGGATGCCGAGTTGCAGCTGATTCGCCATGCACTGGGCCCCATTCCTTTGCTGGGTTTTACGTCCAGCTATGAAATTGATGCAGGCCAGTTGCAAGATATGAGTGCGCAATTGCTCGTTTTTACCCAGCCGCTACAGGCTTTGATATGAGTGACTCCAGCCCGCAGTTTGCCTTGCTGCGTCAACAACGATTTGGCCCATTTTTTTGGACCCAGTTTCTGGGGGCCGCAAACGACAACCTGTTCAAGTTCGCCCTGACGGTATTGGTGACCTACCAGTTGCAGGTGGCATGGTTGCCAGCGCCGGTGGCGGGCTTGGTGATTGGCGCGCTGTTCATTACGCCCTTTGTGCTGCTGTCTGCAACGGCTGGGCAACTGGCAGATCGCATGGACAAAACGGTGCTGATGCGCCGGGTCAAAGATTGCGAAATCGCCATCATGGCTGTGGCTTTGCTGGGTTTGGTCATGCAGTGGCCTGCGTTGCTGCTGCTGTGTCTGGTGGGCATGGGGGTGCATTCCACCTTTTTTGGGCCGGCGAAGTTTGCATACCTGCCGCAAGTGCTCAAACCTTCGGAGCTGACGGGTGGCAACGGCATGGTGGAGATGGGTACGTTTGTCGCGATCTTGCTGGGTAATGTGGCGGGAGGCTTGCTGATTGCCACACCCCAAGTCGGGCGCATCCATATGGGTGTGGTGTGCCTGTTGCTGGCCTTGCTGGGGCGCTGGACGGCCCATGCGATTCCGGCCCAGGGCCACCCCCCGATGCGCCATCAGATGAACTGGAATCCCTGGAGTGAAACCATGGCCAATTTGCGGCTGGCACGTACCGATGGCATGGTGTTTCGGGGGCTGCTGGGTATTAGCTGGATGTGGTTTTTTGGCGCGGTGTTTTTGGCGGAATTTCCAGTGTTGGCCAAGGATGTGTTGCATGGCAATGAGCAAGTGGCCGCCTTGCTGCTGGTGGTGTTTTCTTTGGGGGTGGGGGCCGGTGCGCTGTTGTGCGAATCGCTCTCGCGTGGACGTGTAGAGCCGGGATTGGTGCCCTTGGGGGCCGTGGGCATGACGGTGTTTGCCGTGGATTTGTGGTGGACGCTGGAGAGCCTGCCGCCCGCTGCACAGCTCTTGGGCCTGGGTGATTTCCTGCATGCACCGGGGCGCTGGCATGTGTTGCTGGACTTGTGGGGCCTGTCGCTGTCTGCGGGGGTGTACAGCGTGCCCTTGTATGCCCTGATTCAGCAGCGCAGCCCGGTCACGCACCGGGCGCGCATTATTGCGGCCAACAATATTTTGAATGCCTTGTTCATGGTGTTTTCGGCGCTGCTGGCGGGCGCCTTGCTGGCGGCGGGGCTGAATGTGCCGCAGCTGTTTTTGAGCATGGGCGTTGCCAATGCCTTGTGGCTGGCGTTGATGTGCTGGCGTGATCCGCAGTATCTGCGTCGCAGTAAAAACTGGTTACTACGGATGGTGGGCCGTATCCGCACGCCCTCCGCATAATGCGCGCACAGCAGCAAAGGGAGGTTTTTCATGGCTAAGTCAGCGCGTTGGTCGGAAACATGGTTTCGCCGCGGTCTGTGGCTGGTGGCGGTAGTGTTTGCCAGCTTTTTGATCGGATTGGGCTCATCGGTGGTGGACGATCTGCCGCGCGTGGAGCAGCGGCTGGAAACCGATGATTTTTTGGATCTGGCCCAGGTGCAGCCTTTGCGTGCCCAGCAACAGCGCTTGCAAACCGCACAGCGCCAGGCCATTGAGGCGCGCGATCAGGCGCAGCTGCAATGGCAGCAAGCGCGCAGCGACACGCAGGTGGCGCGGGACAGCTTCAACAGCTGGATTGCCACCCGTTCTGCCACGCAGCGCAGCGAGCAAGACCCCGAGGTGATGCAGCGCAACCAGGCGCTGGAGCAGTTGCGCCAGGCTGAGCGCACAGCCCAGCAGGCGCTGCAGGACCAGGAGCAGGCGCTGCTCAATGCGCGCCAGCAGGCGGCGCGGGTCAGCCAGCAACTGGCCGAAATGGAAGATGCGGCACGGCAAAAGCTGCACCAGGCGGAACGTGCGCAAGAGCTGCGGGTGTTTTTGTATCGCCTGGCAATCACGCTGCCCTTGCTGGTGCTGGCAGGCTGGCTGTTTGTGAAGAAGCGCAAGAGCACCTGGTGGCCTTTTGTCTGGGGCTTTATCTTCTTTGCGCTGTTCGCATTTTTTGTCGAGCTGGTGCCCTACCTGCCCAGCTATGGCGGCTATGTGCGCTCGCTGGTCGGGATTGTGCTGACGGTACTGGTGGGGCGCTGGGCCATTGGGGCGCTGCAACGCTATCTGGAGCGCCAGCGCCAGGCAGAATCCTTGCCCGCCAATCAGCGGCGCACCCAGCTGACCTACGACAAGGCCTGGACGTACCTGAGCAAAGGCGTGTGCCCCGGGTGCGAGCGTGCGGTGGATTTGAAAGACGGCGTGACGGACTATTGCCCGCACTGCGGCATTGGCCTGTTTGAAAAATGCCCTGCCTGCCAGGCACGCACCAGCAGTTTTGCCAAGTTCTGCTACCGCTGTGGCGCTGCGGCCCCCGCACCTGTTGCGCTGGAACCGGAAGCACCTCCGGCATCTGCAGACCGATAAAACAGGAGCTGTGGGCGCTCGTATTTCCTGGGTTTCCAATGCTTTTCTGTCGAAAACCATTGTTTAACAAGCGCCGCTAGCTATGGTTTTAAATGGATGACGGGGCTAGCTCCGGCCCGTACTGGCGCACCTGGTTGCGGCCGCTGCGCTTGGCCAGGTACAGCGCAGCGTCGGCCTTGGACAGCAACTGCTCAATGCTGTCCTGCTTGCCGATGGACATCACAGCGTGCAGGCCGATGCTCAGCGTGACTTGGAAGGGGGCGCCGTCCTCCAGCGGGAAGCGGTAATCGCGCAGGCGCTCACAGATGCGCTGGCCCACGGCCAGGGCCTGTTCGCGCTGCGTGCGCGGCAGCAGGATGGCGAATTCCTCGCCGCCCAAGCGGCCCAGCAGGTCGTCGGGGCGCAGTGCCTCGCTGGCCAGCTGGGCAAAGGTCTGCAGCACCACATCGCCCTGGGCATGGCCGTAGTGGTCGTTGACCTGCTTGAAATGGTCAAGGTCCAGCATCAGCACGGCGACGGACTGGCCTTCTTCCTCCAGGCGCGAGAGCAGCTTCTGGCCACGCTCCAGCAGTGCACTGCGGGCCAGCACTCCGGTCAGCGAGTCATGGTGCACCGCGTGGTGCAGCTTCTGCAGGGCCTGCATGCGCAGCGTGTAGGCACAGGCCACCGCCAGGGGCGCCAGCGACAGCATGGCCAGCCCGGTGCGGTAGGACAGCACATCGTCCAGGTGCTCCGGGACAAAGTCGAAGGAGCTGACGGCCAGCAGCCCGGTTTTCCACAGGCAGACCAGCAAGCTCAGCACGGTGATCGGGAAGACGCCGTAGCTCATGGCACACCAGACCATGGCGGGCATGCTGAAGGCCATGGCGCCGTGGCCCCCGATCAGCTGGCTGAAGGCCTCGCTGAGAATCAGGGCCAGCAGGGGCAGCGCGTCGTTCCAGGAGTGCTGCTGCTTGGGCAACTGCCAGGTCCAGGGCCAGCCGCTGGGGGCGGCCAGGAACACCGGCAGGATCAGCACGTAGTTGTAGAACTCTGCCGACAGCCACAGCAGCGCTGACTGCCACAACGGCAGGTGGAAAGCGATGGCGCTGGGCCAGGCCCCCGCCAGCGTGCAGACCACGGATGCCAGCAGGCAAGCCAGAAAGACGGTCATCACCGAGCGCTGGTGCTTAAACCCCAGCACCTGGTTGCGCACGCGCGCCAGGAACAGCCAGCCGGCCAGCACCCCAATCAGGTTCGCCAGGTTCAGCGTGAGAGCCGTGAACAGGGTGGAGCCGGTCAGCAGGTCGGCGGTGACGTAGGCCAGCAGGGCATACAGCCAACTGCCCGGGCGGCGTGCCAGCTCGGGGTGGCGCAGCAGCAGGCCCAGCAAGATGGCATTGGCCGGCCAGAAGGCCGCCATGAACCCCAGTGGGCGGCTGTAGATGCCCAGCAGGCAGGCCACCAGGATGCTGGCGGACAGCGCAGCCTGCCCGTGCCAGACGGACGGGGGCTGGACAGAAGGGGGTGAGACATCCAGGGGCACGGTGGGCGCAGGGACTGCAGGAGTAGGGACGCTCTCATTCTCAGCGTTTCATACGGCGCCCAAGTAGGACACCGGATCGGCCTGCTGCCGTTCGTCGACCTGTGCAGGGTGCGCACCCCGCCAGAGGAATGTAAAAAGCCTCCCGCAGGAGGCTGGGGAGGGCAGCGCGCTGTGCGCTCAGACGCCGCGTGCGCGGTCAGCCTTGAACTGGGCGCGGAACTGGGCGAACGTGCCGGCGTCCAGCGCGTTGCGCACCTCCTGCATCAGGTTCAGGTAGTAGTGCAGGTTGTGGATGGTGGTCAGCATGGGGCCCAGCATCTCGCCGCAGCGGTCCAGGTGGTGCAGGTAGGCACGGCTGAAGCCGTCACGGCCGCCGTTGTCCCAGCTCACGCCGCTGGCACCGGCGCAGGCGTGGCAGGTGCAGGTGGTGTCCAGCGGCTGGTGATCGCTCTTGTGGCGGGCGTTGCGCAGCTTCAGGTCGCCATACCGGGTGAACACCGTGCCGTTGCGCGCATTGCGCGTGGGCATGACGCAATCGAACATGTCCACGCCGTCGGCCACGCCCTGCACCAGGTCCTCGGGCGTGCCCACGCCCATCAGGTAGCGGGGCTTGTTGGCGGGCAGCAGGTGGGGCGTGTGCGCCATGATTTCCAGCATCTCGTCCTTGGGCTCGCCCACGGAGACACCGCCCACGGCGTAGCCGGGAAAGTCCATCTCCACCAGCGCCTGCAGGGACTCTTCACGCAGCTTGGTGAACATGCCGCCTTGCACAATGCCAAACAGCGCGTTGGGGTTGCCCAGGCGCTCGAACTCATCCTTGGAGCGCTGGGCCCAGCGGCGGCTCATCTCCATGGACTTGCGCGCTTCGGCTTCCGTGGTCTTGTGGCCGTTGGTCTCGTAGGGGGTGCACTCGTCCAGTTGCATCACGATGTCGGAGTTCAGCACCGTCTGGATCTGCATGCTCACTTCAGGTGACATGAACAGCTTGTCGCCGTTCACGGGGCTTTGGAAGTGCACGCCTTCTTCGGTGATCTTGCGCATCGCGCCCAGGCTCCACACTTGGAAACCGCCGGAGTCCGTCAGGATGGGCTTGTTCCACTTCTCAAAGCCATGCAGCCCGCCGAACGTCTTCATGATGTCCAGGCCGGGGCGCATCCACAGGTGGAAGGTGTTGCCCAGAATGATCTGTGCGCCCATCTCTTCCAGGCTGCGGGGCATCACGCCCTTGACGGTGCCATAGGTGCCCACGGGCATGAAGATGGGGGTCTGGACCTTGCCGTGGTTCAGGGTCAAGGTGCCACGGCGCGCGTGGCTGGTGGGGTCGGTGGTGAGAAGTTCGAACTGCAGCATGATGGCGCGCATTGTCCCAGAAGGCGGGTTGTGCTGCCGCAGATGTCAGCGTGCCGGGGTGGTCTATAGTGGAATCCAACCCACTGGGTTCACAAACACACAAGGAGAACATCATGTACACCAACATCATGATTGCCGTCGATGGCTCAAACGAATCGCTGGAAGCTGTACGCCAGGCCTTGTCGCTGGTGGCGCGCGGGCTGCGGGCAGAAATTGCTTTGGTCAATGTGCAAGAGCCGGCCTCATTGCTGGAGCTGGCTACCCAGGATTCGGATGCCATTGCGGCCGCTGCGGTGGAGGCGGGCGAACACCTGATGGCTGCTGGCGCTGCCTTGCTGGATGCCGCAGGTGTGGGCTACTCCATGGAGGTGGTGCTGGGCGAGCCCAGCACCGTGCTGGTGGACATGGCCGAGCAGCTCAACGCGGATCTGGTGATGCTGGGCGCGCGCGGGATGGGAGCGATTGAGAGCGTGTTGGTCGGGTCGGTGTCCAAGGCCGTGATTCACCGCTGCACGCGTCCGGTGCTGATTGTGCGAGAGCCAGAACAGCCCGATGCCGATGTGTCAGAGGAAGACGACGAGGCCGCGTAAGACGCAGCCAGGGCTTAGGCAGCTTGGCGCTGCCAGCCCTTTTGGCTGTTGTAGCTGCCGTAGCCCGTATGTGATGCGGGGCGCGCTTGAAGTTTGCCGTGGGGCAGCTTGGACAAACGCTGCAGCAGGCGGCGGCAGTAGCCTTTGATCCACAGGCATTTGTTGATTTCTTCCACCGGGAAGGGGCCGCTGATGACGATGATGTCTTCCGCCTCTTGCCACAGGCCCTTGGCGCGCAGGCGGCGGCGGGTGGTGGTGGCCCATGACTGGATGCGCGATGGTGTGCCGTGCTGGTGCACTTCGCCTGTGTAATTGTCAAAGGCAATGGCCAGCAAATCTGTTTTGAGCTTGAAGCGGCGCTCGCCTGTGACTGCGCTGGGTGTGTCGCGCATGTCGTACAGGTAATAGCTGCCTGCTTTGAGCTGGTATTGCAAATTCATGGTCATTCTTGGAGCCGCATTGTCCGCGACCTCGGTGGCATCCAAACACATGAAATGGTGGGCCTGAGCCTGCCAGTTCTTGAGAGCGCTTGGAGCGTTTGTCAGCGCCCCAACGTGGGAGTGATTCTGAGCGAAGAACACTGCTGCCACAAGCGCTGATTGTGGACGAGTGTTAGCAATTGCAGTTTATGCATAAAAATAGCTTCTAGCGCTTACCGGATAAGCGCTAGAAGCTATGAATTTTGATGATTTCGTGCCTTAAAAATCGAGCAGGCTCAAGCCTACCGAAAGTGAAGTTCGCTTGCGGTTGTAATCAATCAGGCTTTCTCCATAACCGCTAAAAAGCTGAACGTGCAGTCGTAAATTGCTTTTGGCGCCATTCCAGCCTTGGCCGATGGTGCGCATCCACTCCAGGCGGCCTGAGCCATAGCCTCGGCCCAGGCTGCCGCGTGCGGTCAGACCCAGCATGTTCTTCTCATTGGGCTGCCAAGCCAGTTTGATCTCAGCGCGGCCCCAGTAGTTTTGAATGCCGGGGTTGTCGTCAGCCGTGGTGCTTTCCGCCATGCGTTTCCACCACTTGGCGTGCAACTGCCAGCGGTGGTCAAGCTCTGCGCCTGCCATCACATACCAGCGGTTCCAGCTGCGCGAGAGCGGATCGCTTTGACCGTTGGAGTGGTGCACCATGCCTGCACCGCTGTAGCGCAATTGCCAACCCCAGGGCAGCGCGGCCTGCGTGGGGTAGACGTAGAAAACCTCGGGCTCGTGGTCGGTGGTGCGGAAAGGCCGTGACAGATCGGGGCTGAACACCTGCCAGTAAGACTGCTGGGTATAGCCCACCCACAGCGAGTCTTGCAGCCCCGAAGTGGGGCTGGTCAGCAGGCCCGACGCCAGCTTGGTGCGGGCGGAGAGCTGTATGCGCAACTCTTGCTTGCGGTAGTCCTTGAAATCGGCAGGCGCTTTGCCGGGGCTGCTGGGCTGCTGGTTCACGCTGTCGGCGGCGACGACCGAGACCGACAAGGGCTTGTAGCCACGGAAGGTGAAGGTGCCGCAATCGGTGCCGTTTTCCAGCTCAAAAAAGCGGGAGATTTCGCTGTAGCGCGGATCGCGGCAGCCCCCATTGGTGGGCACCAGGCCTTGGCCTGCGACCACATCGGCCTGCACCATTGGTGCCTGGGCAGCTTGTTGTACCACGGCCTCAGGGTTGGCGCTGGTTGCCGAAGCAGCCGGGGCTTGCCATGCAGCAGCGGGTGGTGGTGTCAAGGGCTGCTGGTGCTGTGCCCAGGCGTCAAAGCAGGCCAGTCGGGCTGTGTTGTCGGTGGTGGCAGCACACTGGCGCCACGCGTCTTCAACGACAGCTGCCTGGGGGGTAATGCCCTGCGCCAGTGCCGTCGTCGCCATGGTGGCGGTGGTGGCGCTCAGCAGCCAGGCCAAACGAATTCGGGTTGTGTGCATGCTTGGTTCCTTCCCTCATCTGCACCGGCGCAGCGGTGCTTGGAGGCTTGCGCTACTGAAGTGGTGCGTGGCAGCGACCGCATCAGTCCATAGTGCAAGCTGTTGCATGGTGATGATTTTTAGCGGCAAACGCTTGTCTGGCAAGCGCTGACAGCTACTGAATTCATCATTTTTGGTTTTCCACCAGTTTGGGGGCTGCTTCCACTTTGCGTGCCAGTTGCTCGCGCAGCAGGCGCAGCTTTTCGCGCGGGTCTTCACGGGCGGTGCTGGCATCCAGATTCATCTCCTTGATGAAGCGGCTGGGCTGGCACTGCACCATCTCGCGGCCTTTCTTGCGCCGCTTGGTCCAGCTCACCACCAGCGTGCGCTGGGCGCGGGTAATCCCCACGTACATCAGGCGGCGCTCTTCCTGCAGGCGGGCGGCGATGTCATCGCTCACCTTTTCCTGCTTGCCATCGTTGTCGTCCAGCTTGAAGGGCAGCATGCCCTCGGTCACGCCCACCAGCATCACGTGCGGCCACTCCAGGCCCTTGGAGGCGTGCAGGGTGGACAGGATCACCATGTCCTGCTCTTTCTCGCGCTCGCTGATGGTGGACAGCAGCGCAATGTTCTGCGCCACTTCCAGCAGGCTTTTGACTTCGGTCTGCGTGGTGGTGCCTGCGGCATCTTCCACCTGGCCACCGGCGCGCTGGCTCATCCAGTCGCAGAACTCCAGCACATTGGTCCAGCGCGCGGCGGCCACGGTTTCGCTGTCTTCGCTGTCGTACAGGTACTGCTCGTAGCCAATTTCCTTGAGCCAGTCGAGCATGAAGGTGCGTGAAGCTTCGGCCCCCAGCGTGTGGCGGGCGCGGTACTCCAGATCGTTGATGTAGCGGCCAAACTCCAGCAGCCCTTCGTGCGCCTTCTTGGGCAGCACGGCGGCGAGCATGTGGGAAAACAGCGCGCCAAACATGGACAGCTTGTGCTGGCCCGAAAACTCGCCCAGTTTGCCCAGCGTGGTGTGGCCAATGCCGCGCTTGGGAGTGCCAATGGCACGCAGGAAGGCCGGATCGTCGTCGTTGTTGATCCACAGCCGGAACCACGCACACAGGTCTTTGATTTCGGCGCGGTCAAAGAACGAGGTGCCGCCCGAGACCTTGTAGGGAATGTTGAGCTTGCGCAGCGCTTTTTCAAACGGCTTGGCCTGGTGGTTGGCGCGGTAGAGGATGGCAAAGTCCTTCCACGCGGGCTGCGGGTTCATGTTGGCCCGCAGGCTCTGGATGCGCATGGCCGCGCGCTCTGCCTCGTGCTCTTCGGTATCGCAGTCCTGAATGCGCACAGGCTCGCCCTCGCCCAGTTCCGAAAACAGCGTCTTCGGAAACAGCTTGGGGTTGGGGCCAATCACGTTATTGGCCGCGCGCAGGATGGCGCTGGTGGAGCGGTAGTTTTGCTCCAGCTTGATGAGCTTGAGGTTGGGGTATTCGATCGGCAACTTCTTCAAGTTGTCCAGCGTGGCGCCGCGCCAGCCGTAGATGGACTGGTCGTCGTCACCCACAGCGGTGAAATGGGCGCGCTCACCCACCAACAGTTTCAGTAGTTCGTACTGCGTGGCGTTGGTGTCCTGGTATTCGTCGACCAGCACGTGGCCCAGCAGGCGCTGCCATTTCTCGCGCACCTCGGCGTGGTTTTTGAGCAGGCGCATGGGCATGCCGATCAAATCGTCAAAGTCCACGCTCTGGTAGGCGGTCAGGCGCTCTTCGTAGCGCTGCATGATCAGGGCAATGCTGCGCTCGTGATCGTCCTGGGCCATGGCCAGGGCCTTGCGGCTGTCCCAGCCCGCGTTTTTCCAGTTGCTGATGGTCCACTGCCACTGGCGCGCCGTGGCCACATCGGTGGTGCCGCCGGCACAGTCTTTGAGGATGCCGGTGACATCGTCCGAATCCAGAATGCTGAAGCTGGGTTTGAGGCCCAGCACATGCCCGTCCTCGCGCACCATGCGCACGCCCAGCGAGTGGAAGGTGCAGATCATCACGTCTTTGGCGGGCTTGCCGATCAGACCCTTGGCACGCTCGCGCATTTCGGCGGCGGCCTTGTTGGTAAAGGTGATGGCCGCAATGCGTTTGGGGGCCAGACCGTTGTCGATCAGCTTGCCAATCTTGTGCGTGATGACGCGGGTTTTGCCCGAGCCCGCGCCCGCCAGCACCAGACAGGGACCTTCGGTGTAATGGACAGCTTGGAGTTGGGCAAGGTTCAGACCAGCAGACATGGGTAGGCAACAAAGAGCAAAAAGAAGAGCAAAAACAACAAACGCCTGACCAACGAAGTGGAACTGGTAGGCAGGCGTGAGCCAATCATACGCAAGCTGCGTGGCTGCCACTGCCCGCTGCACGCTTGCCCGTGTGGGCAGCGAGTTTGCCCACCGCAACAGTTGTCGCCTGCGCGTAAGCGGTGTAGTGGAAAGTAGCGGTGCCACTGCCACAATCGCGCACCGTGCTGTCCATACTTGCTGTCACCTTCCCGTTTTTTGCTCTGGTGCTCTGCGGCTTTGTTGCCACGCGCAGGGGGTGGCTGCCGCTGGCTGCCATTCCGGGGCTCAACACCTTTGTGCTGTACTTTGCGCTGCCGTGCATGCTGTACCGCTTTGGTGCGCAAACGCCGATTGCGCAGTTGCTCAATCCGGCGGTGGGCCTTGTGTATCTGGCATGTGGCCTGCTGGTGGTGGCCGGCACGGTGGCGGCTACCCGCCAGCGTTGGGGCTGGAACGATGCTGCATTTGGCGCGTTGGTGGCAGCCTTTCCCAACTCGGGATTTATGGGGGTGCCACTGCTGGTTGCCCTGCTGGGCGAGGCCAGTGCCGGGCCAGTCATTTTGACCATGGCGATTGATATGGTCATCACCACTTCGCTGTGTATTGCGCTCTCGCGCCTCGGGCAGGGCGAAGGGGGTGCGGTGCAGGCGCTGCGCAAGGCTCTGGGCGGCATGCTGACCAACCCCATGCCGTGGTCGATCGTGCTGGGGGCGCTGGCATCGGCGTGGGCGTTGGTGCTGCCTGGGCCGGTGGAGAAAACCGTAGCCATGTTGGCCGGTGCTGCTTCGCCGGTGGCCTTGTTCACCATTGGTGCGGTACTGGCACGCTCGCAAATCAACCTGCACGAGCAGGTACAGCCGCGCCACTACGTGCCGATTGCCCTGGTCAAGTTGCTGCTGCACCCGCTGCTGGTGTGGCTGGCCTGTCAGGCAGCGATGGCCGCTGGTGTCGTGATGGCGCCGCTGACGGTGACGGCCTTGGTGTTGGTGGCCGCATTGCCGAGCGCCAGCAATGTCTCACTGCTGACGGAGCGCTTTGGCGCCCACGGCGGTCGTGTGGCACGCATTATTTTGGTCAGCACGGCGCTGGCATTTGTGACGTTCTCGGGCGCTGTGGCGCTGCTGGTGTAAGCTTTCGCACTATTTTTATAAGCAAATAAGTGCAACCGCTGTGTCTAGTTTCATGACAGCGTCTTTTTTGGCCATTTCTGCGTGAAATAGGTGCTGGACTAGGCCAAGGTGATGGAGTCAAGCTGGGCGCAGAGTTGCAACTGGTCCATGCACGAATCCATATCACGCCCCGGTTCGGCACTTCCCTTGCCGCGCCTTCTTGCCTTTGCACTGGTCTATTTTCTAGCGTGGAGCACTTTGCCTGCACTGCTTGGGCATAGCTTCCCTTTGGATGTGGTCGAGAGTCTTTCGTGGGGCAAGGAATGGCAATGGGGGTATTACAAACACCCGCCATTGGCACCAATCGTTTTAAATATTTTTTATGAAGGCTTGGGCAAGTTTGGCCCTTATGTGCTCAGTCAACTGTGCATTGCCTTAACGCTGACGCTGGTGTGGCTGACTGGAAGACGCCTGATGGATGCGCAGCGCGCTGTGTTGGGAGTCGTGCTTACTATGGGAGTGGCTTATTACAACTTCCCGGCGATTGAGTTCAACCACAACATTGCCCAAATGCCGATCTGGGCCGCTTTGGGGTATCTGTTCGTTGCAGCGCTGCAAGAGAATAAGTTGCGCTATTGGATCGGCTTAGGGGTAGTGGCCGGCCTTGGGATGCTGACCAAGTACTCGATTGCGGTTCTTTTACTGACTTTAGGTCTCTATCTACTCGGCAGTGCGCAATATCGCAAAATTTTGCTGCGGCCAGGGCCTTGGCTGGCTGTGTGCTTGATGGCGCTGATATTTGCGCCACATATGCTTTGGCTGAAAGCTTCGCAATGGCTACCCTTTGCATATGCCAGTGGGCGGGCACTGTCTGAAACTGGCGACCCTCGCCTTGAAGCATTGGGTTTTCCGTTGACACAATTGGCGGCTCATTTGCCTTTGCTGGGCGTGCTGGCATGGGCATGGTGGCGCAGCCGCCGCGAATTGCTAGGAGGTGCCGGGGCCGCAGAGCGTCGTTGGCATGCTTCCAGTCCTTCTTTGCTGCTCGTGTTAACCCTGTTGCCTGGGCTGATCGTAATGTTGCTCGGCGTGCTGCTGGGTTTGCGCTTGCGAGATATGTGGGGATCTCCGATGTGGGCTTTTAGTGGTTTGCTGGTGATGGCGCTGCTGCCTGATGTACGCCTCCCCTCCCTGCAGCCTAAATTGTTGCGTGGCATTGCTGTCTGGCTGGTTCTGGTGAGTATTTTTATGGTGCTTTATATGAGCCATGGCGCTCAACTGCGCAACCGTCCGGGGCGTGTGGATTGGCCTGCTGCCGCTATCGCAAAACAGGCTGAGCAAGCATGGGGTATGCACAGCACCTGTCGCTTGGATACGGTGGCTGGTGACTACTGGTTGGCGGGCTTGCTTTCTGCTTATAGCGCAGCACGCCCTTCGGTACTGATTGATGGTGATCCCCGGTTTTCGCCTTGGGTCGATGTGCGCCGTTTGAAGCAGCATGGCGCTTTATGGGTCTGGCAGGAGAAGACGCAGAACGAGCACCCACAAGCTCCAGAACCCTTGAAAAGCTTGAGCCGTGATGAAACTTTGCACACGGTAGAAGGGGCTTGGAAGATCACATGGCCCCATGCACCATCTTCCGCTCCCCTTGAACTGAAATGGCGCGCTTATGTGCCGGAGCACTGTTTACTTGTGAAGTAATGCAGCAAGGGCCGATAGGCTTGGTAGCCACTCACCGGACTTGATTTGCTGGATGGTTAAGGCTTGCTACTACAACTTCCTAAGCATAAGCAGTGAAAATTCTTCCCGGTTTTAGCTCCTGTATAGATAAGGCAGACTTTCTGTGAAAAGCGACTTCTACGCTGAATATGCACCTGCAGCCCCCTTGGCTGCTACGCCACGGGCGCCTTTGCAACTGTCATGTGTGGTTCCAGCCTACAACGAACAAGAGAACCTAGAGAAATTCGTTCGTGCGTTGATTCCTGTCGTACAAGGTTTGACGCAAAACTTTGAGATTCTCATCGTGAACGACGGCAGTCGTGATGACACGCACGATGTAGCCATGCGTTTGGTAGCACAGGGGCTGCCGGTGCGCTATTTGGCGCTATCACGCAACTTTGGCAAGGAGGCGGCCATGTCCGCGGGGATTGACCATGCGCGCGGTAACGTGGTGTTGCTGATTGATGCTGACTTTCAGCATCCGCTGGAATTGCTGCCTGATATGCATCAGCTGTGGCAAAACGGCTATGAAATGGTCTATGGCGTGATTGCGGATCGCGGTGCAGAAAGTGGTGCCAAACGGCTGGGTACCGATTTGTTCTACCGCCTGATGAATACTGGCAGCAGTGTGCAAGTCCCACCCAACGCGGGGGATTACCGCTGGATGGATCGCAAGGTGGTCGATGCCCTCAAGGCCTTGCCTGAGCGCCATCGATTCATGAAGGGTTTGTACGCGTGGGTTGGCTTTAAAACGGCTGCACTGCCGTTTGTGCCCCAAGACCGCGCTGCGGGTGAATCCAGTTTCAACTTGCGTCGATTGGGGGCTTTGGCCCTGCTGGGTTTGACTTCGTTTACCACGCTGCCACTGCGCATATGGAGTGTCATTGGAGGCGGGGTAGCGTTGTTGGCGCTGCTGTATGGCGCCTGGATCATCGCAGACACCTTGATTTTTGGCACAGACTTGGCTGGGTGGCCCACGTTGTCCGCTGGCATCATGTTGTTCTCTGGCGTGCAACTGATGTCGATTGGTATTTTGGGCGAGTACATTGGTCGCATCTATGACGAGGTCAAACAGCGCCCCACTTACCTGATCGCCCGTGACGAGGATCGCAGCCCCCTGCGTGAGCCGCAATGAGTGTAGGGCGTGCGGTGCTGCAGCGCCTGCAGGCTTTGCCCCAGGGGCTGCAGTTTGTGTTGGTGGGCGGTAGTGCAGCGGCAACCCATTTGGCGGTGGTTGGGCTGTTGGTCGCTTTGTGGGGGCTGCCCCCCCTGGGGGCGAACGTGCTGGGCTTTTTGGTGGCGTTTATCGTCAGCTACAACGGTCATGCATGGTTGACGTTTGCGGTAGCCCAGGCCCGTGGGTGGGGAACTGTGGCACGTTTTTTCGCCGTGGCCTGCCTGTCGTTTGTGGCCAACGAGCTGCTGTATGCCGCTGCCTTGCATTGGCTGGATTGGCATTATTTTTGGAGCCTGGCCGCCGTGCTGGTGCTCGTGGCGATAGGCACTTTTGTGCTGAGCAAGTTTTGGGCGTTTAAGGCGCGTGCTGCATGACCTCTCCCACTGCGCCGCGTGCGCTGATTTTGTGTGCCGATGATTACGCCTTGCACCCGGCGGTGGATGCGGCAGTGGAGCAACTGACCCTGGCAGGGCGCTTGTCGGCCACCAGTTGCATGACCACGTCGCCCCGCTGGGCCCAGGCAGCCCCACGTTTGCAAGTGCTGCGCCCACGGCTGTCGGTGGGCCTGCACTTCAATCTGACCGAAAGCCACGGGGGTGCGGCTGCGGCTCAGCCCCTGGCCACGGTGATTCGCCACGCCTACACGGGTATGTGGAGTGCCGATGCCATGCGCCGCATGTGGGCCCAGCAGCTTGACGCATTTGAAGCGGCCCTGGGCTCGCCGCCGGACTTTATTGATGGGCACCAGCATGTGCACCAGTTGCCAGGGTTTGCCGATGCCATGCTGCACGTGCTGCGTCAGCGCTATACAGAGCAACAGATGCCGTGGGTGCGCTCCACAGCACCGATGGGCACGTTGTGGCGCAGTCCCAAGGCGGCCATCATTGCCTTGCTGGGCGGTTGGCAAACCACGCGCCGCTTGCGCCAAGCGGGTGTGGCTATCAACCAAGGTTTTGGCGGGGTATATGGTTTTGATGCGCCCACCCCTGAGAGGTATGGCACGCAAATGGCGCAGTGGCTGGCGCAGGTGCAAAACGGCAGTTTGCTAATGTGCCACCCCGCCACCACCGAAGTGGTGGGCGATGCGATTGGTGCGCAGCGACCAGTGGAGTTTGCGTATTTGATGTCCGACGCCTTTGGCGCTTTGCTGCAGGCCCAGCAGTGCCAGATTCAGCAAGGGCCTTTAATGCCTTTGTTGAAGCTTTGATTCGCGATGCACTGCAACATTACCGCAAACCATTCAAGACGCCGTATACGCGCAAATTGCTGGGGAGAGATCGCTGTGACAGCGGAGATGGTGATTTGCAAATTGGGCGGTGTTCACAGCTTCATCGGCCACTTTTTTACATCCAGTACGCTGCGCGGCCCACAAAGGCTTTGATATGCATTCTGATAACAACAAACATCTGCTTTGGCGCGGCCTCCTCGGCTGGGCATTTCTTTTTTTACCCGCCTTGCTGGAAGGTATTTCTGCTCCAGCCATAGGCTTATGGCTGGCTTCTGTATTTTTGTTCTGGGCATTCATGCTGTGGCGTCCAGCATTAGTGCTTGCACTGTTTTTTTTGCTGACCATCGGAACGGTCAATGTGGTCCACATTGGTTTTTTTGGTAATTTGGCGGACCAAATTTTTTTAGCTACCGCACAGAGAACCAATTGGGAAGAAACACGCGAATTTATCGGTGTTTTACCTTGGAAGTGGGTGACTGTAGCGGCACTGTGGCTGGTTGCCGGAATTTTTGCCGCGGTTCAAGTTTGGAAGCTTGCACCGCTGCTGAAGCGGCCATCGTGGCCGTGGAAAGTAGCACTGCTTGGATTGACGATTTGGGTGGTTTTTATTGCATTTGCGCTGGCAAAACGTTACAGCTTTGAAGAGGTCACACGCAAACTCAAAACCATCTATCCCATGCATATCGTACGTGCCTGGACTGCGCAGCAGCAATTGACGGAGCAGCTGTTTTACACCCCCAAGTTGCCATCCACCACGGCACAGGCCCCGCAGGTGGATACCTTGGTGGTGGTGATTGGTGAAAGTGCTTCTGCGGAGCGTTGGTCGCTTCTGGGCTACCAGCAGGCTGATACCAACGGTGCCCTGGCACAAATGCAAAACTTGCAAGTTGTGAGAGCGATGGCGCACGGCCTGAATACTGCCGCAGCGTTGCCCTATCTCTTGACCGGCATGTCTGCACAACAAAGTGTGGAGGATCTCGCGCCGTCGTTTCTGGATATTGCACAACATGCGGGCTACAAAACATTTGTGTTGAGCAATTCGCGCTATCACAGTTCTGTGGAAGATTTTTACGGTGTGACCTTCCGCCGAGCAGCTGATAGTTTTGTGAAAGTGGGGAATGGCGATTGGGATGGGGTTTTGACCGCACCTCTTGAAGCAGCATTGCATGACCCGGCGCCCAAGAAGCTGATTGTTTTGCATACGTATGGCAGCCACTTTCAAGTGCAAGAGCGCTACCCCCGCAGCGCTGCACGCTTTGCGGATGTCTATGACAACTCTTTGCGCTACACCAGTGATTTGTTGGTGCAGTGGATTCAACGTATCGAGCAAAGCACAACGCAGCAGCAGACAGCGATGCTCATTTACTCCAGCGACCATGGAGTGGCGATGCCTCCTTGCGCCGATCATTACCGCACAGGCAGCGGCTTGAGCAGTTTGCAGGTACCTTTGCTGGTCTGGAGCAACCTCGCCTTGTCGGCGCAGAGGGCTGCGCTGCCACAGTTTGCAGACCATGAACGTGAGCATCTTGTGCGCAGCAACGCCGAAGTGGCGGATATTGCAGTGGCGGCACTGGGATTCCCGGATGCTTTAAAACCTTCGCACCGCCGTGAGCTTTCTTTCAATGGCCTTGATTGGACTGAGCTTCAACAACGCGATGCATGCAGCTTGCAGTAGAGGTGTGCTCAATGGCTCCAGAGTCGCAGCAGCGAAAAAAGGCCAGAGCAGCGAGAGTCACGCCAACAACCGCTGGCAGCGCATTGGTTCGGTATTTGTGGCGCTGTTGACTCGGAACCTCTTCGCGACTTCTTAAGCTGCAAGCACTGAAAAATACGTTTCACAAAGCCAGCGGATCTACATCGACCAGCCAGCGCACGATGCTTTTGTGCGGGGGCTGGCCGCGCACCCAGTGCAGCCAGGGTTGCCAGGCATGCAAAAACCTTTGCAGGGCGCGGCGGTCGGTGGCCTCAAGCAGCATTTGGGCACGCTCGACATTGGCCACGCGCTGCACGGTCATGGGAATGGGTGGGTAGAGAAACACATCGTCCAGGTGCGGCAACTGGCCTTGGTGGGCGGCATCGGTGGCAGCACGCAAAAAGGCCTGGGCGGCGTCTTGGGTTTTGGCATCGGCACGCACCAGTGCCTGGAAGGCAAAGGGTGGCATTGCGGCGTCTTGGCGTTCACGCAGTTGCTGTTGGGCAAAACTGGGGTAGTCGTGCTGCCGCAGGGCCTGGTAGACCATGTGCTGCGGCTCAAGGCTTTGTATCCACATCTCGGGGTGGCTGCCTTGTGCGCTGATGTAGCTGGCGTCGCGCCCGGCGCGGCCTGCGGCTTGCATCAGCAGGCAAAACAGGCGCTCTGGCGCGCGAAAGTCGCTGCTGAACAGCGCGCCGTCGGGCTGTACGGCAGCCACCAGGGTGATGCGGCGAAAGTCATGCCCCTTGGCCACCATTTGCGTACCCACCAGCACATCGACCTCGCCGCTGTGCACCAGCGCCAGCTGTTCTTCAAGCGCGCCTTTGTGCTTGGTGGTGTCGGCATCAATACGGCCAATGCGTGCGGGCCTGCCGTCGGGGCGCTGCACATTGCGCAGCAAGCGTTCCAGCTCTTCTTCGAGCTGTTCTGTGCCCTTGCCCAGCGGCAGGATGTCGGGGTTGCCGCATGCGGGGCAGGCGTGGGGCACGCGGCGCGTGTCGCCGCAGTGGTGGCAGCGCAGGGTGCGGTCGCCTTTGTGAAAGACCTGGTGGGCGCTGCAGTGCGGGCAGTCACTTTTCCAGTTGCAGTCGGCGCAAAACAGCACGGGCGCAAAGCCACGGCGGTTAAGCAAAATCAGGCTTTGCTCGCCTTTTTGAACGCGTTCGGTAATAGCGGCCAGCAGCGGCGGAGAAAACACCGTCTTCTTGGGCTGTTGCGTCATGTCTACCATGCGCAGGCGGGGCAATGCACCAGCCCCAATGCGGCTGGGCATGTGCAGCCGCAGGTAACGGCCCACGGCCGGGTCGCTGGCGTGCCAGCTCTCCAGTGAGGGGGTGGCGCTGCCCAAGATGACTTTGGCGCCGCAGTCATGGCCGCGCCACAGTGCCAGATCACGGGCGGAGTAGCGGGCACCTTCTTGCTGTTTGTAGCTGGGGTCATGCTCTTCATCGACCACGATCACCTGCAGCCCCGGCATGCTGGCAAACACCGACATGCGCGTGCCCAGCACGATGCGGGCCTGCCCCGTGTGGGCAGCCAGCCAGCTTTTGAGGCGCTGCACATCGGTCATGCCGCTGTGCATGCTGACCACGGCCTGTGCCCCGAACAGCGGCGCAAAGCGGGCTTCAAAGCGCTCTTGCAGCTGGGGGGTGAGGTTGATCTCCGGCACCATCACCAAGGCCTGCGCCTGGGGACTGGCATCCAGCGCCTGTTGCACCACCCGCATATAGACCTCGGTCTTGCCGCTGCCCGTGCTGCCGTACAGCAAAAACGGACCGGAATTTTGCTCAATTTGGCTGCAAACGCTTTGCTGCTCTGCGCTGAGTGCTATCAATGCTTGCGGAGCTTGGGGGGGCGCTGCTGCTACTGCTACTGCTTCGGCGGCGGCTGCCAGTGCCGCTGCCGCTTTTTTGCTGCGTTGTTTGGGCTTGGGCGGCTGCAGGCGCTTGGCCAGTTGCTCGGCCGTCATATCACGCAGGGCGGGCGGCAAACCGGCCATGGCGATTTCGCCCACGCTGCGCTGGTAATAGCGTGCGGCAAAGCCTACCAAACGTTGCCAGTGACCGTTCATCGGCTCCAGCCCCTGCATGACGGCGTCTAAGGGGCGCAGCTTGCTGGGGTCTATGGGGGTTTCATCTGGGGGGGCTGGCCACACCACGCCCAGCAGATGGCGGGTGCCCAGCGGCACGCGAACCAGACAGCCGGCAGGCAAAGGGCTGCTGTGGGTATAGCTCAAGGGGGTGCCCACGCCGCTGTGTACCGGCGTGTGGACGGCCACATGAACGACGTGGAATGTAGGAGCCTGCTCGGGCATGGGCGTCAGATATAGCGCAAGCGCTACGTATTCAAGTTTCTGTGGATAACTTTGTGGGGATTGTTTACCACAGCCTCTGTGGCTCAAAGCGCACATCTGCACTTTTATTTTGATGTGACAGGCTTGTCATGAAAAATTGTTTTTAAAAACAATGACTTGCTACATTGCCTCGTCATTTTTTGCTATAGCCTTCATGGTGCTGCTGCACCCCTGTCCGCTGGCACCGAATTGTGCATAAGTTCAAAACCACGCACCTGTCAAGTGCGTGAAAGTAAGCAGTAGATGCGCGCTGCTTGCGCGGATTTGTTGTTTTTTGCGTGAATCTCGTCGCTTTTTTGCCACGTCAGCAACGACTCAGCCCGTAGGCCCTTGCCTACGGGCTGAGGTGAGTGGGCGCTAATTAATGCGCGAGGCGTTAAGCCGCTTGGCGCAGCTGGCGCGAGTAGCTGTGCACGGTTTCCACCAAGGCGGCCACATGCTCAGGCGGGGTGAACTGGCTGATGCCGTGTCCCAGGTTGAAGATATGGGTGGGGCCGTTTGTCGTGGTGTCGGTGTGCGGACGGCCAAAGCTGTCCAGCACGGCGCGCGCCTGTGCGGCCACTTGCTCGGGCGGGGCAAACAGCACGTTGGGGTCAATGTTGCCCTGCAGCGCCTTGCCGGGGCCACCGACTTCGCCGCCGACAATGGCGCGGGCCTTGCCCAGGTTGGCGGTCCAGTCCAGGCCCAGCACCTCGCAGTCCATGTCCTTCATCTCGGGCAGCCAGATACCACCGCCCTTGGTGAAGACGATGCGTGGCACGTCGGTGCCGTCCACGCCGGTGCGCTTGAGTTGTGCCAGCACGCGCTTGGTATAGGCCAGGCTGAATTCCTGGAACATGCCATCGGCCAGCACACCGCCCCAGCTGTCAAAAATCATTACGGCCTGGGCGCCAGCGTCGATCTGGGCGTTCAGGTAGGCGGCCACGCTGTCGGCGTTGACCTGCAAGATCTTGTGCATCAGATCAGGGCGCGCGTACATCAGGCTCTTGACCTGGCGGTAGTCGTCGCTGCCCTTGCCTTCGACCATGTAGCAGGCCAGGGTCCAGGGGCTGCCCGAGAAGCCGATCAGCGGCACGCGGCCATTGAGCGCCTTGCGGATGCTGGTGACAGCGTCGAACACGTAGCGCAGCTTGTCCATGTCGGGCACGGCCAGCTCGGCCACGGCGGCTTCGTCCCGCACAATCTTGGCAAAGCGCGGGCCTTCGCCTTCGGCAAACGACAGGCCCAGGCCCATGGCGTCGGGCACCGTCAGGATGTCGCTGAACAGGATGGCTGCGTCCAGCGGAAAGCGCTCCAGCGGCTGCAGCGTCACTTCGGTGGCGTACTGGATATTGGTGGCCAGACCCATGAAGCTGCCCGCTTGCGCGCGCGTGGCTTTGTACTCAGGCAGATAGCGGCCAGCCTGGCGCATCAGCCACAAAGGCGTGTAGTCGGTGGCCTGACGACGGCAGGCGCGCAGGAAGGTGTCGTTCAGAAGGGGGGCAAAAGACATGGGCGCTCACACTGAGAAAGGGCCTGCCCCCAGCGAAAGGCTGGGGGCTGCAGCTCGGTTCTTGGGAACTGGCCAGTTTAACGGATGGGCTGCGACTTGCCTTGGGTCAAGGGCTCGTTGCGGCCAGTAGCTGCGATTGTCCTGATGCAGCGCAAGCCCCTTCCTGCCCCGCAGGCCTGCGGGAACAGGGGTGTGCCACTCGGTTATAGGACGCAGGCGCAGGGGTTGCAGGGCACAATCGCCCGCTTTGTTGGAACCTCTTGCCCCCGCCGTGACCCTGCCCGAGACCCTGCACATCCCCGCCTTCCAGAGCTTCACCCTGGCCATCCTGCTGTTCTTTGCCGGACAGAAGATCGCCACACACTGGGGCGTGGTGCGCCGCTACAGCGTGCCGGAGCCGGTGGTTGGCGGTTTTCTGTGCGCCTGCGTGGTGTGCCTGGCGTATGCGCTGCTGGGCACGCGCATCGAGTTCGACCTGAACGTGCGCGACACCCTGCTGCTGTACTTCTTCGCAGCCATCGGCCTGCGCTCGGACCTGCGCACCCTGAAGGAGGGCGGCAAGCCGCTGCTGATCCTGCTGGCGCTGGCCACGCTGTTCATCGTGCTGCAGAACCTGCTGGGCATGGGGGTGGCGCAGCTGTTCGGGCTGGATGCGCGCGCCGGGCTGATGACCGGCTCCATCTCCCTGACCGGTGGCGTGGGCACTACGCTGGCCTGGGGGCCGATCTTCGTCGAGCGCCTGGGGATCGCGAATGCGGTCGAGCTGGGCATGGCCAGCAACATGGTGGGCATGATTGCGGCCTGCACCATCGGCGGCCCGATTGCCAGCTACCTGATGCGCCGCCACGCCGTGCACGGCAGCGGCGCCCGGCCGCTGGATGTGGGCGTGCCCAACCAGCAGCTCACCGTCACGCTGGACTACTACGGCGTGCTGCGCGCCTGGCTGTGGCTGAACATGGCGCTGATGCTGGGCGGCGTGATCACCCCGCTGTTCCACCAAGCGGGGCTGCAGCTGCCCATGTTTGTGGGGTGTTTGCTGGGCGGCATTATTTTGCGCAACACCTTGGGGCAATGGATGCTGTCGCGCAAGCGCCGCAAGCTGGGGCAGTTTCACTGGACCAGCATGCGCCAGGGGTTGTCCATGATTTCCGATATCTGCCTGGGCATGTTCCTGACCATGGCGCTGATGGGGCTGCAGCTGTGGGCGCTGCAGGGCGTGATGGGCTTTGTGCTGACGGTGCTGGCGCTGCAAATTGGCATGACGGTGCTGTTTGCACGATTTGTGGTGTTTCGCAGCATGGGCAAAGACTATGAGGCGGCCGTCATCACCGCAGGCTTTGGCGGAATTGCGCTGGGCTCTACCGCCACCGCTGTTGCCAATATGACCGCCGTGGCGCGCAGCCACGGGGCAGCGCACCGGGCGTTCATTGTGGTGCCGCTGGTGTGCGGATTTTTTGTGGACATCGTGAATGCGCTCATCATTCAGCTGCTGATTTAGCCGCTGGGCGGTTGCGCCGCAGCGGGTGGCGCCAGCGTCACATGGCTGTCATTTGGGCCTTGCACAATACCGTTTGTGGGCTGATGAAGAATCTCGGGTAAGGCTGGTTGATCCTCTTTACAAGCAAACGAGCCTTGGTCCACGCCAATTCCCGGCCGCTGTTGGTGCCTGTGCCAGCAGCGGCTTTGCTTTTTGCGGTGGATAAAAAAGTAGCTGCCAGCGCACAAAAAATAAGGACTTCAGATATTTTTCTATCTGAAGTCCTTTTTTCATCAGCGCTGCAAGCTATCTTTTCTTCTATGCAGCCCTCAACGCTTTACCTACTTACAGCGTTTGCAGGGCGTTCAGCACCTCTTGCGTGCTGAGCAATTCACTGAGCACCACGGGCGCTTGGCCTGGCGCCAGCAGCACATACACGGGCACGCCACTGCGGCCCAGCTTGGTCAGCTCGGCGGTGATGGCGGGGTCGCGCCGTGTCCAGTCGGCGCGCAGCAAGGCCACGTTGCGCTGGGCAAAGGCGGCCAGCACGTCGCCCGCCGCCAAGGTGGTGCGTTTGTTGTACTGACAGGTGACGCACCAGGCAGCGGTGTAGTCCACAAACACGGGGCGGCCTTGGGCCAGCAACTCGGCCTGCGCGCTGGCAGACCACGCTTGCCAGCCTGTGCCGGTAGTTGCGCTGTTGCTGGCACTGGCCACAGGCAGCGGCTCCACCACATTGCGGCCAAAGCTGCTGGCCAGCCAGGCCGCCAGCGCCAGCACCAGCACGCTGAGCACCAAGCGGGTTTTGCCGCGCAGCGTCAGCACCCACGCGAGTGCGGCCAGGCACAGCAGCAACGCCAGCAAGGTGGCGGCGCCGTCAATACCGCTTTGCTGGCCCAGCACCCACACCAGCCAGATGACGGTGGCAAACATCGGAAACGCCATGGCGCGGCGGAAGGTGTCCATCCACGCGCCGGGGCGCGGCAGCCAGCGCAGCAGCGCAGGCACCCAGCTCAGCAGCACGTAAGGGATGGCCATGCCGACGCCCAGCGCCGCAAAAACTGCCAGGGCTTGCGCCGCAGGCATGCCCACAGCAAAGCCCAGCGATGCCCCCATGAAGGGCGCAGTACAAGGCGAGGCGATGGCCACCGCCACCACGCCGGAGATAAAAGCATCGGCCATCGGGTGGCGGGCATGCAAATTGGCGATGCTGCTGGGCACCACCTGGGTCAGCTCAAAAACGCCGGCCAAGTTCAGCCCAATCAAGGTGAACAGCGCCGCCAAACTGGCCACTACCAGCGGTGACTGCAGCTGAAAGCCCCAGCCCAGCTGCTCGCCCGCAGCGCGCAGCGCCAGCAGCACGCCGCCAAGGGCCATGAAGCTCAGCACCACACCTGCGGCGTAGGCCAGTCCGTTGGCGCGCTGGGCGCGGGCATTGGCGCCATGGCGCGCAAAGCCCATCAGCTTGATGGCCAGTACGGGAAAGACGCAGGGCATGAGGTTAAGCAGCAGCCCGCCCAACAGGCCGCCGACCAAGGCGGCCACCCAACTGCGGGTGCTGATGGGGCTGGCCGCAACCGGTGGGGCAGTTGTGGCCGCTGCTTGCTGGTTGGCCTCCAAAGCCGCCGCCAAGGCGGGAGAGACCTGGGCCAAGTCCGCAGCCGTCCAGGTGCCTTCGACGGGGGCTGTGATGCGCCACGACTGGGCGGGGGGGGCGTGCGCCACGTCGGTGCCAGCAGCAGGCAGACCCAGCACAAAGCTCAGTTGCGCAGGCGTTGCACCGCGCATGGCTGATAGGGGCAGCTCGGCCGTCCACACATTGCCTTCCCAGGCTTGTTGCCAGTCTTTGCCCAGCACGGCAGCATGGTGGAAGGTGTCGGCAGATTCGGGGTAGAAGGCCAGGGTCTGGCCGTGGGCCGTTGCGGGCAGGCCGTGGACGCGCAGACTGACACGGTCGCCACTGGGCAGCGCGCTGAAGCGGGATTGGGCTGCT
Source organism: Comamonas jiangduensis (assembly GCF_030162955.1). NCBI lineage: Bacteria > Pseudomonadati > Pseudomonadota > Betaproteobacteria > Burkholderiales > Comamonadaceae > Comamonas > Comamonas jiangduensis. The sequence goes on from NZ_JARXOV010000014.1 coordinate 42,330, forward strand.
TCCAGGCTTTGCGGCGCTTGGGCATGGGCTTGGGCAAAATCGGCCGCCCACATGGTGTCGGCCACATCGGTGGGCAGGCTGAGCGCAAACTGCCCCTCTTCGGGGATACATTCCACACGGCACACCAGCCATGAGGCCTTCAGGCGAATGTCCACCGTGCCATCGGCACGGGGCTGAAAGTCGGGGGTGACTTGCACGGCCACGGGCAGCAGCACCGTGCCTTCATAACCGTAGTTGAGCATGTCGCCCACACGGATTTGCTGCGGCGTGGGCCAGTCAATCTCTGCAGCCTGCATGCCGGAGGGCAGTTGCCAGTCCAGCTGCGTGGGCAGGCCGGAGTCGCCCGCGTTCTTCCAGTAGGTGTGCCAGTCAGGCTGGTGCTTGATGCGCAGCCCCAGCTTCAGCGGCTGGCCGGGGGCAATACCCTGCGGGGCCAGCGCCACCAACTGTGCCTGCACCCGGGGGGTGGTGACGGTGTCTGACACCACGGCTGCGCTGGCAGCGCCGCCCATTTTGAGCTGGATTTGCGCACGGGCGGAGGCGGGCAGCAAAGCGGTACACAGCGCGAGCAGGCTGAGCACCAGAAGCAGTGCAACAGCCCGCGCACGGCGGAAAGGGGAGGGGGCAGAAATCAGCATGACAGGGCTTGGAGGCAGAAACCGCATTGTGGTTCCTGTACGCGTTGCTGTGCACCGATTTCAGGGGGTGTCCGCAGTGGTGGGTGGTGTTTGTGGGGGCAAACGTTGACGCAGCGCACAGACCGGGGCAGGGGGCTGGCCTGCCACTTCGGCTGGGGTGGCCACGGTTTCTTCGTCCTCGGAGGGTGGGCTCAGCATGTGCGCTTGGCGCCAGCGGCCCCAGCGGTAGTAAGCCAGGCTCATGAGCATGGCGCACACAGAGCTGACAGGAAAGCTCCACCAGATGGCGTCCACGCCCAGCCACGGTTGCAGCAGCTTGGCCACGGGCACGCGCACCCCCCACAGGGCTATGCCCAAAATAATCAGCGGCGGCATGACGGCGCCCGTCGAGCGCACCACGCCGGACAACACAAAGGTCACGCCAAAGAACAAGAAGGAGCCGACGGCAATGTGGTTGAGGTGGCGGGCACTGGCCAAGGCCTCACTGCCCGCAGGCAAAAACAGCCCCAGCACATGGCGGTCCAACCCAACGATCAGCGCCGCGAGTGCACCGGTCATCAGCACGTTGCCCACTACGCCAGCCCTTGCTGTGCCATCCACACGGCGCCAGTGACCGGCGCCCACATTTTGGGCGGCCATGGTGGAGCAGGCTGCGCCAATCGCCATGGCGGGCATTTGCACATAAGTCCACAGTTGCAAGGCGGCGCCGTAAGCGGACGAGGTTTCCACGCCGTAGCTGTTCACCATGGTCATGACCATCAGCATGGCCAAGGAAATCATGACCATTTGCGCCCCCATTGGCAGGCCTTTGATGACCAGGGCCTGCACGATGCGCCCTTGGGGGATGAAGAGGTGCAGCTCATGGCGCCCAATCCACAGCGGGTGTTTGCGCCAGTACAGCCACAGCAGCATGGCCACAAAGCTGATGGCGTTGGCTACGAGCGTTGCCGTCGCTGCACCCGTGATGCCCATGCGCGGGAAAGGGCCCAGGCCAAAAATCAGCACGGGGTTGAGGATGACATCCAGCACTACCACCACCAGCAAAAAGATGAAGGGCGTGCGGGTGTCGCCGGCGCCGCGCAAGATGGCCGAGATAAAGGCGAACAGATACAGCAGCGGCATGGCCAGGAAGATCACGCGCAAATAACTTTCAGCCAGTGGCAAGGCCAGCGCAGGTGTGCCCATCCACTGCAAGATATAGCGCGACAGCGGATAGCCGATGATGGCAATGACCAGCGACACAACCCCGAAAAACGTAGCGCTAGATCCAATCACAGTGCGCGCTTGCGCAAGATTTTTTGCCCCCATGCTTTGTGCCACCAAAATGGTGGCCGCCATGCCCACGCCAAAAATCAGGCCAATCAGCAAAAACATGATGTTGTTGGCATTGGCCGTGGCAGTGAGTGCAGCCTCCCCCAAATACTTTCCCACCCACATGGCGTTCACGGAGCCATTGAGTGACTGCAGTACGTTGCCCGCCAAGATAGGCAGCGAGAACACCAGCAATGTGCTGACGATGGGGCCTTGGGTGAGATCGCGTGTAGGGGCGTGCGCTGGGGCAGTAGACATACAGAGATTGTGGGTGGGCAACTGCGCCAGTCTGCCGGACAGCGCCTAAGATTGCAGCATGTGCCAAACCTCTGTCGCCCCCTCTTCCTCGGATTTCGCTGGTCAGCCAGCACTGCTGCAATGGCCTTCGCGCCGCTGGGCCGAGATGTCTGCCCGTGATTTTGCGCTGGCGCAGCGCAGTGGGTTGGTGGCGCAGACGGTGGCTGTGTTGCCCGTGGGCGCTGTAGAGCAGCATGGCCCCCACTTGCCCTTGAGCGTAGACACGGCGCTGGCAGAAGGTATTCTGGATGCAGCCTTGGCACAGGTGCCCCCCGAGGTCCCTGTGCTGGCGCTGCCTACCCAGTCGGTGGGCCTGAGCCTGGAGCACCAAGATTACGCCGGCACCTTGGGCTTATCGCCTGCGACGCTGCTGGCCGTGTGGACGGAATTGGGAGCCTGCGTGGCGCGCGCTGGGGTCAAAAAGCTGCTGATCTTCAATGCCCACGGCGGCAACGTAAGCAGCATGGACATCGTGGCGCGCCAGCTGCGCATGCAGTGTGGATTGTTGGTCTATCACAGCAGCTGGTTCAACCTGCCCCAGCCTGCGGGGGTGAATGAGGCGTTCAGCGCCCATGAGCACCGTTTTGGGGTGCATGGCGGGGAGACCGAAACTTCCATGATGCTGCATGTGGCGCCCGATCTGGTGCGTATGCAGCATGCGCAAAACTTTGCCAGCACTTCAGCGCTGCGGGCCCAGAATTTTCCTATTTTGGGCAATGGCAAAAGCGCCAAGTTGGGCTGGGCCATGCAGGACTACAACCCCCAAGGCGCAGCGGGCAATGCGGCGGCTGCAGATGCGCAGCGCGGGCAGGCCTTGGTGGAGGGTGCTGCGGCCAGCCTGGCGCAATTGCTGGCAGAAATCCATGCCTTGCCCGCCGATACGGTGGGTGTCAAGCCTCAGCCTTTGGGCGCTTGATGCGTCCCACCAGGCAATAAACGTACGGCACCCAATTGCCAGTGGTGCAGGATTTCTCGCAAAAACAAGAGTGCAGCCGCCCAGCGTGGCGACTGCGGCAGATCCCCTAGCGGCAGATGGGGGTGCGCGGCTTGGCGCGCGAGCATATCGAACTGCCCTTCCACGGCTTCGCGGCTGAGCATGGGCAAGCGACCGCTGGCCTTCCACGCAGTGGCCACGTCGCGCACCCCCAAAGCCTGTTGCCCCACTCCCAGCAAATACGGATCGCGTGTGACAAAGACGTTGCTTGGAGGAATCAACCGTGCCATGGGCATGGCCGCATCTTCCACCAGCATGATGCCGTGCTCCAACTGGGCCTCGGTAGGCATGTGCTGCTTGAAGGTGCGCGTGGCGAGCTGGTCTATACCCACGTCCATGTGGTGAAACACAGGCTGTGGGTGGCCGCCTTCGCCCTCGCTGATGAGCAGGCGGCTACGGTGCTCGCCCAGATCCAGCATGGCAATGGCCTGGTGTGGCTGAATGGCATCGCCCAGCAATTCGCGCAGGGCAGCCATGTCAGCCACGGTCAGCTGGGGTTCCAGGGCGTCATCGGCAAAAGGTGCAAACATACAAGCTCCCAGGCACAGGGTGTGCCCTACAGCGTTGTACACCCCGAGAAAAAAACGTGCCAAACCGCACGTTTTTTCTGAGCGGCTCGAGGACTCGCTCGCGGGCAGTCAGGCGAAGGTGATCCAGTCGCGGGTCTGCGCGGAATCGAGGTGGTTGAGTGTGTTGAACGTTTGCAGCATCAGGCGCTTGGCGCTCATGCTCAGTTCAGTGACTGCAGTGTTGCGAATGCGCATATTGAGGGCAATCGACACCTCGGGTGCGGCGCCCAACACCAAGCTGGATGCACACGAGATGGGGCCGCCGCTGCTGACGATCAGCACATTGCCCGCATGGTGTTGGTGGCGAATGTGCTCCAGCGTTTGCCGGATTGCGCCGGAAAAATCTTCCCACGCAGGCATGCCCTCTGGGCTGATGACGCCTGCCATCCACTGTGCAATCGCGTCACACAGCAGTCGAAAGTGCGCGCGGTAAGCCTCAGGCGTGTCCACGGGGCCTAGCGGCTCCGGATGCACACAGCGAATCAGTGCATGGCTGTCATATTCATTGAGTGCCGGCAAGGCCTGCGCGTCGGGCATGCTCGGAAGTGTGTCGCTGATGCCCGCCAGCGTTTGCACATGGCGCTTGAGCGTGCCGGTGTACACGGCGTCAAAGCACATGTCGCGTTCTTGCCAATAGCGGCCGAGCTGCTGCGCCTGCTGCGTGCCCAAGGGGCTGAGCTGGTCATAGTCGTCGGCCCCAAACGATGCCTGGCCGTGGCGTACGAGGTAGATGGTTCCCATGGCCGGCATTTTTGAGTGCCTACCAGCGCTTGGGTTGTCTTGTGGGTGACCTTCCAGGATTGGAATGTCACTTCTGGGACTGATGGTCAATCTACGCTGCGGTCATCCGCCTCTTGGATGGGGATTGCGGCAAGGTGCATAACGTGCACCTTTGCTGGGTCGATGGCGTACCGGGATTGCCACAACGCGCGATGAGCGAGGCATGAACTGCCGCTGCAGCCCGTAATTTCGCGTGTTGGATGCGGTGGAGTACCTGCTTTGGGCAGCACTCTCCCGCTACAGCAGTACCGTGCCCTGCACACAGGTTACGCAGTGTCCGCCCACCCACACTTGGGCCTGTGCGTCTTGGGTGATGGCAATCCAGCCATCGCGGCCCACACAAGCGCCTTGGTTGGCCATGTAGGGCGCCTGCACATGACCCTGGGTGACCAGCCACTGGGCCAAGCTGCCGTTCAGGCTGCCGGTAACAGGGTCTTCCACGCCGGTGGTGCTGAAGGCGCGCACTTCCAGCTGGGCGGACTGGGGCATCCCCGTGCGCAGCCCGGTGGCAAATGCCTCAGCCTCGCGGCACGCACGGCCAATGAGGGGCGTGGCATCTTCGGCCTGGTACAGCGCTGCAACGCCCACTTTGTGGCCCAATGCTTTGAGGCGGGTCAGATCGGGCTCCAGACTCAGCACCGTATCCGGGCTGTCGAGCAGCAGGCACAGCCAGTGGGGGCCGTTGTCTATGTACGCCGCGTCCATGACCTGCTGGGTGGTGATGCCCAGGGCGGCATAGATTTCATGCAGATTGGCGGGCAACGGCAGGGCCTGCGTGCTGGGGTTGGCAAATGCCAGACCGTGGTCGCCGCGCGCAATGGTGATCAAACCCTTGGCGCACTCTTGCACCACCAGCTCACGCGTCTGGGGCTGGCCGCCATGCTGCAGCCATGCGTGGCAGGTGCCCAGCGTGGGGTGGCCTGCAAACAGCATCTCTGCTGCGGGGGTGAAAATGCGCACGCGGTAGTCCGCACCCTGGGCACGCCCCGCTGCGGTGGGCGGCAGCACAAAAGTGGTTTCTGACAGATTGGTCCAGCGGGCAAAAGCCTGCATCTGTGCGGTATCCAGCCCTTCGGCATCCAGCACCACTGCCACGGGGTTGCCTTTGTAAGGCGTTGCGGTGAAGACATCGACCGTCATCAGGGGGCGCTGCTGGGGGGCAAAGGGGATCATGGGTACAAGCAAGGTGAAGGCCAAAAGAAAAAGCGCACCGTTTGCCAGAAACGGTGCGCTTGGAACGATACGCCACTTCATGTGGCATGCCGTGGGCAGCTGGAATTATTTCGCCAGTTGCGCGCGGATGGCTGCTGCCAGCGCCGCAATCCCCTTGCGGATTTGCTCGGGAGACACGGTGACGTAAGACAGGCGCAGGGTGTTGGTCTCGGGCTCACCTGCGAAAAACGGTGCGCCGGGCACAAAAGCCATGCCGCGTTCAACCGCTTCGGGCAGCAGGTCTTGGGCATTCATGCCTTGGGGCAGGCGCACCCACAGGAACATGCCCCCCACTGGGCGGGTCCAGCGTACGTCCAGACCTTCCATCTCCGACTCCAGCGCCATCAGCATCACGTCGCGCTGGGCCTTGTACATGGCACGGATGGTGGGGATGTGGTTCTTGAGGAAGTCGTGCTTCATTACCTCCGCCACTACGCGCTGGTTGAAGCTGGGGCTGTGCAGGTCAGCGGCTTGCTTGGCTTGGGTCAGCTTGCCGTACACCGACTTGGGGGCCACGATGAAGCCCACGCGCAGGCCGGGTGCCAGCACCTTGGAGAACGAACCCATGTAGATCACGCCCTCAGGGTTGCGCGCAGCCAGTGGCAGTGGCGGCTCTTGCTCGTACCACAGGTCACCGTAGGGGTTGTCTTCAATCAGGGGGATGTCCAGTTCCTTGGCCTTTTCCACCAGGGCCTGGCGGCGTGCCTCGCTCATGGTGCGACCGGTGGGGTTCTGGAAGTTGGGCAGCACATAAGCCATGCGGGCCTTGTCGGCGCCGGTGCCTACCTTGGCGGCAAAGTCTTCCACCAGCATGCCTTCGTCATCGCTGTCCACGCCGACGGCGATGGGCTCCATGGGGGTGAAGGCTTGCAGCGCGCCCAGGTAGGTGGGCTTTTCCACCAGCATGCGGCTGTCCTTGTCCAAGAACACCTTGCCGATCAAGTCCAGCGCTTGCTGGCTGCCGGTGGTGATCAGGATCTGTTCGGGGTTGACGTCCCAAGGCAGGAAGTCTGCAATCGCTTGGCGCAACTCGGGGAAGCCTTCGGTGGTGGAGTACTGCAGCGCCGCGGCGCCGTCACGCTCCATCACGGTGTTGCAGGCTGCCGTGAACGCGGGGATGGGGAAGGCCGCAGGCGAAGGAAGACCACCTGCCATGCTGATGATGCCGGGGCGATCGGTCAGCTTCAGGATCTCGCGGATTGCGGAGGAATTCATCTTGGCAGCACGCGCAGCCAGGGTCCAGTTCGTCATAACTACTCAATCTTCAATACGCCGCACGCGCACTGTGCGCGTGCTGGCAAAGCTTGTTGCAAAGAGCATACCGTTGTGCAGCATGGCCAGCAGCCCCGGAAACTACGGATAGCTGGGGGGCGTGGCTATTGGCGTCGCAGCGCCGGTAGGCGGCGACGTCGGTATACCTATTGTGGAGCTTTGCGCACCGGCTTGCAGGCGCTGTTTAGAAAAAAATACACGACTTAGGCCCTCAGCATCCACAGCGCCGTCAGCACCAGCAGTGCAGCCATGCCGCGGTTAAACCACAGCAGGCGGCGCCCGGTGGCCAGCCATTGGCGCAAAGCGGCGCCAATACAGGCGTACAGCAGATTGCTGCTCAGCGCGTAGAAGGCCATCACCGGCAGCACCACCAGCATGCGCGCCGTGAAATCGGCTTGGCCTGCCACCCAACCTGCGACGATGGTCAACGCCAAAAGCCATGCCTTGATGTTGACGAACTGCAGCAAAACCCCTTGCACAAAACCCACGCGCAGCTGCGCGGGCTGGGCTTGGGCCAGTTGCCCGCTGCCCGATAGCTTGAAGGCCAGCCACAGCAGGTAGGCAATGCCCAGCGCCTTGATGCCCCAGCGCAGCGCAGGCATGCCAGTGATGAGCGCGCCAATGCCCAAAGCGCACAGTACCAACAGCAGCGACCAGCCCACGGGCACGGCGGCCACAAAGCGCAGGCTGTGGCGCAGGCCGTGGTTGGCTGCCATGGCGGTGGACAGCGTGGTGTTGGGGCCAGGGGAAAAGCTCATGGCGGTGGCCAAAATGAGCAAGGCGGTGAATTCGTGGAGTGGCATGACAGGCGTGGAGAATGCAGCGGCCAATGTTGGCGGCTTGCGTGGCACTTGTCAGCAGGTTTTGTACCAACGGCGGCATGGGTGCAGTGTGGTGAGCAGCGCAATGCAGGAGCAGAAGCGGGGTGCAGCAATAAAAAAAGAAGCTGCCAGCGCTGGTGTAGCTTTGTTTTCAGATGGTTTTGGCTGATAAACGCTTGTTGGATAAGCGCAAACAGCTATTTTTTTGATAACGCCGATGCTGCCGCTGTTGGCTGCTGTTACCAGTGGGGGCGCTGGTTGTGCCATTCGCAGGCCAGGCGCAGCAAGGTGCGGTTGACGTGTTCCAGCGAAATATCGTGTTCTTCGCACACTGCGCGGATGGTGGCGGCGCCGTTTTCGCGCTCCAGGGCAAAGGCCAGCTGCAAGCTGGGGGCATAGGGCCCCTCGCCGCGAATGGCTGCATCGGGAATGCGCTCGGACAGCGGCAGGCGGGTGAGCGTGGTTTCCAGGGGCTCGTCCAGCACATCGTTCAGTCGCGCAAACAGGCCGCACAGGTAGACCTCGCTGCGCAGCTCCTGGCTCACGCCGGCATCCAGCAAGTGCGAGGTCATTTGTGCGCGCATCACGGTGCTCAGGCGGATGGGTTGTAAATCCTTGTCGTGGCTGGCGTGGGTCAGCTGGGTAGCCAGCCATTCCTTGAGCGTGCCGTAGCCCAGCATGATCAGCGCACGGCGCAGCGAGTTGATGGGGTTGCGTGCGCCCAGCGCTGCCGAGTTGGCGTACAGCATGAAGCGGTAGGCCAGCAGGGGGTCTTCGCTGAGGATTTCTTCAAAGGTTTCCAGCGACTGGTCGGCATCCACCGCTTTCATCAGGCGCAGCACATGCTCATGCGTGGGGTGCAGCACCCGTGCACCACGCACGCGGTGCAGCACGTCGTCCGTAGGCCAGCCGGCAATCGCGCTGGCGTGGTAATGCTCCAGGCAGCGGCGCGCCAACGTCTGGCTGTGGATTTCCTCGTACATCTGGCCTTCCAGCAAGGCCAGGCGCTGGGGCACCGGCTGGTCGACCGCAGCGCGCATCAAAATCAGCGCGTCCTGAGGCTCCAGGTGCAGCAAGCTGCACGCGTAGTGGTTGGCTTCTTCGGTGGATGGCAGCTGGTTCATGCTGCCGCGCCACACCAGGCGCACACCGCGCTGGGCCGCCAGCGCAACGCTGGTGTGCAGCTCAGGGTGGTCTGCCAGCCACTCGGCACGCACTTCCAACGCCCACGCAGGATTGGGGGTGATATGCGAGAGCAATGCCTGTAGCAGGCGCACCGACTGGGGCGAGAGCAAGAGCAGTGGCGACGACGGCGCCCACATCTCCCGCAAGATGCGCAGCAAGTGGGCGGTGTCTACCTGCGTGTCGGGATCGTCGTGCAAAAACAGTTGCACGCCGCCCAGATTGCGCTCGGCATTCCACAGCGGGCGATAGCCCATCACCAATGCATTGAGAACAAATTCCACGGTGCTTGCCTTAGGAGTCAGGTGATGTAGTCAGCTTAGCGGATGTAGTCAAACAGCGAGAGCTTCTGGATCGATGCGTACGACTGCAGCGCAGCAGACACTGCGGTTTGCTGTGTCTTGAGTTGTGACAGCGCAGCAACCATATCAATATCTTCTGCACTGGAGCGCTGTGTTTCCATTAAGTCTGACCGCGTTTGCAATGCGTCTGCTTTGCGGTCGGCTTGATTTAGTAGATCGCCCGCAGTGGCGCGCACGGTGGAGACGCGGCTCATTGCAGTATCGATTTGTGCCAAAGCGACCGCCACACCATGTTCCAGGGCGCCAGGTTGATCCTTCGTTTGGGTGGTGATGGCGGTGATGGCTTGATCCAGAACCTGAAAAACGGATAGCTTGGAGGTGCTTGAGGTGGCTACACGATCAACCAAAATGACATCATTTTCGTTGGGCGTGCCCTTGAGGGTGACGGTCATGCCATTGGCTTCGATCGACTTTCCGGCTTGGTACGTGCCGGAAGCGAGCGCAGCAGGCAATGTGGCCGTCCCATTGGCGGCAAGATCTACGCGGTATTGTTCGTACAGCCCACGGTCATAGGCTTTGTATTCCATGACACCATCCGCATTTTTCTCAAACGCGAAAACCCATTGATCGGGTGCACTGTCGGCTGCATTGGTGTCGGTGATGCTGCCAATATCAGCCCAGACCTTGCTTTGGTTGGCAGGGAAGCTGTTGCTGTCATTCGGTGCCGCAAAACTCGAGGGCGGTAGCTGTAGCGTAAAAACGCCATTGCCTGGCGTGACATCAAAGAAAGCGAATGCCCCATTGAGCGAATTTGTAATGCTGTATTCGCCATTGTTAGTCTGGCCCGCCTGGATGGCAGATGACGCATTAGGAAAAGGTGTTTCCGAGCTGGTATCAAGACCGCGAAAGAGTGGCAGTCCATTGCTGTCGCTGCGGTTTGCGTAGCTCATGATTTGATCACGCAGGCTGACCAGTTGCTGGGCGATGGCCGCACGTTGCGTATCGTCATAGGCGGCATTGCCCGCTTGCACCGTCAGCTCGCGAAATTCCTGCAAAGCAGTGCTAATCTCACCCAAAGTGGATTCTGCGTAGCTGATGGTGGAGACCTGTGCGTCCAGTGCACGCTGGTCTGTCTCGTAGCGAGTCATGCGCGTGCGGGCGCGCTCGGCCTGCGCAGCGGCCACCGGGTCATCGCTGGCGCGCAGCACGCGCTTGCCAGCAGAGGCGTGTTCCATCTGGCTGGCCAGCTCGGCTTGCTGCTTGCTGATGTTGCTGATGGTACGGTCATACATGTTGGCAGTGCCCAGTCGGCTAATGCTCATGGTGAACTCCTGATTCGGTGATTAACGGCCGCCCACGGCGCTGAGCACGCTGTCAAACAAAGACTGCGCGGTGGAAATGATCTTGGCAGAGGCTTGGTAGGCTTGCTGGTACTGCAGCAGGCGTGCAGCCTCTTCGTCCAGGTTCACACCCGATACCGCTGTGCGATCTGCGTTGAGGTTGTTGGCCACGGTTTCGGACAACTCGGCCGCGTATTTCGCACTTTGGGTGCGTGTGCCAATCACTGCCATGGCAGAGGAGAAACCGTCACTCAACGAAGTGCCATTGTCGAAAATGGCCGCGTCGCGCAGCGCCAAGAATGCGGAGGCATTGCCGGCGTTGAGTTTGTAGCCATCGCCCAGATCCTTGGCGTTGCCCACGTTGACGCTGTCTCCGTTGCCGGGGGTGCCGGTCAGCGTGATGTTCCAGCCGTTGATCTGGATGGCCTGGCCCGAGGTGTAGGGCGCGGCGGCCGAGGCGGCACTCCAGCTGCTGGTGGCCGGGTCGTAGGTTTGGTAGCTGTAGTTGCCGGCGCCATCGAAGGTGATGCGCACCGGTGCGTTCTGGGCCGGAATGCCGGTCAGGTCCGTGGCACGCAAGCTGCTCAGCTGCAAGGTGCCAGCGTTGGAGCTGGTGATGTTTGCCGTCACCGCGTTGGATACGGCCAAGTCTGCCGCGTTGTGCACCAGAGGTTGAATTTCGTCGGCGGCCTTGCTGAAAGGCTGGAACAAAATGCTTTGGCCTTTTTGTGCAGCATTGGTCACTGCACCTGGCACGGTGAACTGCAGGCCGTCGACGGTTTGATCGATGCCCGTGGCGGGGTCTACGTTCAGGTCCGTGAGCTTGCCGTCAGACAGGCGTACCAGTTGTGCCCCACCTGCGCCATTGAATTGGATGCGGTAATCAGACGCGACCAGTGCATGGGTGTCGGTCACAGCGGCTTGTGCGCTTTGTGCGGCATTGCCAGCGTCGTAGCCAGCGATATTGCTCCAGCCGGTGGTGGACGTGGTCAGCTTGAACAAGTCGGTGCCAAAGTTGCCTGACAGGGTCAAGCCCAGCTTGTTTTGCTGGTTGAGTTCGGTGCCAATCGACAGCGCCATGCGGCCCAGCAGATTGCGGCCCGTCACCAGATCGTCGTTGTTGAACTTCAGCAGGCCTGCAATTTCACCACCGCCCACCATGTTGGCGGTCAGCTCGACGCGCTCGCCATTGGGTTGGCTGAAGTACAGCGACAGTTTGCCGCTGCCGGGGTACTCGGCGGTCTCTGCCACACTGAGCTGGCCGGTGCTGCTGCCCAGCACCAGTGCCTGACTGCCGCCCACAAACAGGTTGATGGCGCCGCTGTCGGCATCCACTTGCGTGGTTTGCACGTATTGGTTGATTTCGCGAATGATTTGGTCACGCGCGTCCAGCAGGTCATTGGGCTGGTGGCCAGAGGCCAGCGCACGGGCAATTTGCGTATTCAGCGAAGCGACTTGCCCGGCCAGGTTGTTGACCAGTGTCACGTTGTTGGTGACTTGCTGATTGGTGGCGTAATCCATCTCCTGCAGCGTGGCCGAGGCCGCGCGAAAGCGCGCGGTCAACTCGCTCATGCGGGTCAGCACCACGTTGCGGGCGGTGCCGTCTGCAGGCGCGGCTTCCACGTCGGCAAACGCGTTCATCATGCTGTTGATGGCGGCGCCCAGGCTGCTGTCACCGCCGGAGTACACGTCTTGCATCTGCACCAGCGACTGGTAGCGGATGGCGTCGGCGGCGCTGGCGGCATTGGCTGCGTTCGACTGCTTGCCCAGCAGCTCGTTGTAGTTGCGCATGATGGTGGCAACTTGCACCCCCTTGCCCACATAACCTGTGCCCATGTTCTGGCCCACCAAGGCCTTGGTGGCAATGGTCTGGCGCGAGTAGGCGGCCGAGTTGACGTTGGCAATGTTGTGACCGGTGGTGGTCAGGGCTTGCTGGTTGGCGATCAGTGCGGAAACGCCGACGTTCATTAAGCTCATGTGCGTATCTTTCTAAAGCTTTAACCTTGGGTGCCTTGCTGGGCCGCACGTGCGCTTTCAATGGCGCGTGACAGCTTGCTGGCGTAGAGGGGGTCGGTGGCATACCCTGCGTTTTGCAGCGCTGTGGCATAGGAGCGGGCGTTGTCCGTGTTTTCCATGGCTTTGGCGTAGCGCGGGTTTTCGGTGATCAGGCGTGCGTAATCGCGGAACGACTCTTCATACGAGTCGTAGGCGCGGAACTTGGCCTTGACCTTGCGGGGAATGCCGTCGACGTATTCGGTGGTGGTGATTTCGGCCACCTTGCCACTCCAGTTGCCCGTGGCCTTGATGCCAAACAGGTTGAACGAGTTGCTGCCGTTGTCACCACGGATTTCACTTTTGCCCCAGCCGGTTTCGTGACCGGCCTGGCCCAGCATGTAGCTGGCGGGAATGCCGCTTTCACGCGCCACGCGCTGTGCGGCGGCGTTGTGGGATTGCACAAAGTTGTCACGCCCTTTGGGCGAGGGCGCGTAGGCATCCAAAAATGCGGTGCTGCCCACGGCGGTGTTGCCTGACAGGCCGGGGTAGCGGGCGCTGCGGCCGGCAAAACTCACGGTGGAAGGAATGCTGAAATTGCGCTCGCCACTGCTCAGTGCCGCTGCAGGGTTGACGCCTGCGTCGGCAGGGTCGAGGCCCATGGAGCGGGCAATTTGCGCGGTGATGGCATCAGCCAGACCACCAGGCATGCCTGCCATGGAGACGGACAGCTGCTGGTCCATCATGGAGTCGGCCAGCTTGGAGCTTTCGTTGTCCAGCAAGCCACTTTTCATGGTGGCCTGGCGCATGCTTTTGATCATCTCGTGCATGAACAGCGATTCCAACTGCTTGGCGGCTTCGCGGGCCGCTTGCGGGTTGTTCGCGCTGGCCTGGCTTTTCAGGCTGTTGAGCGAGTTGATGTCGGTCGCTAGCGCATTGCTGGTGTTCATCATGCTCATATCACCTCCAGCTCGGCATTCAAAGCACCTGCGGCCTTGATGGCTTGCAAGATGGCCAGCAAATCCTGGGGCGTAGCACCCAAGGCGTTGAGCGAGCGCACCACATCGGACAGCTGGGGTGATGCGGGCACGCGAATGATCTTGCCGGGCTCTTGCGTGACGTTGATGTTGGTCTTTTCGGCCACCACGGTCTGGCCTTGTGAGAAGGCGCCGGGCTGGCTGATGACCGGGGTGGAATCGATGGTGATGGCCAGGTTGCCGTGGGCAATGGCGCAGGGGCCCAGTGTGACGGCCTGGTTCATCACAATCGAGCCGGTGCGGGCGTTGATCACCACCTTGGCGGCCGGCTTGTTGATGGGCAGGTTCAGCTCCTGGATGTCGGCAATGAAGCCGACGCGGGCGCCGGGGTTCACGGGGGCGCGTACTTCCACGGTACGGCCGTCCAGGGCCATGGCTGTGCCCAGGCCATGGCGGCCGTTGATGGCCTTGACCACCTGGCTGGCGGTCTGGAAGTCGGTGGTGTTCAGCCCCAGCTTGATGGTGTCGCCGTCATTGATGGGTGTGGGTACAGCACGCTCGACCTGTGCACCCAGCGGAATACGCCCGGCACTCAGGTGATTGATCTGTACCTTGGAGCCGCCCTGCGATGCGCCCGCACCGCCGATCACCAAATTACCCTGGGCCAGCGCATAGATCTCGCCATCGGCGCCGCGCAGCGGGGTGGTAATCAGCGTGCCACCCTTGAGCGACTTGGCATTGCCCATCGACGAGACGTTGATGTCGATCTGCTGGCCCGGCTGGGCAAAAGCTGGCAGCTCTGCCGTGACGATCACGGCGGCCACGTTTTTGAGCTGCAGGTTGTTGGTGTTGGCTGTGGCTGGCAGAGTGATGCCCATTTGCTGCAGGTAGTTGGACAGCGTTTGGGTGGTGTAGGGCATCTGGGTGGTCTGGTCGCCCGTGCCATCGAGGCCGACGACCAAACCGTAGCCAGTCAACTGGTTAGACCGCACGCCCTGAACCGAAGCCACTTCCTTGATGCGCAAGGCGTTGGCTGGAGTGGCCAGCAGACCGCCGCTGAGGGCGAGCAGCGCTAGGGCGAGGCGTGCTGGGCGGAATGTGGAGAGCGTGGACAGTACTTTCATACTGCCCAATTCTGGAGAGGATTAGAAAGGGATAAAGCTCAAAAAGAAACGGGACAACCAGCCAATTGCCTGTGCTGAATTTTGCTGGCCGCGGCCACGCGATTCCACGCGCACATTCGCCACTTGGGTGGAGCTGATGATGCTGTTGGGCGCCAGCAAATAGGGGTCCACCGTGCCGGTAAAACGCAGCACGTCCACGTTCTGGTTCACGCCGATTTGCTTTTCACCGGTGACCAGCAAATGGCCGTTGGGCAGCACTTCCACCACCGTGGCCGTGATAGAGCCGGTGAACGTGTTGGCGCTGGTGGTGCCGCCGCCGCCTTCGAAGTCGGTGTTGGAGCCTACGCCCAGCTTGCCGAGCTTTTTGGCCGTGCCCAGTGCACCGCCGGTTAGCCCGGGCAGGTCTGTAATGCCCGCAGACATTTTGCTGTCGCGGTTGACGGTGGACGACGATTGCTGGCTGGCGGTGACTTTCTCGGCAATCTGGATGGTCACCAAATCGCCCACCAGGCGTGCGCGGCGGCTTTCAAACGGGGGGCGGTAGCGGTTGGCCTGAAACAGTCCGCCGGTTGCCTGCGCTTGGGGCTGGGGCACGGCAATCGCAGTGGCTGGCAGGGGTTTGGTTTGGTCGTGCAGTTCTACGGGCGGCGGCTCGTTGAAGGCGCAGCCGCTGACCACCAAGCTGGCAGCCCCCCACAGCACAAGGCGTGGCGCGCGCTGTGCCAGCGCGATAACAGGGTGGGTGGGGTGAGAGGCGGCGGACATAAGCGCTCCGAGAAAAACAAAACAAGAGCGGCTTGCGCTTGTATTTAAAAGGTTTCAGATAGTTTTAGACCTGAAGGCCTTGTAAATCAAGCGCTAGCTGCTCTGATTATCAAAGTGGAATTACAGCTGCGACAGCTTGGCCAGCATCTGGTCGCTGGTGGAGATGGCCTTGGAGTTCATCTCGTAAGCACGCTGGGTCTGGATCATTTGCACCAGCTCTTCCACCACGTTCACGTTGGACGATTCCAGAAAGCCCTGCATCACCGTGCCCAGGTTGTTGGTGCCGGGGGTGCCGGTTTGTGGGGCGCCCGAAGCCGCGCTTTCGCGGTACAGGTTCTCACCAATCGGCTCCAGACCCGGAGCGTTGACGAAGGAGGCGGTATTGAGCTGGCCAATTTGCTGGGGCTGTGCCTGGCCGGGCAGCGTCACCGATACGGCGCCCGAGCGGCTGATGCTCAGCTTGGTGGCGTCTTGCGGCACGGTAATGCCGTCCAGCAGCGGGTAGCCGCCGGCGGTTACCAGCTGGCCGTTGGCGTCCTTGCTGAACGTGCCGTCACGGGTGTAGGCGGTGGTGCCATCGGGCATTTGCACCTGGAAGAAACCGTCGCCGCTGATGGCCACGTCCAGGTCTTTGCCGCTTTCCAGGGGCGTGCCTTGGGTGAAGTTGCGGGTGGTGGCCACGGTGCGCACACCCAGGCCCAGGTGCATGCCGGTGGGCAGAATGTTTTGCTCGTCCGCTTGGGAACCCACCTGGCGCAGGTTCTGGTAGATCAAGTCTTCAAACACCGCGCTTTGGCGCTTGTAGCCGGTGGTGGAGACGTTGGACAAGTTGTGCGAGACCACGTCCATCTGGGTCTGCTGGGCAGACATACCGGTCTTGGCAATCCACAGGGAATTCATCATGGTGAAGTTTCCTTCCGTATTCGTTAGCGATCGGCTTTAGCCGTTCATGCTCAGCAGTTGGCTGGCGGTCTTGTCGTTGGTCTCGGCGGTGGTCAGCAGCTTCATCTGCTGCTCAAACTGGCGCGAGGCGGCGATCATGCCGACCATGGCTTCCACCGCATTCACGTTGGAGCCTTCCAGCGCACCCGCCACCATGGTGGCGTTGGCGTCTGCGGGCAAATCGCCTTGGGCGTTGCGAAACAGACCATCATCCCCACGCTTGAGGGCCTGCTCCATATTGGGGGTCACCATCTTCAGGCGACCGATGTTGATGGGGTCTTGCCCATCCAGGGTGGCCACCACCGTACCATCGCCGCCAAAGCTGATCTTGGCGTTCTGGGGCACATCCACGGGTGCGCCGCCATCGGTGAGCACGGGCAAGCCGGTGGCGGTGACGAGCTGGCCGTCCGCGGTCACTTCCAGTGCGCCGTTGCGGGTGTAAGCCTCCAGACCATCCAGGCCTTGCACGGCGAACCAGGAATTGCCGCGCGCCATCAAATCGGTGCTTTTGCCGGTTTGAATGGCCGGGCCTGCTTGCTCCAGGTAGCCAGAGGTGGCGTCCAATCCAAAGACACGCGTGCTGGAGCCCTGGCCTTCCAGCGGCACCGAACGGAAGGTGCTCAGCTCGGCACGGAAACCCGTGGTCGAGACATTAGCCAGGTTGTTGGAAAGCACCGCCTGCCGTTGCGCAGCGGCGTTGGCGCCGGTCATGGTGGTGTAGATGATGCGGTCCATGTATTGCTCCTAGTCGCGCGTGTTCACACTGCTTAGCGCAGGTTGACCAAGGTCGAGAAGATTTGGTCTTGGGTCTTGATGGTCTGTGCGTTGGCCTGGTAGGCGCGCTGCGCAGTCATCATGCCCACCAGCTGGGCAGTCAGGTCGACGTTGGACTCTTCCAGCGCGCTGCCCTGGATGGTGCCGAAGCTGCCGGAGCCTGCCGCGCCATAGATGGCTGGGCCAGAGTCGCTGGAAGCTACCCAGTTGTTATTCCCATCGGGCTGCAGGCCCTGGGTGTTGGTGAATTTGGCCAGTGCAATCTGTGCCTCAGGGCGGGTGATGCCGTTGGAGTAAGTGGCCATCAAGGTGCCGTCCGAACCCACGTTCACCGATGTCAGCTCACCCGAGGCGTAGCCATCTTGGGTCAATCGTGCCACCGAGAAAGCGCTGCCCAGTTGGGAGACACCGCTCAGGTCGATGGAAACATTCCAAGGGCCTGGATTGGGGTTGTTCGGGTTGGTGGTTTGCACTTCAGTGGTCAAGGTGGTGCCAGCAGGTGCGTTAAAGGTATGGGTGTCGATGTAGCCTGGGTCTCCTGGGGCTACGCCATTGGCGTCGGTTCCCAAGCCTGCATAAGTAGAAACCCCTTGCAATTTGCCGGTGGAGTCAAACGTCAGCTGGCCAATCGGTTTAGCCGCCGGGTCGAGGCTGTCATACACCGTCCAGGTATTGCCAGCGGTTTTTTCAAAGTACATGGCCAACGGCGTGGCCATGCCTTGTTCGTCAAACACTTCCAGCGAAGTGCCGTAGGTGGCGCGTGCAGGGGCTGGCGTGGCCGTTTGGTCCACGCGTGCATCCAGGTTGATCACGGCTTTGACGTTGTCGGTTTGCTTGGCGGCAATCGGCGCGCCTGTGGGGAACACCAGATTGGTCAGCGCCACGCTGGTGCGCACGCCGGTGTTGGGGTCAATCGCGTAGCCTTGCACTTTGTCCCCGTTGACGGAGACCAGCTCGCCCGACTTGTTCAGCTGGAAAGCACCGTTGCGGGTGTAGGCTGTGCCGGTGCCGGTTTGCACCACAAAGAAGCCGTCGCCATTGATGGCCATATCCAGACCATTGGCGCTGGGGGTGATGACGCCTTGTGAAAACTGCTGCGAGATGGCGGCCACGCTCACACCGATGCCGGTGTTGTTGGTGCTGGCTGCCCCCATGGCGCTGGCCACCATTTCATTGAATTCAGCGCGCGAATTTTTGAAACCGACGGTGTTGCTGTTGGCAATGTTGTGGCCAATGACGTCCAGATTTTTGCTGGCACCGTTGAGGCCGGAAAGTCCGTGATGGAAACCCATGGTTCGCTCCTACGAATTTAGAACACAGCCTTGACGCTGTTGTAGTTGATGCTGCTGCCGTTGGCCAACTCCAGCATGAGGGCGCCGTTGGTGATGCTGGTTGCGACCACGGCGTTGGGTGACAGCGAGGTGGACTTGACCGCGGCTTCGCCATTGGTGGCGGTGACCTTGAAGCGCAGATCCATGCTGTCGCCGGTGTAGTCGCTGCCGTCCCAGGTGAAGTAGTTGCGCCCTGCGCTGGCTGAACCCATTTCAATGGTGTCCACGACTTTGCCGTTGGCATCGGTGATGGTGACGGTGACGTTGGAGGCCGAACCTTCCAGGTCAAACGCCGCCGTGCCGCTGAGGTGCTTGGTGCCGTCTTCCGCTTCTTTGGCTGCCAGGCCCAGCTGATTGCCTTCGGACAGCACGGTGTGGCCAATCAAAGAGACGCCTTGCTGCATCTGCATCGAGGAGAACATGCTGGTCACACCTTCTACGGTGTTGTTCAGCTTTTCAATGCCGCTGACCGTGCTGATCTGCGCCATCTGCGAGGTCAGCTGGGCGTTGTCCATGGGACTGGTGGGGTCCTGGTTCTGCAACTGTGCGACCAGCAGTGTCAGAAACTGGTTCTGCATATCCGCCGCAGAGGCGGGCTTGCCCGTCTGGGCATTGGCGGTGGAGGTGTTGTTAACGCCGGAAATCATCTGCGCCTACTTTCTGTATGTCTTATTGGCCCAGCTGCAGCGTTTTGAGCAGCAGGGACTTGGCGGTGTTCATGACTTCCACGTTGTTCTGGTAAGAGCGGGAGGCCGAAATCATGTTGACCATTTCATCCACGGCATTCACGTTGGAGTGGGTGACATAGCCTTGCGCGTCCGCCAGTGGGTGCTCGGGGTTGTGCACGCGGCGGCCCGGGGTGTTGTCTTCGGTGATGTCCTTGACCTTGACACCGGCAGAGCCTTCGGGGCCCATCGGTGCGGTCTGGAACACCACCTGGCGGGCCTTGTAGGACTCGCCATCGGGGCCGGCGACGGCATCCACGTTGGCTAGGTTGGAGGCCACCACGTTCAGGCGCTGGGACTGGGCGCTGATGGCGCTGCCTGAAACGCTGAAGATAGAAAACATAGACATAGGCTGTGACTTTCTTTTGTTTCTCTTGTGTCAGTGCGGCTTACTGGCCAGTGATGGCGCTGAGCATGGTTTTGGACTGGCCATTCAGAAAACGCAGCGTGGCTTCATAGCGCACGGCGTTGTCCACAAAGTTGGCGCGCTCACGGTCCAGGTCTACGGTGTTGTTGTCCAGGCTGGGTTGCGATGCCAGTGCATAGCCCAAAGGGCCTTTGCCATCGGTGCCAAACTTTTCCGTGGGCAGCGGCATATGCTGGGTATGCGTCGTGCTGGCAGCTTGCAAGGCTTGGCGCACGGAGCCGTTTTCGCCCTGCGCCGCCTGCAGGGTTTTGGCGAAATTGAAGTCGCGGGCCACGTAGCCGGGTGTGTCGGCGTTGGCAATATTGCTGGAAATCACACGCTGGCGCTCTGCGCGCAACAGCAGCGCATCGCTGTGGAAATCCAAACGACTTGTCATTTTGTTGAGCATGTGAATCCTTGCAAGAGATGAAAACGACAACGGGCTGCACCTGACCTCGACGGACTTTGGTGCGTGCAGCGATTATGGAAATTCGGGCGTTTTGCTAAAGCGCGAAGAAAGCGGGGTTGCAGGTGTACTTTGGCGCTTAGCAGCGCGGCATCTTCTCTACAGTGCGTGTCATGGTTGATTCTGTTTTTCTGCTTTCTTTGACCGCCTCGCGCATGGCGCGTGCTGTGGTGCGCGCTGGTGTGGGTTTGCTGGTGGCTGCGAGTGCCTCGACGGTTTGGGCAGAAGATTTGGCAGACATCAGCAACCAGTGGCTGCAAGGTGCGCTGGCGCAAACGCAGGCGCAGCAAAGCATGCCGCTGCGCATGGAAGTGCAGGTGGGAAAGCTGGACCCGCGCTTGAACCTGGCTCCCTGCCTGCGCGTGGAGCCCTATCTGCCCAGCGGCAGCAAGCTGTGGGGGCGCACCCGCATAGGTATGCGCTGCGTGGAAGGCGCCAAGCCCTGGAATGTGTTCATGCCCGTGACCATCAGGGCGTTTGGCCCGGCCTGGGTGCTGGTGAACAACGTCAGCATGGGAGAGGTGCTGACCCATGAACATGCGATGCAATCCGAAGTGGACTGGGCGGAGTCGCCGCATTCCATCATTGCGTTGCCGGATGACTGGGTCGGACAAACGGCGGCGCGCAACCTGACCGCAGGCATGGCATTGCGCCAGACCATGGTCAAAGCGCCGGAAATTTTCAAGCCCGGCGCTGGCGTGAAGGTGCTGGTGCAAGGCAGCGGGTTTGCGGTGACTTCATCCGGCAAGGCCTTGGAGAGCGGCTCGGCTGGGCAGAATGTGCGCGTTCGCATGGAGAATGGCCGCACCGTGATAGGTACCGTCAATCAGCAAGGCGAAGTCGTTGTTGCACAGTGATACAAGCTTTTGAAAGAAAATCCTCAAGTTCCCTCTTGGGCGGTCGATAGCTAGACTACAGAGCCCTTGAGCGGGCAATTGGAGTAGGAAATGAAGGTCGGACAAAATACCAACGTTGAAATGCTGGCAGCCAAGTTGCAGCAAAACGCCACACAGCAAGCCCAGCAAAGCAAGAGCGGCACCGCCAGTGAGGTGGTGCAGCAAAGCCGTGCGAATGCCGCAGGTGTACCCGTGACCGTATCGAACTCGGTGCGTTCGCTGGATCAAAATGCCAAGTCTTCGTCGGATGTGGACATGGCCAAGGTCAATGCCATCCGCGAAGCCATTGCCAACGGCACGTTCAAAGTGAACGCCAGCGTGGTGGCCGACAAGATGCTGGTCGACGCCGCAGGCCTGCTGGGCGCCAGCCGCATTTAAGTTTTCTACGGGCGCTGTGCGCCGGTGCTGGCCTTCCGACCTTCGGCCTCACTGGTGTCTAGCGCCCGAACTCCGTCTCAACCCGCTCAACAGCTGATCTCCCCATGCAACTTCGTGAAGCTCTGGAACAAATTGACGGCATGATCGACTTGGTCAATGCCTTGGTGCTGGAAAACCAGCCTGAATCCACCGAACACGCCATTCGCCAGTTGCGCGACGGCATGCAGGCCTTTGCCGGGCTGGCGCAGCGCTTTGGCCCCGAGCAATTTACGCCCGAAAACATTGCGCGCATGCAAGCCATGTCCGAGCGCATGACACAAATGCGCGGCCATATTGCCAAGCTGTCGGCGATTGCCGCGCAGCAACTGGGCGCGTTGATGCCTGAGCAGTCCATCAGCCACACGTACGGTGGCAGCAAGCAGCCGGGCAATGCCGCATCGGTGGCGCGGCTGTATCACATCAGCGGCTAACAAGCTTTCATTGCATAGCTGCTGGCGCTTGTATAGATTGGCTCTCCATATGAAATAGTGTTGAAATCAATTCAAGACAAGCGCTAACAGCTATCAAAAAAATACCACTATAAAAAAGCGCCTTGTTAGGCGCTTTTTTTATGGTGGGGCAAGGCCTGCTGCGGCGCTTTAGTGAGCGCGCATTTTGGTGCGCAAACGGGCCACGGCCTGGCTGTGCAACTGGCACACGCGGGACTCAGTCACTTCCAGCACGGCGGCAATCTCCTTGAGATTCATCTCGTGCTCGTAGTACATGCCCATCACGTATTTCTCGCGCTCGGGCAGATTTTCAATCGCGGCCACCAGGGCTGCACGCATGCGCTCATCGCGCAGCATGGCGAAGGGGTCGGCTGAGGCGTCGGCCACGTAACGGTCCAAAAAGCTGCCGCCATCATCTTCACCGGGGGAGATGTCTTCCAGATAAATCAGCTGCGTGCCGCGTACTTTGGAGAGCATGGACTGGTATTCGCCCAGCTCCAGCTCCATCGCACCGGCGATTTCGGACTCTTTGGGCGCGCGCCCCAGCTCTTGCTCCAGCTTGTGGATGGCGCGCTCGATGTCTTTTTGGCCTTTGCGCGAGCTGCGGCTCATCCAGTCGTTGTCGCGCAACTCGTCCAGCATCGCGCCGCGGATGCGCTGGCTGGCAAAGGTTTCAAATTGCACACCTTGGCTAGATTCGAAGCGGGACAGGGCGTCGGCCAAACCAATCATGCCAACCTGGATCAGGTCATCGAGCTCCACGTTCGGCGGGAGCTTGGCAATCATGTGTTGTGCGATGCGACGCACCAGCGGGGCATGCTGGCGAATCAGTGCATCGCGATCCAACTGGCCATGGGCGGTGTACATGGACTCAATGGCTCCACACAGCAGGCGATGAAGAAAGGGCGGAAGATCCGGCGGTGGCGGCCTCTTGGGGGGCGTACACAGTCTCCGAATGCTCCAGACATTGTAGGGCCCAGCGTTGCAGCTGGCGGGGCTGCAGGGGATCGAACTGCTCGGACAAAGGCTCAGTATGCAAATGGTGCATGGCGCACTGTGACAGCGACTTGAGCACCGTATCCAGGCCATAACCGGCAGGGCGCATGGCGACCAAGCGCGGCATCAGGCCGCAGCCGATGAACATGTGCTTGAGCGCACGGTAGCTGCTCAGCACATTGCGCGACTGCGCAGGCACCAGCTGAATGGGGGTGTGCGTGCAGCCTTGCAGCATGCCAGACAGCAGCGGCGCAGGTGCCCACAGCACCACCAGCGCATGGTTGCGTACGTAGCGGTAGAGCAAATCCAGCGGGCGCTCGCCCGTGATGGACGCTTTGTGCTGCAGCTGCACCATGCCGCGTGCGGCAGGCAAAGTGGCCACGCTCAGCGGGTTGTGCAGGTCGGCCGCCAGCGCGCTGAAGGCATAGCCCTGGCGCGGTTGCAGCATGTCTTGCAGGCCGGGGGCTGCATCGGATTCCTGTTCTGTGCCATCCAAGACCACCACCGGGTAGCCTTGCTGCTGCAGGTGCGCGCAGGCCATCCACACGGCAGTAGCGTCTGCGTTGTCGCCCGATGGCACCACGGGCAGCACACGCAGCGACGACTGCGCGCCTTGCCAGTGCAAGCCTGTTCCTTGGTGCCATGCGTTCTCAAGCATGCAGCGCTCCGTGGGCCATGCCCGACGAGGATTCGGTGAAGTAAAAGTCCATGTCCAGCGTGGAAGGGTCAAACGCGGATTTGGTGTGCGCCCGCATGGAGGTGGCAACCAACTCGTTGGCATGCGCGCGGGCAAAGTCTTCCGGCACGCGCTGGCCGTTGGTGATGCCGCGCAGCACCAGCTGGTGGCGAATCAGGGCGTCCAGTGCCGGGGCCAGTTTGACGGCCTCATCCACCTTGGAGAGGATGGCTTGTTTGCAGCCCACGCGCTTGAAGGCAGCCAGGGCCTCGTCCAGCGTGTCGCCGTGCGCGCCTGCGTTGGCCACCAGCAAGCGCTCAATGCCCGGCAGGTCCAGCACTTCCAGAATATCGTCCTTGCGCGGGTCGCGCGGCGCCACGCCGGTGGTGTCGATGATGACCATTTTTTTGCCCGCCAGCAGGCCCAGCAAATCTTGCAGTGCGGCCTTGTCGTGGGCCAGGTGGGCCACCACGCCCAGCATACGGCCATAGGCACGCAACTGCTCGTGGCCGCCGACGCGGTAGGTGTCCAGGGTAATCAGGCCCACGCTGTTGGGGCCGTGCTTGGCCGCGCACAGCGCAGCCAGCTTGGCGGCAGTGGTGGTTTTGCCTACACCGGTGGAGCCCACCAGCGCAAACACACCGCCCTTGTCCCAGATCGGCGCATCGGCGCTGTCGGTGCGCAGGTTGCGCTCCAGCACCTTGACCAGCCACTTCATGGCCTCGGCAGGGCCGGCGTCTTGCGGCAGGCGTTCCATGATGGTGCGCGACAGAGCGGGCGAGTAGCCGGAGCGAATCAGCTTGAGCATCAGGTTGCTGTGCAGCGGATTGGCGCGGGTCTGGTTCATCCAGGTCAGGGTGTTGAAGCGCTCTTCAATCAGCTCCTTGACGGATTGCAGCTCGTTCAGCAAGGCAGGGGCGGCTGCCGGTGCCGCCATCGCCGTCTTGCGGGGCTGCTCTGTGGGCAACTCCACGGCCAGGCCACGCAGCGGATTGTGTTTGATCACGGAAGGCGCCTTGGGCAGCGGCGCGTTGTCACGCACGGCGTCCAGACGGTTTTTACGTGCAAACGTGGGCATGGCTTGCGGGGCGACTTCGCCGCTCATTTCTTCATTGCGGCGGCGCAGCATGCGCTCGCGCACATAGTCCTGGAAAGACAGGGTGCTCATGGCCAGCTGCTCGGTGTCCTCTGCCACGCTTTGGCGTGGATTGGCCTTGACCACAGGTTTGGACTGCAGCAGCGCATCCATGCGCACAGGCGCCTTGGGGGCTTGCTTGGGCGCACGGGTTTCATCCGCTTCGCGCGCCTGGATGGCGGCCATCAGGCCGGGGCTGGTCTGGCTGCCTTGGTCCAGCTGGCCCAGTGCATCTTCTGCGGTGGCCATGACTTCTACGCCGCCGGGCGTAGGGCGATTGGACAAAATCAGGGTGTGGTCACCGAAAACGGCACGCGCCTTGTCCAGGGCCTCACGGGCAGTGGGGGCTATGAAGCGTTGGATGTTCATGCGTTTGCACCTTTAAGAATGGGGCCGATGCGGATGGTGTGGGTCTCGGGGATCTCGCTGTGCGCCAGCACTTGGAGACGCGGAGCCACACGGCGCACCAGGCGTGCGATGGCGTTGCGGATGGCGTCGGGCACCAGCAAGCAAGCGGGCAGGCCCAGCTCTTCTTGCTTGTTGGCGACTTCGGCCGCGCGTTGGGTCAGCAGGTCTGCCACACCGGGGTCTAAGGAGGGCGCTTGGGGGTTGGCCAGGGCTTGCACCAGCAGGCGCTCCAGACCAGGTTCAATCGCAATCACATTCAACTCACGGGTGGGACCGTAGATCTGCTGCACGATGGCAGGGGCCAGTGCAATGCGCACGCGGCGGGCCAGCTCTACGGGGTCTTGGGTCTGAGTGGCGTGCTCGGCCAGTGTTTCGATGATGGTGCGGATATCACGGATGTGCACAGCATCCTCCAGCAACAGCTGGAGTACTTTCTGGAACGCAGTGATGGACACCATTTTGGGAATAACTTCTTCGATCAACTTGGGCGCGGTTTTCGCCACGTGCTCCACCAGTTGTTGCACCTCGTTACGGCTCAACAGCTTGGCAGCATGCATTTGCATCAAGTGTGACAAATGTGTCGCCATCACAGTTTCCGAATCAACGACGGTAAAACCAGCCATTTGTGCCGCTTCCTTTTGGCGCTCGTCGATCCAGTGCGCGGGCAGGCCAAAGGCAGGGTCGGTGGTGGGTGTGCCAATCAGCGGCGTGGTGATGCCACCGGGGTTGATCGCCAGGTACATGCCGGGGAAGGCTTCGCCTTCGCCCACCATCACGCCGCGCAGCGTCAGGCGGTAGGCACTGGGCTTGAGCTCCAGGTTGTCACGCACGTGCACGGCGGGGGGCAAAAAGCCCACTTCCTGCGCAAACTTGCGGCGCACGCCCTTGATGCGGGTGAGCAAGTCGCCCTGGCGCTTTTTGTCAACCAGTGCAATCAGGCGGTAGCCCAGCTCCAGGCCCAGCAAGTCCACAGGCTGCAGGTCGTCCCAGGTGGCTTCGGTGTCTTGCTGCGGTGCAGCCAATGCACCGGGCGTAGGGGCTTCGGCCGTGCCTGCCTTGCCTTGCTCGGCCTGCTTTTGGGTCTTGCGGTACACCGTCCATGCGCCGTAGCCAAACAAAGCGCCCATCGCTAAGAACACGGTGTGGGGCATGTTGGGGATCAGGCCCAGCATGATCAAGATGGCCGAGGTAATGGCCAGCGCGCGGGGCGAGGCCATCATCTGGTTGGAAATTTGCTTGCCGGTGTTGTTGTCTTTGCCCACGCGCGAGATCACCATGGCGGACGCCACCGAAATCAGCAGTGCAGGAATCTGTGCCACCAGCGCATCGCCAACGGCCAGCAAGATGTAGCTGTTGGCGGCATCGCCAGCACTCAGACCGTGCTGGGCCATGCCGATGATGAAACCACCGACGATGGTGATGATCAAAATCAAAATGCCGGCCATTGCGTCGCCGCGCACAAACTTGGAGGCGCCGTCCATCGAGCCAAAGAAGTTCGCTTCTTCTTGCACTTCGGCACGGCGGCGCTTGGCTTCGCCTTCGTCAATCAGGCCCGCGTTCAAGTCTGCATCCACGGCCATTTGCTTGCCGGGCATGGCATCCAGGGTAAAGCGTGCCGACACTTCCGCAATACGCTCGGCGCCCTTGGTAATCACCACAAAGTTAATCACCACCAAAATCGCAAACACGATCAGGCCCACGGCAAAGTTGCCGCCAATCAGGAAGTGGCCAAAGGATTCAATCACCGCGCCCGCAGCGCCGGGGCCGGTGTGTCCTTCCAGCAGCACCACGCGGGTCGATGCCACGTTCAGCGACAGGCGCATCAGCGTGGTCAGCAGCAGCACCGAGGGGAAGGCCGAGAAGTCCAGCGGGCGCACCATGTACGCGGCAATCATCATCACCATCAAGGCGGTGGCAATGTTCAGCGTAAAGAAGGTGTCCAGCATCCAGGGCGGCATGGGCAGCACCATCAGCGCCAGAATGGCAATCACCAAAATAGGCGCAGCCAAGCCCTGGAATGCCAAGCCGTTCTTGGTGCTCCAGGTTTGCAGGTTTTTGAACAAGGCGGTGTTCATGGTGGCAGTGCTTTCTAACGCTTAAGGCTTTGCAGCCGCAGCACGCGGGGTGTGCGGATCAAGTTCTGGGGGCACGTGGGGCTGAGGCAGCTCACCAGGTGCAGGTGCCTCGCCGCGCATGGAGGCTTTGAGGCGGTATACATAGGCCAAAATCTGAGCCACGGCGGTGTACAGCGTGGATGGGATGGCCTGGTCAATCTCTGCGTGGGCGTACAGAGCGCGGGCCAGCATGGGCGACTCCAGCACCGGAATGCTGTGCGCCTTGGCCACTTCGCGAATCTTGAGCGCCACCAAATCGGCCCCCATGGCTACCACCTGGGGCGCAGCCATGGTGGCTTCGTCATAGCGCAAGGCCACGGAGTAGTGGGTGGGGTTGGTCACCACAAAATCTGCCTTGGGCACGGCAGAAATGCTGGCGCGCTGGGAAATTTCGCGCTGCTTTTGGCGAATCTTGCCTTTGAGTTCGGGGCTGCCCTCGGACTCTTTGTGTTCTTGTTTGACCTCTTGGTGGCTCATCTTCAAGCGCTGCAGGAACAGCACTTTTTGCAATGGCACGTCAATCATGGCCACCGCAAACACCACCACCAGAAGCATGATCAGGCCGCTGATGATCCAGTCACCCACCTGGCCCAAAGCCGCTTGGCCGCCCAGTGCCGGAATCCTGGCCAGCTCCACAATGCCCGACTTGATATGGAACCAGCCAACGGTGGCCAAAATCAGCATCAGCGCCACGTTCTTGAGGGCGGTCACCATCTGCTGCTTGGAGAAAACGTTGCCCAGACCCGAGATGGGGTTGATGCGCTTGAACTGCGGCATGATGGGCTTGAGGCTGTAGATCCAGCCGCCCGACATCAGCGTTGTGATGATGGAGACCGCGTTGATGGCCAGGGCAAAAATCACGCAGCCCAGAATGCCCACCACGGCCATATCCACCAGCCGCTCCAGCATCAATTGCGGCACCAGCACCGTGTCTGCGCTGAAGGACATCTGCTTGCTCATGGCAATGCGCAGATGCTGCATCAGGGTGGGGCCGCCCATGATCACCATCAACGAACCCATGCCCAACACCGCCAAGTGGCCGAGATCGCGCGAACGCGATGTCTGCCCGTCCTTGCGGGTTTTCTGTAGCTTCCTTTCGGTTGCTGGTAGGGATTTGTCTTGGCTCGATTCCATGGTGGCATGAGAGAGGGGTCTCATGCCATTGTCCGTAAGCCGCCAAATTGCTAAAGCTGGAAAAGCGCGCCACAGGGGGTGCTATTTCAGCGCCCGCTGTGCTGGCGGCTGCCAAGCAATCTGCTAACGCGGTGGGTGATTGCTCTGTAAATAAGAGCTTGTTGCGCTCTTCTTACAAAGGTTTTGGCTGTAAATAGCCTTGAATCCTAATAAAGAAGAGCGTCAACAGCTCTTTTTTGTATAGCTAGAGTTAAAAGCCCAGGCTCGCCAGCAAATCATCCACTTGTGACTGCGAGGTCACCACATCCTGGGCATTCGGGTCCACTACGGGGCCTTGCAGCTTGGGATGTGCAGCGAGTGTTTCCTCTGGTGCCGGTGCAGCGGGTGCGGGCGCAGCTTCGGCCAGTGCCGCCGCCCACAGATCATCGGCCTGGTTGGTCGCGACCTGGCCCGTGGCCATGGCGGCTGCGGCCAGTACCTCGCCCTCATCCAGCGGCGTGCTGCTGCCCGCCACTTGCGGTGCTGTTTGCAGCAGCAGCTCCACCAGCTGGTTTTCCAGATCACTGGCCAGACGCACGACCTTGGCAATCACTTGTCCGGTCAGGTCATGGAAGTCTTGGGCCATCATGATGTCGGTCAACTGGTTGTCCACGATTTCCGTGGCTTTTTCCATGTCTTCCAGGTAATTCATGATGTGGCCCTTGGCCACCGCTGCCACGGGGTCGGCAATCATCGCTTGGCGCATTTTTTTGGTCTGCGCCACGATGTCGGTCTGCCGGTCCTTGGCGTCATCCACCAAAGTCAGCACCTTCTCTGCAGCTTCGCCCGTCAAACGCGCAATGTACGAAAGGCGGTTTTGCGCATCCGGTAACTCTTCGGTGGCGCCACGCAAGCGGTCTGCATAACCCAGCTCGCGCAGGGAATCATGCAGCTGCCGCGTGAGCATGCCGATTTTGTTGTGGACATTGCCCTGGTCAAAAGCGCAGGGCGATGCGTCGCTGTGAGGCGTTGCTTGGTCCATGGGTTTAACTCAGGCCAACCTTCTTCAAGATCAGATTGACCTTTTCTTCCAGCGTGGCCTTGGTAAAAGGCTTGACGATGTAACCGGCCGCGCCCCCCTGGGCGGCAGCCACGATGTCTTCCTTGCGGGCTTCGGCGGTCACCATCAGCACCGGCAGGTGTTTGAGCTTCTCGTCTGCCTTGATTTCTGTCAGCAGCTGGAAGCCGTTCATATTGGGCATGTTGATGTCGGTCACGACAAAGTCGAACTTGCTGTTGCGCAGCTTGTGCAGCGCAGCCACACCGTCTTCGGCCTCATCGGCCTCAGTAAAGCCGCTTTCCTTCAGCAAATTACGCACGATGCGGCGCATGGTGGAGAAGTCGTCAACGATCAAAAAGCGAAGGGCATTGGTAGCCACGGAGGACCCTTTCGGTCAAATAAGCTCTTGAATGAAACCCGTGCCAAGGCGCAGGTCCCGTCCGATTTCACAAATTGTCACGGAGTTTGGCGTGCAGGGGGGGAATTCTCCTGCTTTTCCATATTTTCCGATTCCAATTTGTTGTCTTGTTGCGCCGAAGGTGCTTGCTTACCCAGCAAGCGCTCTTCGGCCTCATGCGTCAGCACGGTGATCGTGATGCGCCGGTTTTGCGGTGCGCGTGGGTCGTCCGGGTGCAGCAAATCGCTGGCCGCCAGACCGACTACACGCGCCAATTTGTCGTTGGGCATACCTGCCACCACCAACTCGCGCCGCGAGGCGTTGGCCCGGTCGGTAGAAAGTTCCCAGTTGCTATAGCCTTTTTCACCCGTGCCATAAGGCGCGGCGTCGGTGTGGCCAGCCAGGCTGATCCGGTTTTCCACACCACCCAGGGCAGCGCCCACCTCGCGCAAGATATCGCGCATATAGGGTTTGACGATGGCGCTGCCAATGTCAAACATGGGGCGGTTTTGCTCGTCCACGATCTGAATTTGCAGGCCATCAGGCGTCACATCCATGCGGATCTGTGACTTGTACTCGTTGAGCGTGGCGTTGCTGGAGATCATGGCGTCAATCTTGGCGCGCAGTGCTTTGATGCGCTGGGCATCTTGCTGGGCGCGCACCTGGCGCAGGCTCTGGCGGCTTTGGTCGTTGGAGTCGGCCTCGGAGCGTTTGACCTGGCCATGAATCCTTGCCAAATCTGTGCCACCGCCTGGAATGATGCTGGAGCTATTGCCCGAGCCATCGCCACCATTCATGGCCACTTTCAACGGCGAGTTGAAGTACGCCGCAATGCCTTGCAAATCACCCTTGGAGGTAGAGCCCAGCAGCCACATCAGCAAAAAGAAGGCCATCATCGCCGTCATAAAGTCGGCATAGGCAATCTTCCACGCGCCGCCGTGGTGACCGTGGTCCCCCTTTTTGACGCGTTTGATGATGATGGGCTGCAGCTTTTTTTCGTTGGCTGCACCGGCTTGTGCGCCGCCGGGAGCGTTGGGGGGCGGCATGGCTTACTTCCTCTTGACGTGCTCTTCCAGCTCCAAGAAGCCGGGGCGCTCCGTCGAATACAGCACCTTGCGGCCAAACTCAATCGCCGTAGGTGGGTTGTAGCCTTGCATGCTGGCAATCAAGGTGCACTTGATGCATTCAAACTCTTTGGCGCCGTCTTGCTGGCGTTGCTCAATCAGACCGGCCAAAGGCTCCACCAGCGCGTAGGCCAGCAAAATACCCAAAAACGTACCGACCAGCGCCGAGGCAATCATGCCGCCCAGCACCGAAGGAGGCTGGCCGACAGAGCCCATGGTGTTCACCACCCCCAACACCGCCGCCACAATACCGAAAGCAGGCAGCGCACCTGCCAAACGTTGCAGGGCCACGACGACGCGGTGCTCTTCCTGATGATGGGCATCGATTTCATTGTCCATCAGCGTTTCAATCTCGTGCGAATTCAAGTTGCCCGAAACCATCATGCGCAGATAGTCGGTAATGAATTCCACCAAGTGCTGATCGGCCAGCAACTCTGGGTATTTTTGGAAGATTTCAGAGTTCTCTGGCTCTTCCACATCCATTTCAATCGCCATCAAGCCCTCTTTGCGGGCCTTTTGCAGCACGTCATACAGCAGTGCCAGCAAGCTCATAAAGCGTGCCTTGTTGTGCTTGGAGCTTTTGAGCACGCCTGCCAGGGCGGAAACCGTGGCTTTGAGCACCTTGGGCGGATTGGTCACGATGAACGCGCCAATCGCAGAGCCGCCAATGGTGGCCATTTCAAACGGGAGGGCTTTGCCAAGGACGCTCATGTTTCCGCCGTGGAGGGCGTAAACACCAAAGACGCAACCGAAAGCGATGATGTAACCAATAAGGACAAGCATGGGGAAATTGTCGTGGGTGCCTAGGCGCCGTATTCGTGCAATAAGAAGGGTGATTGTTGCCTAGTTGTATCGGCTGCACGCGGCAAAGCTAAAGCTTCTTTCGCAGGGTGGTGATCGCTTGCAGCGGCTATGTCAGCTCTCTCACCTATACATATATATCAATGAGCGGGCGCGAAGGGTAACGGCAAGCCCCAAAAAGGCGCAAACGCGGTGGGGTACCAGACCGTTTTGGTAAGGGTGCCTTATGCATAAGGTGCTGCCTGTGGGGGGCGTTGCCTTTGCCCCTTGCTGTGTGGTTGAGGAAAGGCGGCTGGCAGGGGTAGGGGCCAGCGCTGCGCCGTGCTGGGCAGGTGGTAAAAAATATTTCTAAAAAAAAACTAAAGTCCTGCCCCCCGTGGTCGATACATCACTCAGCAGGGAGAAAAGCCCTGTGAAAGACGGACCCAACGGCAAACACAAGAAATGCCGCAAGTCTGAAATTTTGAAGGGCCGCTGACCGTGCCCACCTTGAAGCAAGGCGACGGTTGGCACACGTACTGAATTGACGTAGAGGAGCTACACCATGGCAATGGTCATCACCACCAATATTTCTTCGCTGAATGCGCAACGCCAACTGGCAGGCTCTGCCAACAAGCTGGGTACTGCCATGGAGCGCCTGTCCTCAGGCCTGCGCATCAACAGCGCCAAGGACGATGCCGCTGGCCTGGCCATCTCCAGCCGCATGACCACCCAGATCACAGGTTTGAATGTGGCGCAGCGCAATGCGAATGACGGCATTTCGCTGGCACAAACTGCGGAAGGCGCGCTGTCCACTATTGGCAACAACCTGCAGCGCATCCGTGAACTGGCTGTGCAATCGCGCAATGCGACAAATTCTTCGGATGACCGTGCTGCATTGCAAAAAGAAGTTGATCAGTTGAAGAGCGAAATTGATCGTGTAGCTGAAACAACGTCTTTCAATGGCACAAAGTTGTTGGATGGTTCCTTCACATCGAAAGCTTTCCAAGTGGGTGCCAATCAAGGGGAATTGATTAATATCGATTCCATTCAGAATACCAAGATTTCCCAATTGGGTACTTGGACTTCTAGCAGCGTTGATGCTGTACGTGTTGGTGAAGAGATCAGTAAAGTAGCGGGCACAGGCTTAACTGTCACTCCAGGCAGCGGCAGTTTGGCTATGGCGGGTTTGACTGTCGATGCAACGAACGGTGTTGGTGCGTTTGATATCAATGTTGGTGGGCAAACATTAAATATTTCTGCAACCGCTTTTACTAATAATGACGCTGATACACAAGCAGCAGTAGCCGCTAAGGTTGAAACAGCGCTGGAAACAATAACTGGTATTACAGCAACAGTTACTGGCAGTGCTATTGCAATTACAAGCACTCAAGACACAGCTTTGCAAATCAGTGCATCTGCTAATGGCACTAACCCATTGCCTGGCGGAGCTGCCTCTACTTTTACTGGCAATATCTCGGGTCAAAGCTATGCTTATGCTGCAACTGAGATTGAAGTGAATGACAAAACTATTAGTATCGGTACAGCCTCCTCCGCAGCTGCACGTGCCTCTGATGTAGTTAAGGCAATCAATGACACGTTTACTGACGGTTCTGTGAAAGCCTCTTTGATTGACAACAAAGTTGTCTTGACCGGCAAGGGTGTTGATGTTGAAGTTGTGGACGCAGGCGAATTTACAGGGTTGACTGCAGGCACCTCTAATTTCACAAAGGGTCTTGAGCAGACAGGCTTTGAGAAACTGAACGTTTCTACAGTCCAAGGTGCCGATGATGCTATTTTGGCTATGGATGCTGCCCTGAAGGCAGTGAACTCCGCACGTGCTGACCTGGGTGCTATCCAGAACCGTTTTGAGTCGGTTGTGTCCAATCTGGCTACTACCTCCGAAAACCTGACTGCTTCCCGCAGCCGTATTCTGGATGCTGACTTTGCGGTCGAAACTGCGAACCTGAGCAGCGCCCAGGTACTGCAGCAAGCCGGTACTGCCATGGTGGCCCAGGCCAACCAGCTGCCACAGAACGTGCTGTCGCTGCTGCGTTAATCGCGCACCGTTTCGCCAGCAACGCTGGCGAAACAGCATGCAACCAAAAGCCAAGCCCCGTGCAAGCGGGGCTTGGCTTTTTTGCTATGGGTTTTGAAAACTTTAGAGGCGTTGAAGCGGGGATTTGTCGGGCAATTGGGGTGTTTATTGGCTGAATGGCTGAGGGTGTCTGGAGGAACAATTTGCACCATATCCAAAAAGGTGTATGGGCTATGGTGGCTCGTGCCTGGATGGGAACGGGCCAGCGCGTGCGTTGGCATTGCAGCATTTACCGCAGTGCCGGTGCACCGGCTTACAGACAAGGAGCTTTCAGTTATGGCAGCCATCATCAATACGAATATTCAGTCCATGAACGCTCAGCGCAATCTGAGCAAGTCCCAATCGACCCTGTCTACCTCCATGCAGCGCCTGTCTTCCGGCTTGCGCATCAACAGCGCCAAGGACGATGCGGCCGGTCTGGCCATTTCCGAGCGCATGACCACCCAGACCCGTGGCCTGACGGTGGCGGCGCGCAATGCGAACGATGGTATTTCTCTGGCGCAGACGGCCGAAGGTGCCCTGGGCTCGCTGACTGCCAACCTGCAGCGTATCCGTGAACTGGCAGTGCAGGCCCGCAACGCCACCAACTCTGCCGAAGACCGCGCCGCACTGAATCAAGAAGTGCAGCAGCTCAAAGAAGAAATCGACCGCGTGGCACGCGACACCTCGTTCAACGGCACCAAGCTGCTGGATGGATCGTTCACCAATATGGCGTTTCAGGTCGGGGCCAACCAGGGCCAGACCATTGATATCACCAATATCGTGAATGCCAATACGGAAGCATTGGGCAAGTGGAACAGCGTGGCAGTGCCTGCGAAGCTGGAAGGAGCGACGATTGAGGGTTCAAAAGCAGCGGTTATCGTTCCAAAGCAAACAGTTTTGGATATCACGTTGCCAGTTAACTTTCAGCACGGTGCTTTTGATATCTCCATTAATGGCGGCACTGCCATTAATGTGGCCGCAAATCCTACAACAGCCACGACAGTAGATGAAGGCAGAGAGGCGCTGCGATTAGCCGTTCAAACTGCATTAAACGGCGCAGGCACAGTTTTTAATCCTGATAAAGCAGTTGTTTCCATCAATGCAGATGGCAAGTTGGTGATTGAAAGTAGCCTTACGACAAATACAGCGCTGACAATCAGTGGAACAACCCCGCCTTTACCCGCAACTGCCACAGTACAAGCGGCTAAAAATGTAGCTTCAGGAGGGATGCCAGCAGCCGCAGTAACTATCAATGGCCAGACATTTAATTTGTCGGCTCAGGAAAAAGCTTCTGACCGTGTCAATGATTTGGTAGAGCAAATCAACAACGCCACATACAGCGGGGGCAATAGCACGGTCAAAGCATCGATTGTGAATGGTGGCCTGGTGCTGACATCTGCGGATGGCAATATCACTGTTGCGGGTGCTGCGCCAACAGCAGTGGAAGCTGATTTGTTGGCTGCAACGGGTTTGAAAATAGGCAACACAATTGAGGGCGATGCGAATTTCTTGAAAGATTCTGCCCGTACTTTTGAATCCGCCCAAACCGATGTGAAGGGTTTTGAAAAGCTGAATGTGCTGGATGCAGAGTTTGCCGACAACGCCATCTTGGCCATGGACGCGGCCTTGGCTTCCGTCAATAGCGCGCGTGCCACATTGGGTGCGGTGCAGTCGCGCTTTCAGACCACGATTGACAACCTCAATATCACCAACGAAAACCTGACGGCCTCCAAGAGCCGCATTATGGATGCCGACTTTGCGGCAGAAACCGCTGCGCTGAGTGCGGCCCAGGTGCTGCAGCAGGCTGGTACGGCCATGGTGGCGCAGGCCAACCAAGTGCCACAAACCGTGCTGCAACTGCTGCAAGGCTAAGAGCGGCTAAGAACACGCGGTGTGCCCGCCAGCTTGTCTGGTGGGCACGGTAGCCCGGTAGTAAAAAAATACGGCCTGTTTGTAGCAGGCCGTTAAAGTTTGCGCGGGGCGTGCCGATATGCAATCAAGCGTCGGTGCAACCGGAGGGGTGCTCGCGGTACGCTGCGACACAATAGTGCTTGCCGGCAGAGTCTGGCGCAGGAGGTTTTTTCATGGCAACAGGTTCTATCAGTTCGATCGGTATTGGCAGCGGTTTGGATGCGGAAAACATCGTGACCCAGTTGGTGGCGATCAAGCAAAAGTCGTTGACCAAGCTGGAAACCCAGGCCACCACCATCAGCACGAAGATTTCGTCCATGGGCTCGCTGAAAACGGCGGTGTCCAATCTGCAGGATCAGATTAAAAAGCTGTCCAAGGGTGATTTGTGGCAGGGTAAAACTGTGACCTCCAGCAATAGCGGTGCGATCACCGGCACGGTCACCACCAAGGCGGCGGCGGGTAGTTATGCCGTGGAAGTGTCGCAACTGGCGGCTGCGCAAAGTGCCAATTCGACGGCTTTTGCCAAAGATGCGGCCATGGGCAAAGGGGTGCTGACCATCACCATGGGCACATGGTCCCAAACGGATGATTCTCACAGTTTCAGTGCCGGTAGCGACAGCTCCAAAAACCTGTTGCTGGATGATTTGACGGGCAATGAAACGCTGAGCGAGATTGCCGCCAAGATCAATGCCAAAGAGGCGGGTGTAACGGCGGCAATTGTGCGTGATGCCTCGGGTGAGCGTTTGTCGCTGACATCGACCGCCACGGGCACGGCTAACGGTTTTCAGGTAACGGTCACAGAGGCGGTGGTTGGCGAAGGCGTGGGTGCGAATCTGGCCAAGCTGGCGTACACAGACCCCGCAGCCACGGACAGCGGCAATGGCATGACGCTGGGGCGTGCTGCCAAGGACACCGAGGCCACGATCAACGGTATTAAGGTCAAGTCTTCCAATCTGGTGCTCAGCGATGTGGTGGATGGGTTGACGCTGACCGTCAGCAAGCTGACCGAGGCGAATACACCTGCCAACATCACGATTGCCCAAGACACGGCCAGCGCCAAGCAGGCGATCAACAACTTGGTGACTTCCTACAGTTCGCTGATGGAAACCTTGTCAACGATGATGGCCTACAACCCAGACACTGGGGCCGCAGGCACTTTGCAGGGTGATGCCACAGCGCGTACTTTGCAGTCGGCCATGCGGCGCCTGATTCAGAACACGGGCGGGGCAGATACGCAGTTTCAGTCGCTGTCGCAAATTGGTGTGCAGCTGACCAAAGACGGCAAGCTGGAAGTGAACGATGCCAAGCTGACGGCGGCGCTCAAAGACCCGGAAGGCTTGAAGAACTTCTTTTCGGTAGATGCTGCAGGGCAGGACCAAGATGGCTGGGCCGTGCGCGCGTCTTCTTTCACCCAGGGTTTGCTGGACACGACGCAGGGCATGTTT
Organism: Comamonas jiangduensis; assembly: GCF_030162955.1. Taxonomy (NCBI): domain Bacteria; kingdom Pseudomonadati; phylum Pseudomonadota; class Betaproteobacteria; order Burkholderiales; family Comamonadaceae; genus Comamonas; species Comamonas jiangduensis. Next base: position 79,551 of record NZ_JARXOV010000014.1, read on the forward strand.
GCGACGGCCGATGCATCGTTGAATGCACAGTTGAAGAGTAACTCCAGCCAGAAAGAAAGCATGCAGCGGCGTATCAGCGCGTATGAGACCAATTTACGTGCAACGTATTCGGCCCTGGATACGAAGATGGCGCAAATGGATTCGCTCAATAACTACATCACCCAGCAAATCGCGCAGTGGAACAAGAGTAGCAACTGACGCGCGAAACTGTGCATGAAAAGTATGGTTTACGGTGTCTTTGGCCGCGGCAGACCGACGACATAATTTAGACATATTGGAATGGGTGGGCGCATGTTCACGATGAACATGTGGCGCTGCCCGGCGAAGGAGTAGTTGATGTTTTCCTCATTTGGCGCACGTTCCGCCTCGGCGTACCAACAGATTGGTGTGCAATCTGTGGTGACAGAGGCGTCGCCACATCAATTGATCAACATGCTCTTTGACGGGCTGCTGAAGTCTTTGAGTTCGGCAAGAACTGCCATGCAAAACCGCAATGTGGAGGAGAAAATCCGCCACATCAGCAAGGCGCAGCGCATCATTCAGGAGGGCTTGATTTTGGGCCTGGATCTGGAAAAAGGCGGTGAGCTGGCAGAGAATTTGCTGGCGCTGTATGACTACTGTGCCGTGAAGCTGACGCAGGCGAATGCCAGCAACAATGTGGCATTTTTGGACGAGGTGGAGCATTTGATGGCGCCAGTGGCTAAGTCATGGGCCGCGATTGGGCCCGATGCTTTGAATGGCAACCACAACCCCATTTCTGTAGGCGGATGACACGTGCGATCAGATCTGATTGATTTCTACCGCGCCATTGAAGAAGCCAGTCAACGCATGCTGGAGTCTGCCAAGCAAAGCGATTGGGATGGTGTGACGCGCTTTGAAAACACTTGTTCGGTGCTGATCAATGAGCTGCGCTTGCAGTCCCAAGGTGCGGAACTGACGCGCGAGCAGCGCAAGGAAAAGACGCGCATCATGCAAAGCATTTTGCGCAACGATGCGCAGCTGCGCGTGCTGGCCGAGCCTTGGCTTGCGACACTGGAGCATATGGGTCGCGTGCCAGCCAGCTCTGCGCTACATTAGCCAGCTCTGCGCTACATTAATTAGCGATTGCACAAATCCTCCAAGGTTTGGCAAAGCCCATCGGTTAAAAGGCCGATGGGCTTTTTTTATGCGCCATCGTGAACTGGCTAGTTATTTGAAAATTGATAGCTGGTAGCGATTAAGAAATAAGGATTTCATCGCACAAACAACATGAAGCCGTTGATTTATAAGCGCTAGTAGCTCACTTAATTGATGGTTAAGAGTGGAGTGGTCACGAGGGGTGTTGGGTTGCAGGTGCAAAAAAAGACCGCAACCCGAAGGGTGCGGTCATCAAAGGTTTTTTTGAAGGGTGAGCGTTCGAGTGGCTGGTAGAGGAGCTACCGACCACACACAAGCAGGTGCTCAGACCTGCATGTTCATGACATCGGTGTAGGCCTGCACCAGGCGGTTGCGTACATGCAAAGTAGCTTGGAAGCCGATTTGGGCTTTTTGCATGGCAACCATGGTTTCTTCCAGGCTGACCGATGGGTTCTCCAGTTGCACTTCTTTTTGCAAGTGGGAAGAGTGATTCTGCGAAGCGCTGACGGAGCGCAATGCGTTCTCCAGGGCAGAGCTGAAGCCATGGCCTTCGGCTTCGGACTTTTGCACAGGCTTGGTCAAGCGTTGTGCCATATCGCTGGACATGGTGGTCAACGGAGAAGTGGCGCTATGAAGGCGAAGGTCCATGATGTTGTTTCCTTGAACTCGTTATTGGTTCGATGGGTGCAATCGTAGGCAATTGCAAACTATCCATCTGGGTAAATAAATGGGGAAACGGCGGCTTTATCTGGGGAACGCCCGAGCGGGAAGTTTGAATAATCGGCATCACGTTGGGCTCCGTGTCGGGCCCAAGCTCCCCATTTGGAAAAGAACATGTCCGCAGTTGCTGAAATTCCTGTTGAACCAAGTCCTCCCGCCGCAAGCCCTGCCAATTGGCAGCAGCGGCTGGCAGGTCTCGACCGCAATCAACGCATATTGATTGGTGCTGTGGGCGCTTTGGTGGTGGCAGGGGTGATTGCGGCCATGATGTTCAGCCGCCAGCCTGACTACCGCGTGCTTTTCAGCAACCTGAGCGACAAAGATGGCGGCGCAATCGTCTCGCAGTTGGCTTCCATGAACGTGCCCTACAAGTACACCGAAGGTGGTGGCGCGATCATGATTCCTGCAGATCGCATCCATGATGTGCGTTTGAAGCTGGCGACGCAGGGCTTGCCCAAGGGGGCGGTGTCTGGCTTTGAAATCATGGAGGCCAGCAAGTTTGGTATTACGCAGTTTCAAGAGCGAGTGAATTACCAGCGCGCCTTGGAGGGGGAGTTGACACGCTCCATCCTGGGGCTGTCCGCGGTGCAAAACGCCCGCGTGCACTTGGCGCTTCCGAACCAGAACGGTTTTTTCCGCGAGCAGCAAAAGCCTTCGGCTTCGGTGTTGCTGACGTTGTACCCCGGCCGTTTGCTGGATCGCACGCAGATTGCGGGCATCGTGCACCTGATCTCTTCCAGCGTGCCTGAAATGCTGCCGGGTGCAGTGAGCGTGGTGGACGATTCGGGCAAGCTGTTGTCGCAAACCACGAACCCCGAAGACAGTCCTGTGAACCTGCAGCAGCTGATGTACCAGCAGCAGCTGGAAAAGCAGTACACCCAGCGTATTTTGGACATTTTGGAGCCGGTGGTAGGCAAGGGCAATGTGAAGGCCCAGGTGACCGCCGAGGTGGATTTTTCGCGCACCGAGTCGACTTCTGAGCTGCACGCGCCGAACCAAGGTCAGGCACCTAGCGCAATTCGTAGCCAGCAAGTGCTGGAAGCGACCGGTGAAAAAGAGCCGGTTCCACCTACCGGCGTGCCTGGTGCGGTGAGCAATCAGCCCCCCCAGACTGCGGCGGCGCCCATCAATGGCCAAGCGCAGCCTTTGCAGGCAGCCAACGGTCAAAACACCAACATCTTGGCCATTCCTGGCAGCAAGCGTGAGTCGGTGACCAACTACGAAGTGGACAAGACGGTGCGCGTAACACGCAACAGCACGGGCTCTATCAAGCGCATGACCGCTGCGGTGGTGGTGAATTACTTGCCCGGCACTCCTGCGGAGCCTGGTGCCGCTGTCTCGCCGCAAGCCATGACGGCTGCACAGCAAGCGCAAATGCTGGCCCTGGTGCGCGAGACGATTGGCTTTAACGCGGAACGTGGTGACTCGGTGAATTTGATGAATACGCCGTTCCAGCAAGAAGCGCGTTTGGCGTCTGATCTGCCGGTGTGGCAGCAGCCTGAAACCATTGAGCTGATCAAGACCATCATGTGGCCGGTGGGCTTGGTGCTGGCTGCCTTGATTTTGATGTTTGGCGTGGTGCGCCCCATTCTCAAGGCGCGCAAGAAGAAGGAGTTGGCGCAACAACTGGATCTGCTGGAAGCCGAAGAGCTGGAGCGCCCTGCTTTGGCGGCACCGCTCAAGCCCGGTGAGCCTAGCCCTGAGCAGTTGCGCTTGGAGCAAGCCCGTGCGCTGGCGAAGCAAAACCCGATTGCGGTGGCCAATATTGTCAAGACTTGGGTCAATGGCGAGAGCCACTAAGCACTGCTCCCCACGCACTAACTATTCACAGAATACAAAGAGTTTGTTATGGATGATCGAGGTCTGAACGACGCCGCCATTTTGCTGATGTCCTTGGGTGAGGAAGAGGCGGCTGAGGTGTTCAAGCACCTGTCGCCCAAAGAAGTGCAAAAGCTGGGCGAAACCATTGCGCGTATGCGCGGGGTGTCCAAAGAAAAAGTGGACTTTGTGATTGCGCGCTTCACCGATGACTGCGCTGCACAAAGCCTGCTGGTGGAAGATGCCAGCGACTATGTGAAGTCGGTGCTGCGCCGTGCGCTGGGTGATGACAAGGCGGCGCTGCTGCTCGACCGCATTTTGCAAGGTGGCGATGTTTCAGGCATTGAAAGTCTGAAGTGGATGGATCCGGTGTCGGTGGCCGAATTGCTGCGCAATGAGCACCCACAGATCGTGGCGGCCATTTTGGTGCACCTGGAGTTCGATCAGGCGGCGGCTGTGCTGATGCAGCTGCCAGAGCGCTTGCGCAGTGAAGTGGTGCTGCGTGTGGCGACCCTGGAAGGTATCCAGCCTTCAGCACTGAAAGACTTGAATGAAGTGCTCTACAAGGTGTTGGCCGGTGGCGACAAGATTCGCAAGACCTCACTGGGTGGCGTGAAGACGGCGGCCGAAATGATCAACTTGCTGGGCGGCAATGCCGATGTGGCCGTGCTGGACACGATCCGCAATTACGACGCGGACTTGGCCCAGAAGATCATGGACAAGATGTTTGTGTTTGACGACCTGGTCAAGCTGGACGACCGTTCGCTGCAGCTGGTGCTGCGCGAGGTGGCTTCCGAGACGCTGATCGTGGCGCTCAAGGGTGGCTCCATGGAAGTGCGCGACAAGATTCTGGCGAATATGTCCATGCGCGCTGCCGCAGCACTGCGCGAAGACTTGGAAGCGCGTGGCCCTATGCGTTTGTCCGAAGTCGAAACGCAGCAAAAGGAAATCCTCAAGGTGGTGCGTCGCCTGGCCGACGAGAACCAGATCACGCTGGGTGGTGGCCCAGAAGACAGTTTTGTCTAAGGCACACATCCAGCGTACGAGTAGGCGAACATGACCCGTTTTATTCCCAGCGAAGAAATCGACCACCAGCATGTGCGGCAATGGCACTTTGGTGGTGTGCGCAGCGGCACGCTCCATGGCTTTACGGCCATGCCGGAGATGACGCTGGACCCTGCATTGTTGCCCCCTGTGCCAGAGGTGGAGGCTCAGTCGCAGCCCGCCGCTGCAGAAGAGGCACCTGACGAAGTTGTGCAGGCCGAGGAGGTGGAGCCTGCTGCGCCTTCTTATTCCGAAGAGGTGTTGCAGCAGCAACTGGAGCAAGCGCGCCAAGAGGCGTACCAGCAAGGTCTGGAGCAAGGTCAGCAGCAGGCCGCCCAAGAGTGGCAAGCGCGCATGGCGGACTACCAGAACAATCTGGGACGTGAAACCGCGCAGCGTTTGAGCGAAGTGCTGCACGCGGCGCAAACAGGTTTGCAAGGTTTGCAGCAGCAAATGGCGCCGGATCTGTTGCAGCTGGCCTGCGATATTGCCCGGCAAGTGGTGCGCCAAGAGTTGCGCTGCAACCCGCAGGCTTTGCAGCCTGTGGTGGCAGAAGCACTGGACATGCTGGGTGCAGAAACCAAGCCTGCACTGGTGCGGTTAAACCCCGAAGACTTTAAAAACTTGGAAGCGCATTTGCGCGCTGCGCTGCCCAACCCCAAGGTGGAATGGCTGGCCGACCCCAGCGTGGCAGCGGGTGGCTGCATGGTAGAGAGCCAGGGCGCGCACATTGATGGCAGCCTGGAGCGCCGCTGGCAGCGTGCGGTAGCAGCGTTGGGTCTGGTGTCTACCTGGTATGAGGGTGCTTCGTATGGCAACTGATCAAGCGCAGATAGATGCACCGATTGCACCCCTGAAAGCGATGCTGCGCGTAGGGCGCGAGCGTGTGAATCAGCCTTTGCCTTTGCACAGCCACGGAACCTTGACCCGTTTGACGGGGCTGGTGCTGGAAGCCAGCGGGCTGCGTGTGCCCGTGGGTTCGCAATGCCATTTGCAAATGCCGGGTGCAGAGCCTGTCTTGGCCGAAGTGGTGGGGTTTGCGGGCGACAGGGCATTTTTGATGCCTGCGGGCGATATTCAAGGCTTGTCGTGCGGCGCTACGGTTACACCGGCAGAGCCGTTTGCACCGCCCCTGCGTTGGGGGGATACCGAAGCGCCAACGCTGGCAACAGGCATGCTGCGTTTGCCGATGGGGGATGGTTTGCTGGGGCGGGTGGTGAACTCGCAAGGGATTCCGCTGGATCATGCAGGCGCATTGCACAACGTGGTGGCCGAGCCGCTGGACCGCGAGCCCATCAACGCCATGGAGCGCGCACCTGTGCGCGAGAGCTTGGATACGGGTGTGCGTGCGATCAACAGCTTGCTGACCGTGGGCCGTGGTCAACGCCTGGGGCTGTTTGCGGGTTCGGGTGTGGGTAAGTCGGTGCTGCTGGGCATGATGGCGCGCTACACCAAGGCCGATGTGATCGTGGTGGGGCTGATTGGCGAGCGTGGCCGCGAAGTGAAAGAGTTCGTGGAAGACATCTTGGGTGCCCAAGACCGTTCGCGGGCGGTGGTGGTGGCGGCCCCTGCGGATGCGCCGCCTTTGCTGCGCATGCAAGGCGCCAGCTATGCCACCGCGATTGCCGAGCATTTTCGAGACAAAGGCAAGCATGTGCTACTGCTCATGGATTCGCTCACCCGCTATGCACAAGCCCAGCGTGAAATTGCGCTGGCGATTGGTGAGCCTCCCGCCACCAAGGGCTACCCGCCATCGTGTTTTGCCAAATTGCCTGCCCTGGTAGAGCGCAGCGGCAATGGCTTGAACGGGGTGGGCTCGATCACGGCTTTTTATACGGTGCTGTCAGAAGGTGATGACCAGCAAGATCCGATTGCCGACGCATCACGTGCGATTTTGGATGGGCACTACGTGTTGTCGCGTGCATTGGCGGAGCAGGGGCATTACCCCGCAATTGATGTGGAGCAATCCGCTTCGCGGGTGATGCACAACGTGGTCCCGCAAGAGCACTTCGAGTTAGCTAGACGGTTTAGAGCCGTTTATTCGCGCTATCAAAAAAGCAAGGATTTGATACAAGTAGGAGCTTACGTCAGCGGCTCTGATCCGCAGGTGGATGAGGCGATCCGTTTGCAGCCCGCGATGGCGAGTTTTCTGCAGCAGACGATGTTTGAGTCTGCTTCGATGGAAGAGAGCCTGGCGCAGATGGCTGCGGTGTTGAATCCGCAAAATTGATAACCAGAGGGATGTGGAATGTCGTCGCTCAATGCATTGATGATCGCCATTGATATGGCAGTACGTAAACGCGATGAAGCGCGCAATGCGCTTCGTGAGCGTCAGCGTGCCCATGACGCGGCCAAGTCCCAGATGGAGCAGTTGCAAAGCTATGCCCTTGAGATGCAGCAGCGCTGGGGAGCCAGCGAAGGGGCCACCATGAAGCCGGAAGTGATGCTGCATCACCGGCAGTTCATGGATCGCTTGCAGCATGCGATGGATCTGCAAGTCAAGGTGATGGCCGATCAAGCCATTCGCTTGGAGGCAGCACAAAAAGCCTTGATGGCGACCGAGCTGCGTTTGACCAGCTTGAACAAAGTGGTCGAAACGCGTCGCCGTGATATCGCGCTGGCGCAAATGCGCCGTGAACAGAAACAAACCGATGAGCGCGCGGCGCTGCAGTTCATTGGGCGAACTTTTGGTTTGCAGTTCCAGGAGGCCTAACCATGGATATGAAGCAAGCTATTGCACCCACAGCGACCAAGTCGCCCAAGCCGCAAACCCCAGAAAAAATAGACAAAGCCAAAGAGGTAACAGAAGGCCAGAAGTCAGTGCCTGTGTTTTCGCAGTTGCTGCAAGGCTTGCAAGGTGCTGAGGCAGGCACAAGTGCCACCTCCTTCGGGGCGCAGGCCATCGACCTGGCGGTGCCGCCGGATGCAGCCCTGTTGACCGATGCGCTGCAATCCTTGCCTTTGGGGTTAAGCTTGGAGAGTTTGGTGGGCCAAACCCAGCAATTGGACAAATTGGATGCCGATGCGGCCTTGCAAGATGGCAGCTTTTTGCAGGCCAAACAAGATGCAGGCTTGTTGTGGGCCACTGCGGGCGGTTTGATCACGGGGGCGCAGCCTGATGTGGCTGTGGGGCAGCGTATAGCGACCGTTGCTGCGGGTGTGCAGTCGGTGGTGGCTGCGCCCGTGCAGACCGGGGCATCTGCTGCTGTGGCAGTCGCTTCCGCCGTGCTGGCAGAAGCGACGGACATCGCAGACGCGGTGGCGCAGACCGTATCAGAGGGCTTGTCTACAGATGCGGATGCACAAGGTCGCGTGGCATTGCACGGTGCTTGGAAACTGGAAGACTCGCAAATGCCTGTCAATCCTGCGTTGCAGCGCTTGATGGGGCAGGTCGAACAGTGGGCTGCCGCCAGCGCAGGGGCTCGGCCCCAAGCTGCCGAGCGCAGCGAAAGCGCAAAAAGTGCTGCCAATACGGCAGAGTGGCTATCGGCTGGGCAGGGTAGCGGTACCCGCTTGACAGAGGCCGCAGTGCAAGAGGCGCAGTCTGCGCAAGATGCGATGCTGGATCCCCAAGCGGAAGCGCCAGTGGAAGATATGCGCTTTTGGCTGCAAGGGAAGAGTCAGCGCGCGGAAGTTGTGTTGGAAAAAGATGGGCAGCCTGTACGGGTTCAAGTATCGGTGCGCGGCAATGAAGCCCATGTCACCTTCCGGGCGGACCAGGCGCAAACACGTGAATTGTTGGATGCCAGCTTGACGCAGCTGCGCGAAATGCTAGAGCAGCAGGGCGTGCAACTGGCGGGTGTCTCGGTGCAAGCTGACGGCCAGGGGCAAGGCGGTAATGGATCGCCCCAGCAAGGTTCGCGCAATCCTTGGGAGGCTTCGCCGGTGCAGCAGATGCAGGTGGCAGTCCCAGTGGTGCCGGAGTTGCCTGCAGCGCGTTCACAGCGCACACAAGGCCTGGATTTGTACGCTTAACCCCGTTTTGCAGGGCCCTTTGCGAAGCAGAGAAAGCGAGTGACAGGCTCAGACGATTGATTTGCTGGATATTTGCGCCTTTTATTCTGGCTATGATTTCTGGCTTTCAAGAAATAATCTGCCTATAAGCACGTGTTACGTGCGAGCGCTTAGCGCAGTTTCAGTTCAAGGTTGGTTTGCCAACTTTCTTTATCCATCAAGGAATACAACGTGGCCGCAACCAATTCTGCCGCCGCTCCGGCGCCAGCCAAGAGCAAGAAATTGATAGTCATCGGCGCTTTGGTCGCCTTGCTCGTTGTCGCGGTAGCGGCGGTCTTGCTGGTGATGACAAACAAGTCGCAGGGGGACGTGTACGGTGAGGATGCCCCCGCCAAAACTGCCACCTTGGTTCCCACTTTCCTGCCACTGGAGAATATGGTGGTGAATCTGGCCGACCCGGGCGGTGACCGTTTTGCGCAAATTGGCATCACTTTAGAGCTGCAAGACGAGGCCACGAGCACGCTGGTCAAGCAGTACATGCCCAGCATCCGCAACGGTGTCTTGATGCTGGTGTCGCAACGCACGGCCGATGAGTTGCTGCTGCGCGAAGGCAAGGAAAAGCTAGCTGCAGATATTTTGCGCGAAGTGACCCGCCCGCTGGGCGCTAGTTCTGCGCGCGCAGACGCTGCAGAGCCAGAGGATGACCGTCCTCGCCGCCGTAGTAGCCCGGTTCGCCGTGTGCTGTTCTCCAGCTTCATTATTCAGTAAGCGCGAGGAGCAACGGCATGAGTGATTCTTTCCTGTCACAAGAGGAAGTCGACGCCCTTTTGGAGGGGGTGACGGGCGAGCGCCAGAAATCGGATATTGAAGACGTTGACGAGAGTTCGGTTCGCAATTACGACATTTCGAGCCAAGAACGTATTGTCCGGGGGCGTATGCCCACCATGGAAATTGTGAACGAGCGATTTGCCCGCAATTTCCGTATTGGTCTGTTTAACTTCATTCGCCGCAGCCCTGAAGTTTCGGTGGGTACAGTGAGTGTGCAGCGCTACAGCGCCTTCCTGCGGCGGCTGGCCGTGCCCACCAACTTCAACATCGTTGCCATTCGCCCTTTGCGCGGCAATGGTCTGATCGTGTGCGAGCCTTCGCTGGTGTTCGGCATCATCGATACCTTGTACGGTGGCGCAGGCCGTTTGCAAACGCGTATCGAAGGCCGTGATTTTTCTGCCACTGAGCAACGCGTGATCAATCGTCTGGTCGATGTGATCAGCGAGGAATACAAAAAAGCGTGGCACGGCATTTACCCGCTGGAGCTGGCTTACCAGCGCTCGGAAATGCAGCCGCAGTTTGCCAACATCGCCACCCCCAGTGAAATTGTTGTGTCTACCGCATTTCAGCTGGAAATTGGCGATGTGTCGGGCTCTATCCATGTGTGCATGCCCTACGCCACGATGGAGCCCATCCGCGATATCTTGTACTCGTCCACTCAAGGCGACTCCATGGAAGTGGACCGCCGCTGGGTGAAGGTGCTGACGCGAGAAATTCAATCGGCAGAAGTGACGCTGGTGGCTGAGCTGGCGCGCGCCGAAGCTACGGTGGAGCAGCTGCTGGCCATGAAGCCTGGCGACTTTATCGAGCTAGACCGCCAGCCACGGATTCGTGCATCGATTGGCGGTGTGCCAATTTTTGAGTGCCAGTACGGCACGCACAACAACAAATATGCCGTGCGCATCGAGCAATGTTTGCGCGGTGTGGATGGAAATTGGACCGGAGAGAAGAATGGCAACTGACCCAAACAACAACGGCAGCATCCCAGGTGATGATCCCTTCTCGGATTGGGCCGAAGCGCTGGATGAGCAAAAGCAGACCGACGATGCACAAGCAGCGTTGGATGCAGAGCAAGGCGGCCCCTTGAGCGGCAACCCTGCCTACAACAATGGGACGTCGGGCACTGAGGTGCCAGTGAACGACATCAATATGGTGCTCGACATTCCCGTGCAGTTGTCGGTGGAGTTGGGCCGCACCAAGGTGCCTATCAAATACATCTTGCAACTGGCGCAAGGCTCTGTGGTGGAGCTGGACGCCTTGGCTGGCGAGCCTATGGACGTGCTGGTCAATGGCTATCTGATTGCGCAAGGTGAGGTGGTGGTGGTGAACGATAAGTTCGGTATCCGCTTGACCGACGTGGTGACACCTTCGGAGCGCCTGCGCCGCGTCAGCCGTGGATAACACCGGCTTTACCTCCTCGCTGCTGGTGCTGCTCGTCATGATCGGCGCTTTGGCCTGCCTGCCCTGGTTGCTCAAGCGCTGGCAGCAGCGTCAGCAAGCGGGGCGCAATGTCACGGGCACCAGCGCGCAGGTGTTGGCATCGGTGGCCGTGGGGCCGGGCCAGCGCGTGGTGACGGTGGAAGTGGGGCATGGCGCACAAAAAACTTGCCTGGTACTGGGCGTTACGGCCCAAAGCATTCATTGTTTGCACGTTCTGGGGCAAGCTGCTGCGCAGCAGCCCGCGCCTGTGAGTTTTGCAGGTGCCATGGCGCAAGCCCAAGAGGGCGTGCAAGCTCCGCAATCATGAGAGCACACATGCGATTCGGCTTTTTTGCCACGAAGGCCCCTTGGGCCGCAGCAGCCGCCGCTTTGGCGGCTTTTTGCTGGATGCCCGCAGCCCTGGCGCAAACCGCTGCGCCCAGCTTGCCGATCCTGGTGGGATCGGGCAGCGGCGGGAATAGTTTTTCCGTGCCCATTCAGACATTGCTGTTCTTTACGGCCTTGTCGTTTTTGCCCGCCATTTTGTTGATGATGACGGGCTTTACCCGCATCGTGATTGTGCTGAGCCTGCTGCGCCAGGCGCTGGGTACGCAGTCTTCGCCGCCCAACCAGGTGATCATTGGTCTGTCGCTGTTTTTGACCTTGTTCGTGATGGGGCCGACGCTGGACCGGGTGTACGAAGAGGCTTACTTGCCGTACACCAAGAACACCATGCAGTTTGAAGAGGCGGTCAAAAAAGCCGAAGTGCCTATGCGTGAGTTCATGGTGCGCCAAACAAGGCAAACCGATTACGCGCTGTTTGCGCGCCTGGCCAAGCTGGAGCCAGGTACCCAGATTGAAGATGCGCCCTTCCGCGTGGTGGTGCCTGCATTTGTGATCAGTGAGCTGAAAACGGCGTTTCAGATCGGCTTCATGATCTTTATTCCGTTTTTGATCATCGACATGGTGGTGTCGTCCATCCTGATGTCGCTGGGCATGATGATGCTCTCGCCCGTGCTGGTGGCGCTGCCGTTCAAGATCATGCTGTTTGTGCTGGCCGATGGCTGGAACCTGATGATTGGCTCGCTGGCCTCCAGCTTTGCCATCTAGACCTGAAAGGCTTGTGTCATGACGCCCCAAATGGTGTTGACCTTCGGTCGCGAAGCGCTGACCTTGTTGCTGATGATTTCACTGCCCGTACTGCTGACGGTACTGGCGGTGGGTTTGGTGGTCAGTATTTTTCAGGCCGTCACGCAGATCAATGAAAACACCTTGTCGTTTGTGCCCAAGCTGGTGGCCGCAGTGCTGGTGTTTGCAGTGGCCGGCCCGTGGATGTTGAGTACGACGGTGGATTTCATCCGCCGCACGATTGAAAACATCCCGAATGCGCTCGGCTAGCTAGGTACACAGAAAGAAGGCGCAGGCGTGATCGGTATTTCCGAAGAGCAATTGATGGCGTGGCTCTCGCCCATCATCTGGCCGTTTTTGCGCACCTTGGCCATGTTCACGGCCGCGCCGGTGTTTTCGCAAAAAGCCATTCCCATGCGGGTCAAGGTGGGGCTGGCTTTTTTGGTGGCCGTGTGCGCCCAGGCGGTGCTGAACCAGCCCATGGTGGCCGTGAACTCACCGCAGGCGCTGACGTGCGTCATCCAGCAGGTGGGCATTGGTTTGGCGATTGGTTTTTCTGCCCGTCTCATCATCGCCGTGATGGAGGTGGCTGGCGAAGCGATTGGCCTGCAAATGGGGCTGAGCTTTGCGTCGTTCTTTGACCCCACCAGCGGCGCGCAACTCAGCGCCGTTTCGCGCTTTCTGGTGCAAATCTTCACGCTGTTTTTTATCGTCGTGAACGGCCACTTGGTGGTGCTGATGGCGGTGATCAAAAGCTTTGATGCTTTTCCGGTGGATGGTTCGTTCTTGCAGGCCGTGGCCCAAATGCGCATTCACGAGCTGGGCAGTGCCGTGTTTTCCAGCGCGCTGTGGATTGCCCTGCCCATGATGGCGCTGCTGCTGTTTGTGAACCTGACCATGGGGGTGATTGCGCGCATTGCGCCACAGATGAACGTGTTTGCCGTGGGCTTTCCGGTCACGTTGACGGTGGGCATGCTGGGCATTACGGCCACTTTGCCCATGATGGAGCAGCCTTTTTTGAGCATGATTGACCGTACGCTGTCGATTTTTGGCGTCTAGAAGACTGCTAAAAGTAGAGCGGCTTGCGCTTGGAAATAAAGGACTTCAAGATGTTTTTCATCTGAAGTCCTTTATTTTTAACCGCTACCAGCTATGGTTTTAGACCAAATTGTTCCGGATGGCGTACACCGTCAACTCGGCGTTATTGCCCAGTTGCAGCTTCTCCAGTACGCGGGCGCGGTAGACGCTGACGGTTTTGGGGCTGAGCATCAGCTCCTCGGCAATGTCCGTCAGGCGCTTGCCGGTGGCAATTTTTTGCAGGGTTTGCATTTCGCGCTCAGACAGGGACTCGTGCGGCACTTCAGGCGCAGGCTGGGAGAAACTGTCGGCCAGCATCTGCGCCACTTCCGGGGTGAGGAATTTGCGCCCCATGCTCACCACGCGCACGGCTTCCACCAGTTGCAGCGGATCGCCTGCTTTGTTGGCATAGCCGTGGGCGCCGGCCTTGAGGCAGCGCAGTGCGTACTGGTCTTCTGGGTACATGGAGACCATCAGTACTTTGATTTCGGGATAGCTCTCGCGCACGCTCACCAGCACTTCCAGTCCATTGCGCCCCGGCATGTTGATGTCCAGCAGCAGCACGTGGCAGGGGGTGGCGCGTAGCACTTCTCGCAACTCGGTGTAGCCGGCGGCCTCTGCGCGTACCTTGATATCCGTCGCTTCGGACAGCGTGTCACGGATGCCCCGTCGCAGTACGGCGTGGTCGTCGCAAATCACAACATCAATCAATATGTCACCTCTAGGAAAGCTTCTCAGCGACGTAAGGTGCGCAGAAGAAGCTATGTCCAGTCCTGCGCACGCGGCTATCTTACGGGAGCGGTATGGAAACAATAATGCTCGTGCCTTTTCCGACCTGGCTGCTCACGTCTAGCCAACCGCCCACGGTGCGTGCCCGTTCTGCCAGGCCGCGCAGTCCAAAAGCCTTGGGCTTGCGGCGCTGCTCAGCCCCCATGCCACGCCCGTTGTCACGCACTTCCAGTGTCAAATGTCCCTCGGCGTTTGACATATCAATGTGTACAGCCGTAGCGTGCGCATACTTGCTGACATTGGTCAGTGCTTCCTGGGCAGTGCGGTACGCGACAACCTGTATCTCCGAGGGCACCTCAATGTGAGAGGGCGCATCCATGCGCACCACGATGCCCGTGCGCCGCTCAAAATTCTCTGCCAGCCATTGCACTGCAGCCACCAGCCCCTGGTCCAGCACGGGCGGGCGCAAATTCATCATGATGCGTTGGCTGGCGCCCAGAGCGTGTTGCAGCATTTCCAAGGCTGCCCGGGCGTGCTCCTGCACCTCGGGCTCTGTCGCATTTCGGTCAATCCACGACAGGTCAAATTTGACGGACGTCAAAGAACCACCGATGTCATCATGGATCTCGCGGGAAATGGCAGCACGTTCTTGCTCGATGGATTGCTGCAGATGCTCTGTCAACTCGGCCAGCTGGCGCTCCGAGCGCTCCAACTCCTGCATGGCTTGGTCTTTGGCCAGCCGTGCCTCATGCACTTCGAGGGCGCGCAGCAGCACGTGGGGCAGGCGTGCCATGTCGTCTTTGAGCAAGTAATCGGCGATGCCCTGGCGGATGGCGTCAACGGCCGCGGTTTCTCCAATTGCGCCTGAGAGCAAGACAAAAGGCGGGCATTGCGCCAGCGTGCGGGCGCGTTCCCAAGCATCGAGCGCGGTAAAGCCCAGAAGATGGTAGTCAGCCAGCACCAAATCAAACCTTTGCAATTGCAAGAGCTTGATAAAGTCCTGCAAGTTATCTGTGCAGGAGATGTTGCAGATGATGCCCGCTTTGCGCAGCGTGATTTGCGCCAAGCGCTGATCGGCAGCGGAATCTTCAAGGTGCAGCAAAAGCAAAGGCTTCTGCGCTGGATTATCAGAGCCGTTGGGCGCTATCATTGGATACATCTTGGAACATACTTGTCGGGTGTGGATTCCTTCATGCCGTGAGCGCGCGCTTTTGTGAGTACGCCATAGGCCAAACAATGGTTTGTGAGTGCCAGAAAAGCATGCTGCGGGTGCCCCCATCTTGGAGAAACAATGCAATCAACGCAAACGCCATCTACAGAGCCTGTTGTGCAGGTTCCTGTCATGGTTGCGGCTGAATTACAGGATTCCCTGTTGGTTGTGATGCGGGATTTGCACAGGTTGGAAGGCTTGCTCAATCATGCCACGACGAATTTGTTGGAGCGCTTCAGCGAAGCCAATGTTTTGCTCTCCGGAGACAGCGTTGGTGAAGAACCCGGCGTAGATGCGGCGCGCGCCGCATTGCGCAGCGCGGTGACGGAGCTGCAGTTCCATGACATGGCAACACAGCTGATTGTGCATACCACCCAGGTTTTACAGGGCTGTGCGTTCCGCCTAGCCTCGGAGACGATGGGTCGTGAAGAGGACGAGCTGGATGCCCCCATCATGGCCCTCCAACCCGATCGCCCCAACCCCGTTACGCAAAGTGAGATGGATGCAGGTTCAATTGAACTGTTTTGATCTCAAGCGCTTA
Organism: Comamonas jiangduensis; assembly: GCF_030162955.1. Classification (NCBI taxonomy): domain Bacteria; kingdom Pseudomonadati; phylum Pseudomonadota; class Betaproteobacteria; order Burkholderiales; family Comamonadaceae; genus Comamonas; species Comamonas jiangduensis. Next base: position 95,135 of record NZ_JARXOV010000014.1, read on the forward strand.
CACACACTCAAAACTTAAAAGTCCGTTGGAGTTTTACATGCATACGATCCTCGCTGTTGATGACTCTCCATCCATGCGAAAAATGGTCTCTTTCACATTGACAGGGGCCGGCTACAAGGTGGTTGAAGCCGTTGACGGTATGGACGCTTTGGAAAAGGCTGAGGCACAGCATATTGACCTTGTGCTGGCAGACCAGAATATGCCCCGCTTGGATGGGATTGGCCTGACGCGTCGTCTGCGTGAGCATCCGCGTTTCAAAGGCACGCCCATTTTGATTTTGACGACGGAGTCCAGCGATCAGATGAAACAAGCCGGTCGCGCGGCAGGGGCGACTGGCTGGCTGGTGAAGCCATTTGACCCCAACCGGTTGATTGAAGTATTGCAGAAGGTGATTCGCTAAGACAGTTCAGCGGATGCTAATAACAAGATAGGAACCGACATGGCGGATACACATCAAGGCGGAGCGGAAGCGGACTTCGACCTGACCCAGTTCTATCAGATCTTCTTTGAAGAAGCTGGTGAAAACCTCGACCAGATGGAGCAGATGCTGCTGAACCTGGACTTGAGTGAGGCCAATGATGAAGAGCTCAATGGCATCTTCCGTTGTGCGCACTCCATCAAAGGCGGCTCGGCAACCTTCGGTTTTTCGGATGTCGCAGAGCTGACGCACAAGATGGAGTCGTTGCTCGATCGTTTGCGCCGCCACGAGATCAAAGCCATCCCGGAGATGGTGGATGTCTTGCTGGAATCGGCAGATGCTTCACGCAGCTTGCTGGCCCGCCACCAGGCGGGGGGCGAAGGCGATGTGCTGCCGACCGCAGATTTGGTCGCGCGTATCAGCCGGTTAGCGGCTGGCGAAGGTGCGCAAGCAGCGGCATCTGCGGCCCCCGTCCCGGCACCCGCCCCAGCGGTGGCAGCCCCTGCTCCAGCACCTGTGGTGCAAGCCGCGCCACAGCCTGCCCCAGCGGCTCCCAATGGTCTGCGCCACCTGCACATCAAAATCGGGCCTTTGGAGGTGATCGAGTCTGTGGATGCGGTCAAAGAATTGTTCCGCGACATCCCCGGCCTGGGTAGCATAGAAGATTTGCCATGTGATGAGCCCCAGACGCGCTTGTTCGCGGTGCAAACGCACTCCACCGATGACGACTTGCTGGACTTGATGGCGTTTCACGTGTCGAAAGAGCAGGTGCAAATCAGCTCCCAGGATGCGGTAGCTGCCGCTACGCCGGTGTCCGCTGCTGCACCAGTTGCAGCCAATGCCGAGGCCGCTGCGGAGGTGCATTCCGCAGATGAAGTGACACACCCTGCTGCTGCCGTGCCAGAAGGCGAAGCCTATGGCATTTTCGACGGTGCACCGGGCGCACCTTCCATCAAGCCGGTGGCTGCGGCTGCCAAAACCGCCACCCGCCCGAACATGGCGCAGATGGAATCCACCAGCATCCGTGTGGATGTGAAAAAGGTGGACCAACTGATCAATTTGGCCGGTGAGCTGGTGATCATTCAGGCCATGCTGGCACAAAACAGCCGTGCACTGGATCCTTCTGCCAACCAGCAATTGCTGGCGGGGTTGGCAGATTTGGATCGCAACACGCGTGACTTGCAAGAAGCGGTGATGTCGATCCGCATGATCCCCATGTCTACCGTCTTCAGCCGTTTCCCGCGCATGTTGCGTGATCTGGCGAATAAGCTGGACAAGAAGATCAACCTGGTCACGCAAGGTGAGGCCACCGAACTGGACAAGGGCCTGGTCGAAAAGATCACAGACCCATTGACGCACTTGGTGCGCAATAGTCTGGACCACGGGATTGAGTCTCCCGAGGATCGCATCAAGGCTGGCAAGTCTGAAACTGGCACCTTGACCCTGGCGGCTTCGCACCAGGGCGGCTCTATCGTGATCGAAGTACGCGATGACGGTAAGGGTATGAACCGCGAAAAAATCCTGAAGAAGGCGCGTGAGCGGGGCATGGATGTGTCTGACAGCATGCCCGACAGCGAAGTCTGGATGCTGATTTTTGCGCCGGGTTTCTCCACGGCCGATGTCGTGACGGACGTGTCTGGCCGTGGCGTGGGCATGGACGTGGTGCGCAAGAACATTGCCGCACTGAACGGATCAGTAGAGATCGATTCGGTGGAAGGTGTGGGCATGCGGGTGTCGATTCGCTTGCCGCTGACGTTGGCCATCATGGATGGTATGTCGGTAGGGGTCGGCGAAGAGGTCTACATTCTGCCGCTGTCTTCGGTGGTGGAGTCCTTCCAGGTGAATGCGGCAGACGTCAGCAGCGTCACGCAGGGCTCGCAACTGGTCAAGGTGCGTGACGAATACATGCCTGTGATCGAACTGGAGAAAGTGTTCGGCGTGCCGCGTACAGAAGCCAGCCAGCGCAGCGACATCATGGTGGTGGTGGAGTCTGACGGCAGCCGCGTGGCGCTGCTGGTGGACGAACTGCTGGGGCAACACCAAGTGGTGGTGAAGAACCTGGAGAGCAACTACCGCAAGGTACCGAATGTCTCTGGCGCCACGATTTTGGGTGATGGCACGGTGGCTTTGATTTTGGACACCAGCAGTTTGGTGCGCCGCGCGCGTTGAGCGTGAGGCAGAGTAGTGAATGGCAGGCCGCGTGGCTGTAGCGACAGACAGGCGGCGGTTAAACAAAGTTTTTGGTGGTTTGAGGGTGTTGAAAAAGCCCTGCCGCTTTAGGAGAAAGCAATGAGCATCATGGGAAAGAATGCGGGGAGCAAAGCCTCGGGTGCCCGCGAATACTTGACCTTCCGTTTGGGCGATGAGGAATACGGCATCGACATCCTGAAGGTGCAAGAAATCCGTGGCTATGAGCAGCCCACACGCATCGCCAATGCGCCGGAGTTCATCAAGGGCGTGGTGAATCTGCGCGGCACCATCGTGCCGATTGTGGATATGCGCCTGAAATTCAACTGCTCAACCGTGGAGTACAACAGCTTCACGGTGGTCATCATCTTGAATTTGCGCAATCGCGTGGTTGGCATTGTGGTCGACTCCGTGAGCGATGTGATGGAGCTGGCACCTGAGGCCATCCGTCCCGCACCAGACATTGAGAGCGCCATTGACAATGGCTGCATCTTGGGCCTGGGCTCTGTGGGTGATCGCATGCTGATCTTGCTAGACATTGAAAAGCAAATGTCGAACGTGGATATGGGCCTGGTGGCGCCTGTCGAGTAATCGACACTGCGTTTTAGGTTTCTGGCAGCCTGCCTTGGCGCGGGTTGCCAGGTTTTGGCAGCGCTTTGCCATGCGCCTCAATTGGGTGATCACTATTCATGCTTCGCACTGCTCCACACACTGACACCGCACAGGCCTCTGGACCGATGTCGCAGGGCCGCGAGTTCACATGGACTTCGGCAGATTTCAGTCGTGTACAAGCGTTGATTTACAAGCATGCGGGCATTAGCTTGCATGATGGTAAACATGCCATGGTGTACAGCCGTCTCTCGCGCCGCTTGCGGGAGACCGGTTATGAAAGTTTTGATGACTACCTCACTTGGCTGGAAAAGCAAGGGGATGCCCGTGAGTGGCAAGAGTTCGTCAACGCCCTGACTACCAACCTGACCTCGTTTTTTAGAGAGCAGCACCACTTCGACATCTTGGCGCAGCACCTCAAGAGCAAGCCTGCCAGCACGCCATGGCGCGTATGGTGCAATGCGGCCTCCACCGGTGAAGAGCCTTACTCGATTGTGCTGACGGCACAAGAAGCACTGGGGCCGAATGCCAACTTCAAGCTCACGGCCAGTGATATTGATTCCAAGGTGCTGCAAACGGCCTCCAATGGCGTCTACCGGATGGAGAACGTCAAGAGCCTGAGCCAGGAGCGGTTACATAAATTCTTTATGCGTGGCAAAGCCTCAAATGCGGGCATGGTGCGCGTGAAGCCAGAGTTGCGCCGCATGATCGATTTCATGCAGGTCAATTTGATTCGTGACGACTGGCCCTTCAAGGAGCCGTTTGACATTGTGTTTTGCCGCAACGTCATGATTTATTTCGATGCTCCCACGCAGCGCAAAGTCCTAGAGCGGATTCACCGTGTGATGAAACCCGGTGGCATGCTGTTTGTAGGGCATGCAGAAAACTTCAGCGAATCGCGTGACCTGTTTATCTTGCGCGGCAAGACCGTGTATGAGCGGGTCTAAATTGAATTACCGCGTGCATGCCCAGCCCCGGATTGCAAAGGTGCAGCCATGAGTACACAGCCGTTTGGTGCCAGCAATGCATCTTGGGCCGCGCGCCAGCCGCTGCAGGCTGGTCTGAGCACGGCAGGGTTGGAAGCGCTGCGCAAGCGACCGCGCAAGCCGGGCGAAGCCTCTTTTTTCTACTTTGACCATCACTTCCAATACCACGCGGTCAAAGTGTTGCCCGGTGAATACTTTGTCACAGGGGAAAACATCGTCATCTGCACGGTGCTTGGCTCATGCATTGCAGCCTGTCTGTGGGATCGCACCTTGAACATTGGTGGCATGAACCACTTTATGCTGCCCGAAGGCGATAGCGCAGATGTCAGCGGCCGTTATGGCTCCTTTGCGATGGAAATGCTGATCAATGAAATGGTCAAGCTGGGCGCGCGGCGTGAGAGCATGCAGGCCAAAATTTTTGGAGGGGGCCAGGTGATGGCCAACTTCACCACCATGAATGTGGGGGAGCGAAACACTGATTTCGTGACCCAGTATTTGCAGACCGAGCGGATTCCGATTGTTTCGGAAGATGTGCTGGATATTTATCCGCGCAAGGTCGTTTATTTTCCTGCCACCGGCAAAGCCATGGTCAAACGTTTGGCCCATGCGCATCCAGAAGCCTTGGTGGAACAAGAACGTTTACGTGGCAGTGCGGCGCAGTTGGCCAAGACCAACGCGGGCGGCAGCGTGGACTTGTTTTGAGTGAGGGTGCAGTAAGAATGAATCGCAAGACTCGTGTGATCGTGGTGGACGACTCTGCGCTGGTGCGCAGTTTGCTCGCCGAAATCATCAACCGTCAGCCGGATATGGAGTGCATTGGCACGGCCAATGACCCCCTGGTCGCGCGCGAGATGATTCGCGAAAAAAATCCAGATGTGATCACGCTGGACATCGAGATGCCCAAGATGGACGGCATTGATTTTCTGGGGCGCATCATGCGCCTGCGTCCTATGCCGGTGCTGATGATCTCCACCCTGACCGAGCGCGGTGCTGAAATCACCATGCGCGCGCTGGAGCTGGGGGCGGTGGATTTTGTCTCCAAGCCCCGCGTGGGGGTGGCCAATGGACTGAGCCGGTTGTCCACCGAAATCGTAGAAAAAATTCGCATCGCTGCTTCGGCGCATGTGCACCGCATGGTCAAGCCTGCGCCTGCCGCGGTAGAGCACGGCGCAGCCCCCGTGGTCAAGCCTGCCCTCAGCAGTGCCACCTTGCTGGGCAAGTTGTCCACGGAAAAGCTGATTGCGATTGGTGCTTCGACGGGGGGCACCGAGGCCATTCGGGAAGTGTTGACACAAATGCCGGCCGATGCGCCGGCGATTGTCATCACCCAGCACATGCCGCCGGGCTTTACCACCAGTTTTGCGGCACGCCTGAACAGCCTGTGCCAGATCACGGTGAAAGAAGCCAGCCATGGTGAGCGTTTGTTGCCCGGTCACGCCTACATTGCCCCGGGCGGCAAGCAGTTTGCGATTTCGCGCAGTGGCGCCAACTATGTGGCCGTGGTGGATGAGCAAGCTCCGCCGGTGAATCGCCACAAGCCTTCGGTGGAAGTGCTGTTCAAATCCGTGGCGCAGTTTGCGGGCCGCAATGCCACGGGCGTCATGCTCACCGGCATGGGTGCCGATGGTGCAGCGGCGATGCGCGAGATGAAAGACGCCGGCAGCTACAACTATGTGCAAGACGAGGCCAGCTGCATCGTGTTTGGCATGCCGCGTGAAGCGATTGCCCACGGCGCTGCCGATGAGGTGCTGCCTTTGACGCAGATTGCCCCCGCGCTGCTGGCCAAGCTGCGCGCTTCGCCCGACGTGCGCCATCGCATTTAAGCCTGTATATAAAAAAGGAGCTGCTAGCGCCCTTGAATCAATGATTTCAAATAGTTTTCTATCTGAAACCATTGCATATCAAGCGCTAGCAGCTCCTTTTTTTGTCTATCGCTATCACGCTATCAGGTGGACAGCGCTTCCCAGCGTTCCAAGGCGAGCATCAGTGCGGCATCAATCTCACCATCACGGGCGTGCAATTGCATGGCGCGGGCATTGTCTGTGGCGTAGAGCGTACCGTCCTCCAATGCCTTGCGGATTGCGGCTTGCTCGGTTTCCAGGGCTTCAATCTGGGCGGGTAACTGTTCCAACTCGCGCTGCTCTTTGTAGCTGAGCTTGCGCTTGGGCACTGCGGGCGCAGTGGCAGGAGCCGCTGGCGTTGCAACCGGGGCCTTGGCAGCAGACTTGCCAGCATCTTTTTTGGCGGCTTGCTCTTGCATGGCCTTGGCACGCTTGGACTGGGTCAGCCAGTCTTGCACGCCACCTTCGTACTCGCGCCATTTGCCGTTGCCTTCGTAAGCAATGGTGCTGGTGACCACGTTGTCCAAGAACGTACGGTCGTGGCTGACCAAGAACACTGTGCCGTCATAGTTTTGCAGCAAGTCTTCCAGCAACTCCAGCGTGTCAATGTCCAGGTCGTTGGTCGGCTCGTCCAGCACCAGTACGTTGGTCGGGCGGGCAAACAGACGGGCTAACAGCAAGCGGTTGCGTTCACCACCGGACAAACTGCGCACGGGCGAGTTCGCACGGGCGGGCGAGAACAGGAAGTCACCCAGATAGCTCTTGACGTGCTTGCGCTGGTTGCCAATTTCAATCCACTCACTGCCGGGGCTGATGAAATCTTCCAGCGTGGCATCCAAGTCCAGAGCGTTGCGCATCTGGTCAAAATAGGCCACGGTAATGTTGGTGCCTTGGCGCACGGTGCCCCAAGGGCTGTTGCCGGGCTCGGGTGCTGGGGCGTTGGCAGGTGCTGGGTCAGGTTGCAGTTGGCCCAAGATCAGTTTGAGCAAGGTGGTCTTGCCTGCGCCGTTTGGCCCCAGCAAGCCAATCTTGTCACCGCGCAAAATCGTGGCGCTGAAGTCGTCCACGATCACGCGGTCGCCAAAGGTCTTGCTCACATGGGTCAGTTCAGACACCAGCTTGCCGCTCTTTTCGCCACTGCTCACGTCCATCTTCACATTGCCTTGCGCCGTGCGGCGGGCAGCGTGTTCAGCACGCAACTCTTGCAGTCGCGTAATGCGGGCGGTGGCCTTGGTACGGCGGGCTTCCACACCTTTGCGAATCCACACCTCTTCTTGCGCCAACAGCTTGTCGGCTTTGGCGTTGATCACCGCCTCTTGCGCCAACTGCTCGGCCTTGTTGGTCACGTACGCCGCAAAGTTGCCGGGGTAAGACATCAACTGGCCACGGTCCAGTTCCACAATGCGCGTGGCTACGTTGTCCAGGAACGAGCGGTCGTGCGTAATCAGTACGATCGAACCCTTGAATTCCTTGAGCAAACCTTCCAGCCACTCAATCGAATCCAAATCCAAATGGTTGGTAGGCTCGTCAAGGAACAACACATCGGGCTGCATCACCAAGGCCTGTGCCAAAGCAACGCGCTTGCGCACACCACCCGACAAGCTGCTCACTTTGGCTTCCGGGTTCAAGTGCAGGCGTTGCAGCGCTTCTTCTACGCGCTGCTCCCAGTTCCAGGCGTCTTGCGCTTCAATGCGAGACTGCAGCGCATCCAGATCCACGCCTTCCGCCCCTGATAAATACAGGTCGCGGATAGCCGCGACTTCTGCCAAACCTTCGGAAGCAGATTCAAAGATAGTGTGCTCTGGATTGAGGTTGGGCTCTTGAGCCACATAGGCAATACGAACGCCAGACTGCACTTGCAAAGTGCCGTCATCCGCATGAGCCATGCCTGCCAAGATTTTCAACAGCGAAGACTTGCCGGTGCCGTTGCGCCCGATCAGTCCCACGCGTTCATTGGTTTCCAGAGAAAAACTGGTGTGATCCAGCAGTGCCACATGCCCGAATGCGAGCTGTGCGTCTATTAAGGTAATAAGTGCCATGTTGTTGCCATTATCCAAGGCAGCGCCAAGCGCTGCCTCAAGACCTGCCATCTCGATGGCAGGTCTTGAAAAGGTTTTTTCTAAAAACATGACCGAACGGTGCTATAGTTCGGCTCCTTGCTAGCGCAGACAGTTGTTTTGCGAAAGTTGCTGAAAAGGTTTTTGCAGAAAATTCTGCGGCACTCAAAAAGTGATGTACAATGCAAGTCTTAGTTGAGCAGCGCAGCTGCTTGATAAAGATGAAAAAGATTAAAAATTCTTTTCAAGCACCGAAA